>JAZFWH010000001.1:0-21245 GCA_036482635.1 Myxococcota bacterium
GCGCCAGCTCGGGTTTCCGACGCTGCTGTGCCACAACCTGGAGGTGGCCGAGGACGGGCGCATCGTCGACTACCGGATCCGTTTGCCGGACCAGAAGCGGCGCGCGGTGGAGGCATTCCGCGCGCTCCACTTCCGGATCGTCGCCGCCGGGGACTCCTACAACGACACGTCGATGCTGGCGGAAGCCGACGCCGGCATTCTCTTTCGCCCCCCGGAAAACGTGATCGCGGAGTTCCCGCGGTTCCCCGTAACCCGGACGTACGACGAGCTCGAAGCGGCCTTCCTCGCGGCCGCGGAGGCCATCGGATGAGACGCGCTCCCCTGCTCCCGCGGCCGCTCGCGGCCGCCCTGCTCGGCCTGCTGCTCGCAGCGCCCGGCTGCGGCGCTCCCGAGCAGCCGCCGACGCCGGCGCCCCCGAGCGTGCCGGAGACGCCCGAGCCGCCGCGCCCGCCCGCCGCCCCGCCCGCCCCGGCTCCCCGCCAGGGCGGCGACCCCGCCGCCGGCGCGGCCTTGTACGCGTCCCAATGCGCGTCCTGCCACGGCGAGCGAGGCGACGCCGACGGACCGGTCGCCGCCGCGCTCGACCCGAAGCCGGCCAAGCACAGCGACGGCGCCTACATGAACGCGCTCAGCGACGCGTACCTGTTCCAGGTGATCGTGGAAGGCGGGGCCGCGGTTGGGAAATCGCAGATGATGATGCCGTGGGGCCAAGTACTCGCCGACGACCAGATCCGCGACCTGGTGGCCTACGTGCGCACCCTGGCCGACCCGCCCTACCGGGCCGCCGAGTAGTTGCGCAGCCGCGTCGGGGCGAGCGTGGCGCTCAGCTCGGGGCGGGAACCCAGCTGCCGTGGAAGCCGAAGGGCACGCGCTGCGGAAGCGCCACGCTGGCCACCGGCGGCTTGTCGAAGTTCGACGCGTCCAGAATGACCAGGTCGCTGGTGTTGCGGCCCTCGTCGTAGACCAGGGAGAGCACCCAGCCCTCGTCCTCGGCGGCGTCGGCCGAGGCCGGCGCGAAGACGCCCTCGCCCGGCACGCGGCCGGGCCCGAACTCGTGGACCTTCGAGCCGCCCCGCTCCAGGTCGTACTGGATCAGGGCGTTGAAGGCGGCCTCGTCGGGACCCGCCCGGTAGGCCACCGCGTAGCCGAAGCGGTGCGGGCGACCTTCCCGGCGCGGATCGACGCGCGGGAACTCGATCCCCTGGTCATCGAGGGGCTCTTCGCGCACCGCGCCCGCGTCGAGATCGATCTGGAAGCGGTGCAGACTGGCGGTGCGGAAGTCGGTCGCACTCTTCCTCCACAGCTCCGGGTACCGCGCGATGTCGAGCACGACCTCCTGACCCCGGTCGAAGGCGTTCAAGGAATGGAAGGCGTAGCAGGGCTCGATCTCGAACCAGCGCACGTCGGAGCCCCGACCGCCGCGCGGCATCACGCCCAGCCGCGCACCGTAGTCGTCGCTCCAGGCGTAGGGCATGGTGCCCTCTAGCGCCCGGTCGGCGTCGAACACGACGGGCAGGTCCATGAAGATCACGTGCCGCTCGGTGATCGCAAAGTCGTGAACCATGCTCGGACCGCGCGGCTCGATCACCTCGCTCTGCACGAGCTCGCCGCGGGCGTCGGCGCGGTAATAGGTCAGGTAGGGCGGCGCGAACGCGTAGCCGAAGAAATGCATCTCGCCCGTGGCGGGGCAGACCTTGGGATGGGCCGTCATCGCCGTCGTGAGTCGGCCCCCGAAGTCACAGAGCCCCACCGTGTCGAGCTCGCGGGTGAGCTCGATTGGAAGCGAGGTCTCGACCAGTGCGAGGATCTTCCCCGCGTGTCCCACCACGTGGGTATTCGCCTTGGCGGCGGTGAGGTCGACGCTGCCGTCCTCGCGGACCAGCTGTGCCTTCTCGTCGCCCTCCTCGTACGGACGCGTGCGCACCCAGCGGTTGCGGTACCAGCTGGCCTCGCCGCCCTCGAGCGCGATGCCGTGCACCATGCCGTCACCGAAGAACCAGTGTGCCGAGCTGCCCGACCTGGGGTTGGGGCCGTTCCGGTAGTAGGCGCCGCGCAGCTCCGGCGGGATCGCGCCGCGCACCTCGAGGTCGAAGGTGGTCTTCTCGTCCGCGACGGGCGCGAAGTTGCCCCGCAGGTGGAAGGGAAGCGTCTCGGCAGCGGCGGTCTGGCTCATTGGAACCCCCCGGGCTCGTCTCGCCCCGCGCGGCAGCATACCCTGCTTTGCCGGCGGGCGACCCCATACGCGCGGCAGTCTACCCGGTCAGTCACATGGGCGAGCGGGCGCGGACCCGGGCCGGATCCGAGGTGGAGCCGCCACGAAGCGCTCGGCGTCGCGGCGGCCGAGGTCGTAGCTCGCCAGCAGCCGCTCGGGACTGGTGTAGTCCAGCCTCGAGATCGGAATCGGCTGGGAGGGCTGCAGGTAGGTGCGGCCGGGCACTCGGGGGATCCGGTCTTCGGGAAACCTTCGCGTCAGCAGGATCAGGCTGTTCGCCACGCCGTCGACGACGTGCACCGGCGCGTTGTCGACGAGACTCCCGTCGAGGACGGGCCGGCCCCCGCGGCGGTAGAAGGGCGTGATGGGAGGAGCGCACGCGGAGTGGAGCAGCAGCGCCTCCAGATCCCGGGGCGTCGCGCAGCTGCGCACCGAGATCGCCTCGCTGGTAAAGCCCGCGCGCCGCGCCAGCTTCGCGTGTACCGGGGGGCGCCGGCGCTCGATCTCGTAGAGCAGCAGGCCCAGCAGCACGCCCGAGCGGGGACCGAGCGAGCTCGGCGGCCGCCCCACCAGCACGCGCAGGTCCGGACCCCCGTGGAGCCGCTCGAGGGCGCTCGCGTCGAGCACCTTCCCAATCATGTCCCGGTAGAGGCGCAGGTGGGGAAACAGCGGCTCGCCGCGCAGCGGATTCAGGGGGTAGACGTTGCGCCGGTTGTTACGGGTGTGCTCCTGGAAGAGTCGCAGGACGCGGGCCATCCGCCCGGCCAGCAGCGCGCAGGCCGTGGTGGCCCCCGCACTCACCGCCGCGATCACCCGGGGCTTCAGGTCGAGCGCCGGAGCCGCCACCGACCAGAAGCCGGCCTGCCAGATGCAGCGGCAGCCGCCTCCCGCGAAGACCACGGCGTCGTAGGTGGGGTGTTCGGCTCGGTGGACAGCTTCGTGCATTCCCGCAGCAGCTCGCCCGGGCTGGGCCTCCGCGCCCTCCCATCGCGCGGCCCGTCCGGCCCCTCCATTCTACACCGAGCCGCCGGCCGTGAAGCGCTATAGAAACGGGGCTGCCCACCCCCTGCCCCGGGCCCGGTCCGGCTCGCGGAGGCCACCATCGACTGGTTCCAGATCGGCGCGCTCCTGCTCACGGTGGCAGCGGTCTTCAGCTACCTGAACCACCGCTTCCTCGGACTGCCCACCTCGATCGGTCTGATGCTGATCGGGCTGTGCAGCTCGCTCGCGATCGTCGCACTCGGCGCGCTCTTTCCCCCACTCGCACAAACCAGCGTGGCGCTGCTGGAGCAGGTCGATTTCGATCGCACGCTGATGGAGGGAATGCTGGGCTTCCTGCTCTTCGCGGGCTCCCTGCACGTGGACCTGAACGACCTCCTGAAGCAGAAGCGCGTGATCGCGTTGCTGGCGACGCTGGGACTGGTGGTGTCGACGTTCCTGGTGGGCAGCATGGTCTGGCTCGCCCTCGGGTGGCTGGGCGTGGGCCTGCCCTTCGTGCTGTGCCTGCTGTTCGGCGCGTTGATCTCCCCCACCGACCCGATCGCCGTCCTCTCCGTGCTCGGATCGCTGGGCGCTCCGCGCAGCCTCACCACCAAGATCGCCGGCGAGTCGCTCTTCAATGACGGCGTGGCGGTGGTGATGTTCCTGGCCATCCTGGGCGTGGCGGGCTTCGGCTCCGCGCAGCCGGTCGGCGAGCAGGCGCTGGCCGCCACGGTGCTCTGGCTCTTCGCGCTGGAGACGCTGGGTGGCGCCGCGTTCGGCCTCGCCGCGGGACTGGCGACCTACGCGCTGATCCGCTCCATCGACAACCACGAGGTCGAGATCCTGCTCTCGCTGGCGCTGGTCGCCGGTGGCTACGCCCTCGCCCATGCCCTCCACGTCTCGGGACCCATCGCCATGGTGGTGGCCGGTCTGCTGATCGGAAACCGGGGGCGCCGCTTCGCCATGTCGGCGCAGACACGCCAGTACCTCGACACCTTCTGGGGGCTCATCGACGAGATCCTGAACGCGGTGCTGTTCGTGCTGATCGGCCTCGAAGTCCTGATGGTGCCGTTTCACGGCACCTGGCTACTCGCCGGCCTGCTCGCCATCGCCATCGTGCTCTTCGCGCGCTGGGTGGCTGTGGGAGTCCCCGTGGTGGCGCTGCGCCCGCTGCGCAATTTCACACCGCACGCGGTCAAGGTGATGACCTGGGGCGGCCTGCGCGGCGGAATCTCGGTGGCGCTGGCGCTCTCCCTCAAGGAGACGCTCGGCGCACAGGACCGGAGCGCCTACGAAGGCATCCTGGTGATGACCTACGTGGTCGTCGCGTTCTCGATCCTGGTCCAGGGGCTGACGATCGGACCGTTCCTGCGGCGGCTCGGGCTGACCCGCCCGCCCGCCCGGACGGCCTGACGGCTCGGGCGCGCTGGGGCCGCCCCGCCCGCACAGGCTGCCGCTTCGCTACGAGCCGGTGGAGCTCATCCGCTGCGCCGCCGCCGGGCGGGGCACGTCGTCCCCCGTGGTCGAGGAGCGCACCGCGGTCAGCTTCGACTTCTCCTCGGTGTCGATCACGATCCTCCCCGACAGCTGGGCGCCCTCTTCGATCACGATGCCACAGGTCTGAAGGTCCCCGGTGACGCGCGCCGTCTTCTCCAGCGTGACCTTGCGGCCCGCCACGACGTCGCCCTTCACCTCGCCCGCGATCAGGATCGAATCCGCGTGGATCGACGCCTGGACACGGGCGGACTCCGCCACGATCACGTTCTTGCTGGTGCGGATCTCGCCCTTCGCCCGCCCTTCGATGCGGATCGTCTCCTTGGAGCGGAGCTTTCCGTTGAAGTCGGAGCTCGGGTCGATGAAGGTGGTCGGAGCCGCGGTCCGGTGCACCCGGAGCTCGGGCTCCACGGCGGTTTCTACCTTCCCGTTGCTCTTGGCCTTCTGCTTCCCTTTGACCCTCGAACGGGCCGCCTTCTCCACGCGTTCTACGAGACTCCTGATCGCCATCGCGCCCCCCTTGTCATCGAGGTGCAACCCCGCACCCAGCGCTGAGAAGTCCATCGGCGCCGGGCGCGCGCGATTCCGTGACCTGCTTCACAAATCTGGGGGACCTGCGGCTCAGAAGTCGAGGTCGATGCGACCGCCGTCGGAGACCTGGCACGTGCCGCTGCCTCCACGCAGCAGGCCGACCAACGGCTCGTTCAACTGGAGCACGCAGCGCATCGATCCGCTCGTCCGGCCGCTGAGAAACGCGACCACCTTGCCGGTGTAGAAGTCCGCAAACTGGTCGAGGGACTTCCCGGTCGCCTCCCACAGCCCATCGGGCGCGCGCTCCCACGTTTCCCACTCGGGTTGCGACCAGCCCTGGTAGATTTCCGCGACGAGCTGCCCGGTGGCGGCCTTCACCGCGCGTACGTAGGTGCCCTCGTAGTGCTCTCCTCCGCGGCCCAGGGTGGTGAACATCCAGCCGTACCTGACGCTCTTGGATTCGTAGCTGAAGGGGACGTTCTCGGTGCGACCGTCGGGCGCGGTCCAGCGCGCCTCCACCATTGCCCGGTTGGGCGAGCCCGCGCAGCCTGCCAGCAGGCCGCCCCACGCGGCCGCGAGAACCAGGCGGCGCGCGTGCGCGCGCCAGCGGCTCACGCGGTCCCCGCCTCGCCCGCCTCACGGATGGCCGCCAGCTTGAACATCGCGTGGCCGGCCGGCTGGTAGGTGAACAGCAACGCCCGCCGCAGCTCATCGGAGGTGTTGGGTTCGGAGCCGTGAACCGTGTGCGGGCTGAAGAAGAGCAGGCTTCCCGCGGGCATCACGGCCGGGACCTGGCGCCCCTCGTCGAAATAGCGCGGATCGGTGAAGAGCGGGCCGAGCTGCCCCTGGCTCTCGAGCCCGGGAAGCAGCCCGTGGGCGTGACTCCCGGGGACGAGCCGCAGGCAGCCGTTGCCTTCGTGGGCGTCGTCGAGCGCGAGCATGGCGTTCGGCAGCCGATCGACGTGGGGCGTGGCGTGGTTCCAGTAGGGAGAATCCTGATGCCAGCGAAAGCACGAGCCCTCGCGCGGGCGCTTCAGATTGAGCTTGTCCGTGAACAGGGCAACGCGCTCCGCGCCGATCAGGCCCCGCATGGGCTCGACGAAGCGCGGGTCGTCGATCAGGCGCTCGAAGCGGAGGTCGAGGTGGTGGAAGGGCTCGAGGACCCGGATCGTCTGCGAGCCGGGGAGATGCTCGAACTGGACCGTGGTCCCGCTCGCCTCGCTGTAGCGGTTGCCGTCGATCTCGTAGTCGCGACCAGCGGCCTCGGCAGCGCGGCCCGCCCGCACGACCGCGCTCTCGGCGGCGTCGCGCAGCGGCCCGATCTCGTCCTCCCCGAAGACGCGGGGGCGGATGAAGAAGCCGTCCCGCTGGTACGCTCGCCGCTCCTGCGCCGTCAGCCGGTAGCGCTCCACCCGCTCTCTCCCATTCAGCCGCCGCGAGGCCGGGAGGCGGCATTCTCCGCGCCCGCGGGCCACCGCGCAAGCCGATGCGGCGTGCCCCGCCGAGCGGGGCGCGCAACGAGCCAAAGGCGAGTGGGGTCCGGGGAGCCGCGGGGGCGGACACCGCGCGGGCGGCAGCCCCGCCGAGGACGCTCCGGGGCGGCTTTTACGCAACTTTCACAGGTTTTTCCATGCGTTTCTTCGAAGGGCACCTTACGGTCACGCCGTCATTTGGAGGGGGGATGCCCATGGCGGAAGCAGCGGTAGCGGTCGCCGGTCAGACGCCGGCGCTCTCGGAGGCCGAGGGCTGGTGGGCGCGTCATCGAATGGTGCCTCGGGTGATCTACTGGGGCATCCACGCCTCGTGTCTGCTCGCGCTCTGGGTCGGCGTCACGACCGGCGATCTCGTCCTCCTCGCCATCACCTTTTCCGTGCGGATGTTCGCGATCACGGCGGGCTATCACCGCTACTTCTCGCACCGGACCTACAAGACGAGTCGCGCCTTCCAGTTCGTCCTGGCGGCGCTCGGCACCTCCGCGACCCAGAAGGGGCCGCTCTGGTGGGCCGGCCACCACCGCCGTCACCACCAGCACGCCGACCGCCCCGGCCTCGACGTGCACTCACCGCGCGACGGCTTTTGGTACTCGCACCAGGGCTGGATCTTCGACGGCCGCTGGGACGCCTCCGCGCTGGATCGGATCCGCGACTTCGCCCGCTACCCCGAGCTCATCTGGCTCAACCGCTGGCACATCGTCGTCCCGACGCTGCTCGCCGTGCTGTGCTTCGCGATCGGCGGCTTGAGCGGGCTGGTGTGGGGCTTCTCGATCTCGACGGTGGCTCTGTGGCACAGCACCTACTCGATCAACTCGCTGGCCCACCTGTGGGGAACGCGCCGTTACGACACGCCGGACACCAGCCGCAACAACTGGTTCCTCAGCCTGCTCACGATGGGCGAGGGCTGGCACAACAACCACCACCACTACTGCGCGTCGACCCGTCAGGGCTTCTTCTGGTGGGAGGTCGACCTCAGCTACTACATCCTGAGAGCGCTGGCCGCGGTCGGCCTCGTCTGGGACATCCGCGAGCCGCCGGCCCACGTCGTCCGCCCGGACTGAGCGGAATCAGCGACCTTCGACTGGAGCCAGGAAGGCGAGGCGCGTCCCCGCGTCGCTGCGCGAGACCTCCAGCTCGCCGCCGGCGGCGCGGAGGATGGCGTCCGCGACGGCTCGGGCCAGCGCACGGCCGCGCAGCCCCCCGCCCTGGGTCTCCTCCCCGATCTCCCCGTCGTCCTCGACCACGAAGATCACCCCGGTCGCGGCATCCTCCGCGCGCACACGGACGCGTCTGCCCGAATCGACGGCATCGACGGCGCCGAACACGGCGGTGAGGAGCAGGTGGTGGAGCAGCTCGGGATCGATTGCCGCGTCGGGCAGTCCGCTTGCCGAGCGCGGCTCGATCTGCACCCGCAGCGCGTCGCCTCCCTCCAGGGTCCGGCTCAGCGCCTCGAGCACGTCGCGGGGAGCGACGCGCAGTGCCCCCGCCTTGGGCGGGGAGAGCAGCGGCCGGATCTGGGCGAGCAGGGATCCCGCCCGGGCGGCGGCCCCGGCGATCTGCTCCGGCGCGTTCTTCGCGCGCTCGGCCTGGCCATCGAGCAGGTGGGCGTGCAGCCGCGCCGCGGCCAGCAGGTTGCCCACCTCGTGGCACAGGGAGAAGACGAGCTCCTCGGCACTGCGCGACCGCACGAGTTCTCCTGAAATTGACCCCGCGTCGCAGTCTACCACCCGCCGCGGCGGCGACAGCCCCCGGGTGCCGGGGCGTCAGCCGATCGCGCGGGTCAGGAACCAGAAGACTCCCGCGGCGAGGATCGGCGTGGAGCCGGCCTGGACCCACAGGGTGCGGCGCGGCTCGCCGCCGCGCAGCGCGAGGCGGAGCAGCGGCCAGACCGCCGCGACGATCGCGAGCTGCCCGATCTCGACGCCGAGGTTGAAGCCGAACAGAGCCGGCGCCACGCGGCCGGGCGGCAGTCCGATGCTCCCGAGCAGCCCGGCGAAGCCGAAGCCGTGGATCAAGCCGAACACCAGGGCGACGAACCAGCGCATGCGGGCCGGGCGCTCGACGTGGTGCAGCAGGCGCAGGTAGGCGAACGCGAAGATCCCGATGCCGGCGAGGGCGACGGCCGGCACGCGCAGGAGGCCCGCCGCGGCGCCCAGGGCGGCCAGCGCCACGCCCGCGGCCAGGCAGCCTTCGATCCCGCGCCGCGTCGCCGGGCCCACGGTGAGGGCGAAGTTCTCCAGGGCCACGACGGCGATCGACAGCCCGATCAGGGCTTCGATCGCCGCGGCAGCCGGCTCGATCACGCCGAGCACGCCCAGCGCGAGCGTGATGCTGTGCGCCACGGTGAAGCCGGTGACGATGGTCGCGACCTCGAAGACGGAGACGCCCAGCAGGAGCAGCGCCAGCAGGAACGCCAGGTGATCGGCACCGGTGGCGATGTGCTCGATGCCGAGGAGCAGATAGTCGAGGACGCCCGACCCGCGCGCCGGCGCTCCGGCCGTCTCGGGGGCGAGCGCGAGCGTCGAGTCGCCCAGCACGAAGACGCGTTCGATCACGCTGCCGTCTGCTCGGCTCACGCGCGCCAGGTGGAAGTGCCCGGGGAAGGCCTCGAAGAAGGCGTCGATGCGAATCGCGCTCGGTCCGGGCCCGGCACAGCGCACTCGCCAGGCGCGGCTCAGCTGCATCGGATCCGGCGACGGCGCGGCGACGACCGGCCCCGCGACCTCGCAGGGCGCACCCGCGGCGTAGAGCCTGAAGCGCTCGGTGAAGTACGCGTCCACAGCGGCCACGATGTCGGCGCGGGTGTCGAGAATCGCGGGCGTGGCGCCGGCCAACTGCGGCAGCACACCCTGGAGATCGCGCCAGCTCGCGCGCGCGGTGACGCGCGCCGAGGACGACGCGGGGCCGCTCTCCAGCTGCCAGGACGACGTGGAGGAGGAACGCGCATGGGCCCAGGCCTGCGCGGCCGGCAGGACCAGCGCGGCCGACACCAGCGCGGCGGCGAGTGCGCGCCCCGCGCTCACGGCGCGAGCTCGGGGTCGAGCACGCGGATCTCGGCCGCGGCGCGCAGGTCCGCCAGGTAGTCTCGCAGCGCCTGCTCCTCGCGCTGGCGCAACGCGGCGACCCGGACCTCGGCGCGAACCGCTTCGAACGAGGGCACCGGGCCGGGCACGCGCTCGCGCAGCGCGATCACGTAGTAGCCGTCGCCGGCGCGGGCCGGGTCGCTCACCTCTCCCTCCACCAGGCGCAGGGCCGTCGTCGCCACCGTCGGACCGAGGTACTTGCGCAGGGTCTCGACGGAGAGAGGGCCGGCGGGGAGCGGCGCCAGAGGCGGATCGGAGAGCTCGCGCCGCACACTCTCGAAGTCCTCCCCCGCGCGCAGGCGCGAGGCGATCTGTTCCGCCCGGCGTCGCGCGAGCTCGTCCGGTCGGGCCTCCAGGCCCACGCGCGCCACGTCGAGCCGAACGCGCTCGGGGCGGGCGAAGCGCCCCGGGTTCCGCGCGTAGAACCTGCGCAGCGTCTCCTCGTCGGGCTCGACCCGCTCGGCGTCGGCCGTCACGGAGGCGATCAGGGCGGCCACGATCGCGCGGCGAGCCGTGGGCTCGTGGCGGTGGAGGGACAGGTCGGTGGCCCGCTGCAGGAGCAGCTCCTCGTCGATCATGCGCTCGAGCAACCGGCGTCGCGTGTCCGCGTCGATCTCCAGGCTCCGGCGCTCCTCCGCCACCGCCGCCGCGAAGCGCGCGAAGGCCTCGGCCGAGATGGGCTTCCCGTTCACCGCGGCCACGGCGCGGGGAAAGCGCGGGTCGCGGGTCTCACCGGAGCGCACCACGCCGACCGCCGCCAGGGCGATCCCCACGCCGACCCCGAGGCCGAGCAGGATCCGCGCCGCGCGATCCTCTCGCGCCGCCGTCATCGCGCGTGCGGGGGCGCAGAGTCGCTCGCGCCCGGCGCGCCGGCGGCGCGCCCGCTCGCTGCCGACCGGGCCATGGCGATCTCCTCCTCGAGCGGGGCCGTTATACTACGGCGCTCCCACCGTCCCCCCAACTGGAACGATTCTTCACGCGGGTGCGGCACCGCACCCGCCGACACCGTCGAGGGTCGACCGATGCGCACGGCGTACTTGCGCGGCCGCGAGCACACGAAGCTGGGAGCGGTCGCCGCGATCGCCGAGGGCAGCGCGGCGATCGCGCTCTCCAGGGGCGGCGCCGCCAAGCGCTACGCGCACCGGGATCCGAACGAAGACGTCGCGGCGTTCGCGGTGGGCGAGGCGGGCGTGCTGCTGGCGGTCGCGGACGGCCACGGCGGCTGCGATGCGGCCGAGATCGCCGTCGAACGACTGCTGGAGCGGCACGCGAAGGCTTGGACGCAGCGCGAGGCGCCGGCGCTGCGGTCCGCCTGGGAGAGCACGGCGCGCGAGGCGATCCTCGGTGCGAACGCCGCCATCCTCGAGCGGCTGGCCGGCACGGGAGTCGAGTCGGCGCGCACCACCCTGGCCTTCGCCCTGGCGCGGCCCGACCAGGGCTGGCTCGCCTTCGCCTCTCTGGGAGACAGCCACGTGTTCCGTACCGGGGGCGGACCCGTGGTCGACCTCGCCGCGCGGGACGGCCGGCTGTGCTTCCTCGGCCACGCGCCGGAGACCGAGCAATCGCTGCGCGAGAAGTGCGTGGTGGGAAGCGAGGCACTGGGCAGCGCGCGCGCCCTGGTGCTCGTCACCGACGGCATCTCGGAACGAGGCATCGGCGTGGAGGTCCCCGAGGACGCGGTGGCCGACGCCCTGCACGCCGTGGAGCGAAGGCCCGCCGAGTTGCGCAGCCTGGAGGCGGCGCGGGGGGTCGTGGAGCGCGCGCTCGACGCCCACCGGCGCCACGACGCCGGCGACAACGTGTCGAGCTCCGTGGTCTGGCTACCGCGCTGAGCGCGGACTGCGGCCGCGTCGGCGGCAGCCTCAGCGGCCGAAGAGCGCGGCCCACAGCCCGCGGCGCCGCTCGGCGCCGCCCACCAGCAGCATGCCCGCGGCCAGCGCCAGGTAGATCGCGATGAACACGTAGCGCGCCTCTGTGCTGGGAAAGGCGAACTGGCCGAGGAACAGGGCGGCCAGCACCAGCGCCTCGAAGCGGCTGAAGCGCAGGTCGATGATCACGACGATGGCGAGCAGGGACTGGGCGGACGTCAGGATCAGCTCCTCGGTCTGGCGCTCGTCGAGGGGCAGGCCCCGCCACGACTGGGCCGAGAGGGCGAACGCCACGGGGATCGCGCCCACCAGCAGCGTCCACTGGTTGACCTTCGACGAGATCAGGGCTCCGATGCCGAGCGACCCCCGCAGCCGCAGCGCAAAGAGGATGGCGATCAGGAACTCCGGCGACTCCGAGGCCAGCGGCGCGACCCACTGGACCAGCAGGAACTCGTCGATGCGGCGGCTGCGTCCGATCTCGACCAGGCTGTCGGCGAAGGGCGCCGCCGAGATGAAGATCCCGTAGCCCGCCAGCAGGAACAGCAGCAGCGCAATGATGCGCCGCCCGCGATCCCCGAACGCCCTCTCGATCAGCGCCGGGGGGCCCACCAGCGCGACCTGCTCCGACTCGCCCCGCAAGGCGGCGGCGACGTAGGCGGCGAAGATCGCGAACAACACCACCGCGTCGAACAGGTTGATCGTTCCCGAGAGCGGAATGAAGAAGGAGTAGATCGTGGCGATCAGCAGAAAGCGGATCTCCAGGGTTCGGCGCCGGTCGATCACGAGCTCGCGGGACCCCGAGCGCCAGCAGGCGATCAGCACCACGGCCGCCCAGCCCAGGCCGATCAACAGCCGGTTCGCGCCGGTCATGTTGGCGACCGCGTACGGGGCGTAGGAGAGGTCGTGGCCCGCCGTCCAGGCGAAGTGCAGATCGACCGCGTACTCGGGCAGCACGCCCACCAGGGCCAGCATCAGGAGCGCGAGCGCCTGGGGCATGTCACGCTCCGCCAGCTCGGTGGCCCAGGTGAGCAAGAACGCCCCACCCAGGATCGCGAGCCCCGCGAACGCCGCGACCACCTCGATTGGAAGGCCCAGCCCGCCCAAGGCGTGGGCGGCAATCCACGGCAAGGGCAGGCAGCCGGCCGAGAAGAGCACCAGCACGTCGCGGACGCGCCGGCGCCCGGGCGGCGGCCGCGGCATCAGAAGGAGAAGCCGAACTCGCTTTCGAAGCGAGCGCGGAACTCGTCGAGGTCGAGCACGAGGTGCTGGGGCCCCTCCACCTCCACCTGGCAGGCCCCGAGCAGGCTTCCGATGCGGCCCGCAACCTCGAACGGCATGCCGCGCACGCGACCGTACGCGAGGCCCGCCCGGTAGGCGTCGCCGCAGGCGGTGGGGTCGACCACCTTGCGCGCCCGAGCGGCTGGAATCTCGAGGACCCGGTCTCCCTCGCGAATCGTGGAGCCCTGCTCCCCCTTGGTGATCACCACGGCCGAGCAGCGCGCCGCGATCTCCTGCTCGCTGCACCCGGTCTTGTCCAGGGTGAGCGACCACTCGTAGTCGTTCACGATGTAGACGGCCGCGCCCTCGATCAGCTCGAGCAGCTCCGGAGCGTCGAGCAGCGGCAGACCGTGACTGGGGTCGATGAAAGTGGGGACCTCGCGCTTCTTGAGCGCGCGGGCGTGCTCGAGCATCGCCCGCTTGCCGTTGGAGGAGACGATCCCGAGAACGATCGGCTCACTCACGTCCTCCACCCGCGCCTCGTGGGCGCGGCCCATCGCTCCCTCGTAGTACGCCCAGATCTGGTTGTCGTCGAGGTCGGTGGTGGCGAAGCCCTGCGCCGTGCGCACGTCGTCGAGTACGCGGATGCCACTGCGACGCAGGCCGTGGCGATCCAGCCACTCGGCGTAGGGACCGAAGTCGCTGCCCACCGTGGCGAGGATGATCGGGTCGTCGCCGAGCTGCTTGAGGTGATAGGCGATGTTCCCGGCGCAGCCACCGAAGTGCGTGTCGAGGCTCGAGATGTTGAACGCAACGTTCAGGACGTGAATCTTGTCGGGCAGGATGTGGTTCCGGAAACGATTCGGAAAGACCATGATGTGATCGAGCGCGAGCGAGCCCGAGACCAGAACGGTCATCCGTACCTCCGGAAGGCGCGAGTCTTGCCCGTACGATCCCCGAGCGCCAATGGTAGACTAGCCGCCATGCGAACCGCCGAGCTGTACGGTCGGGGTCGGCCCGTCTTTTCCTTCGAGTTCTTCCCGCCCAAGACGGACAAGGGATTCGGCTCGCTCTACCGCACGATCGCCGACCTCAAGCTCCTCGATCCCGACTTCGTTTCCGTCACCTGGGGGGCCGGGGGCTCGACCCGGCGCAAGACGGTGGAGCTCGTGGTCAAGATCCAGCAGGAGATCGGGATCACGGCGATGGCGCACCTGAGCTGCATCGGCTCCACGCCCGAGCAGCTCGCCGAGACCCTCGACCGCCTGGAGCGCGCCGGGATCGAGAACGTGCTGGCGCTGGGAGGGGACCGCCCGCCCGACTACGCGCCGCCGCCTGGCGCGTTTACCTACGCCAACGAGCTCGCGGCCTTCATCCGCTCACGCTGGGGCTTCTGCCTGGGCGGCGCCTGCTATCCGGAGACGCACCAGGCGGCAGCGAGCCCCGAGGTCGACCTGGCCAACACCGTGCGCAAGGTCGGCGCCGGCGTGGACTTCCTGATCACGCAGCTCTTCTTCGACAACGCGGACTTCTTCGCGTTCGTTCCGCGCGCGCGCGACGCGGGCATCGCAGTGCCCATCGTGCCCGGCATCATGCCGATCATCAGCGTGGCGAATGTGCGGCGCATGGCGACGCTGTCGGGGGCGAAGATCCCCCCGGAGCTCGAGGCGCGACTCGCGCAGGTCGAGCACGACGACGCGCTCACCATGGAGGTGGGTGTGGAATGGGCCACCATACAGTGTCGGGAGCTGCTCGAGCGCGGCGTGCCGGGGATCCACTTCTACACGCTCAACCGCTCTCCCGCGGCGCGGAAGATCTTCGAGAAGCTGCAGGCCGGATGAGCGCGTCGCGCAGCTCTTCGGCGCCGCGCATCGCCGTCCTCCTCTCCGGAGAGGGAACTGGACTCGAGAACCTGCTGGAGCGCATCGCCGCCGGCGAGGTGCCCGGGGCGGTGGCGCTGGTGATCGCCTCGAAGGCGGGAGCCGGCGGCCTGGCGCGCGCCCGGCGTCGCGGGATCCCCGCCGTGGCGGTGCCGCGCGTGGAGCACCCGGACGCCCGGGGCTTCAACGACGCCATCCACGCCGTACTCGAGCAGCACCAGGTCGACCTGGTGGCGCTGCTCGGCTTCCTCTCCCCGTTCGAGACGCGCGGCAAGTTCGACGGCCGGGCGATCAACGTGCACCCGGCGCTGATTCCGGCGTTCTGCGGCAAGGGCTTCTACGGCCGACGGGTGCACGAGGCGGTGCTCGAGAGCGGCGTGAAGCGGACCGGGGCGACGGTGCACTTCGTCGACGCTGAGTACGACCACGGGCCGATCATCCTGCAAGACACCGTCGAGGTGCGCGACGACGACACCCCCGAGACGCTCGCCGCGCGCGTGCAAGCCGTCGAGCGGCGCCTCGTGCCCGAGGCGATCCGGCTGTTCGCCGAGGGCCGCCTGCTGATCCAGGGCCGCCGGGTGCAGATCGAGCGCTAGCGGGTCTTCGTCTCGATCAGCTCGATCTTGTAGCCGGTGGGATCCTCGACGAAGGCGATCACCGTGCTGCCGTGCTTCATGGGGCCCGGCTCGCGGGTGATCCTGGCGCCCTGCGCGCGCAGGCGGTCGCAGGTGGCGTAGATGTCGTCGACCCCGAGGGCGACGTGGCCGAAGGCGTCGCCCAGCTCGTAGTCGCTCTGGCCCCAGTTGTGGGTGAACTCGATCACGGTGTGCTCGGACTCGTCGCCGTAGCCGACGAAGGCCAGCGTGAACTTGCCCTCGGGGTAGTCCTTCCGGCGCAGCAGCTTCATCCCGAGCATCTCGGTGTAGAAGCGGATCGACGCGTCGAGGTCCTTCACGCGAAGCATCGTGTGGAGCATGCGCATGGCGGTATTCTACCCGCCTCGAGATTCCGCAGGTGGAGGAGGAGACGGAGATGGGACGGTTCATCGCGATGAACCACTTCAGCGTGGACCCGGAGCGCGGCGCGGAGTTCGAGGAGCACTGGCGCAAGCGCGAGAGCTACCTGGCGGGGGTGCCGGGCTTCGTGGGCTTCGCGCTGCTGCGCGGCGACGAGCCGGGCGACTACATCTCGCACTCGAGCTGGCAGAGCCGGCAGGCCTTCGAGGCCTGGACCGGGGCCGAGGCCTTCCGCAAGGCCCACGCCCAGGCCCGCACGCCGCAGGGCGTGCTCCAGGGCCCGCCCCGTCTGTGCCGCTACGAGGCCGTGCTCGAGTTCTGAGATCGGGGGCTCGGCAGCGGGCCCCGGCCCCGGTCGATTTTCCAGTTGACGAGAGGCGAAAGTAAGACGAAAATCGAGACGTGCCCGCCTCCCCCCGGCTCGACGCACTGCTGCGCGATCTCGGCCCCCGAATCCGCCGCGGCAGCCTCCCCGTCGAGCCGCCTGCCCCCCTCCCGACGGGCATTCCGCAGATCGACCGCCTGGCGGGAGGCGGGTTCCCGCGCGGGCGCCTGAGCGAGATCGCGGGTCCCCTCTCCTCGGGCCGCACCTCCCTGGCCCTGGCGCTGCTGGCCCAGAGCACCCGGGCAGGGGAGCTCGCCGCGGTGGTCGACGGCGCCGACGCCTTCGACCCGGCCTCGGCCCTGGCCTGCGGCGCCGCCCTCGAGCGCGTGCTCTGGGTCCGGGCACCGCGCCTGCGCGAAGCCCTGCGCAGCGCCGAGCGCCTGCTCGAAGCCCGGGGCTTCGCCCTGGTGCTGCTGGATCTGGCCGCGGCGGACCTCCGCGTCGCCCCCGCCACCTGGCCGCGTCTGGCGCGGGCGGCGGCGGCCAGCGGAACCGGGCTGGTGGTGCTCTCTGCCCAGCGGGCGACGGGGACCGCTGCGGAGCTCACCCTCCACATGAAGCGCGTCGAGACCCACTTCCGCGGCACCCCGGCCCTGCTCGAGGGATTCGAGGCCGAGGCCGCGCTGGTCCGCTGCCGCACCGCCCCGGCCCAGCGCACCGCGTCGGTGCACTTGCGCAGCGACGCGGCGGCCTAGTGCGGTGCGCACGGCGTGCCTGCGGGTCCCCGACCTTCCGCTCGCGGCGGAGCTGAGGGCCCATCCCGAGCTCGCCGGCCTGCCCCTGGCCGTGGCCTCGGGGCCGGGCCCGCGCGCCGAGGTCGTCGCCCTCTCCCCCGAGGCCGCCCGGCGCGGCGTGCGCCTCCGGAGCTCGGTCGTCCACGCCCGAACGGTCTGCGCAGCGCTGCGCGTGCGCGTCGCTTCACCGGCCCTGGAGCGCGCGGCGCGAGAGGCCCTGCTCGACGCGGCACTCGGCCTCTCCCCGCGCGCCGCGCTGGCCCCGCGCGCCTCGGGCGCCTACGCCGGCGAAGCGGCCGCGTTCCTGGACGCCTCGGGGGTGACGTCCTTGTTCGACTCCGAGCGGGGCTTCGCCAGCGCCCTCGCCGCCCGGGCGGACAGCGTGGGGCTTCCCGGCGACGTCGCCGTCGCCGGCTCGCGCAGCGCGGCCCTGCTCGCGGCGCGCTGGCTGCGCAGCGGCGAGGCCAGCCACCCCGCCCGGGGAGCGCTCGAGCCGGGACGCGTCCAGGTGCTTCCGCCCGGCTGCGAGGCTGCCTTCCTGGCTCCCCTGCCCATCGAAGTCCTGGATCCGGAAGACGACCTGGCCGAGAGCCTGACGCGCTTCGGGGTGCGCAACGTGCGCGACCTGCGGGCGTTGCCCCGTCGCGCGCTCTCGCTCCGACTCGGCCAGCGGGTGTTGCAGCTGATCGCCCTCGCCGAGGGCGCGGAGACCGAGGCCCCCCTGCCCGCCCCCGACCGCGGAAGGCTGGTGGAAGCCGTCGACCTCGAGTTCCCGGTCGACCGCCTCGAGCCCCTGACCTTTGCGTTGCAGGGTCTGCTCTCGCGGCTGCTGGCTCGACTCGAGGCGCGTCACCTGGCCTGCGGCGATCTCTTCCTCCGCCTCGACTTGGCGGGGGGCGGCCGCGACGCGCGGCGCATCGGCCTGGCCGCTCCGACGCGCGACCTGCGGGTGCTGGTGCGACTGGTGTGTCGCGCCCTGGAGGCGCGCGCGCCCGACGCGCCCGTGGAGGGCGTCGCCCTGGAGATCGAGGCGAACCCCGTCCGCCGCGACCAGCTCGACCTCTTCCGCCCTCCCGGCCCCGCGCCCTCGGCTCTGGCGAGCACGCTGGCCGAGCTCGAGGCCCTGTGCGGGAGCGGGCGCGTCGGCGCGCCCGAGGTGGCCGACGACCACCGGCCCGACGCCTTCGGCATGGGCCGCTTCGCGGCAAGCGCCGCGGAGCGGCGCGCGCAGCCAGGCGAAGCCGAGCGGAGTTCAGCAGGTTGCGCCGCGGAGCGGCGCGCGCAGCCAGGCGGTCCGGGGCCCGAGCTCCCGCTCGCCGTGCGGGCCCTGCGGCCCCCCGTCCCCGCCCAGGTGCGGCTGTTCCGCGGCCGCCCCGAGTCGATCCGCAGCGCCGTCGCCAACGGCCGCGTGGTCCGCCTGGCCGGCCCGTGGCGCGCGACCGGCGGCTGGTGGTCCCGGGAGGAGCGCTTCGCCTACGACCACTTCGACGTGCAGACCAGCGACGGCACCGTCGCCCGCATCCGCCTCGACCGCCTGCGCCAGACCTGGCACGTCGACGCCGTCTACGACTAGAGGAGAACGAGCTACTCCCGGGCGCCCGCCGCTTTGAGCACGGCGATCAGGCGGGGGTCGCCTCGCTTGCGCGCGTTCGCCAGCGGTGTGCGTCCGTCGGACGCGCGGAGGTTGACGTCCGCGCCCGCCTCGATCAGCAGCCGCGACGTCGCCAGCTTGCCTTTGAGTGTGGCGACGAACAGCGCGGTGAATCCTCCCGAACCCGCGTCGACGGGGACACCCGCGTCGAGCAGGGCGCGCACGATTCCGGTACGACCGTTGCGGCTGGCCTCGTGCAGCGCGAGCACGACGTCCCGCTCTTCCGCGGCGCGAGTCACGGCACCGCGATCGAGCAGCAGCCGCATCAGCTCCGGATCCATGCCCTGGCGCGCGCCGATGCGCAGCGGCGTGCCCTTCCAGGAGCCCAGGCTCACGTCGGCCCCGCGCGCGATCAGCAGCCGGGCCACGTCGGAGCGGTGACGGAGCATCGCCTGGATCAGCGCGGTGTTGCCCGCGGCCTGCATGCGAGCGTCGACCGGGACGCCCGCGTCGAGCAGCAGGGTGACGACCTCCAGCTGCCCGCCCGCCGCCGCCAGGTGCAGCGCACCCGCGCCGTCGGCGTCCCAGCCGCTCGGGTCCGCGCCCGCGGCCAGCGCCTCGCCCACCGCCAGCGCGTCCCCCGCGCCCGCGGCCACGAAGAGCGCCTCCTGCGCGGCGGACCGCCGGTAGCCCGTGACCTGCTCGATCCCCTGAAGATTCTGCAGCAGGTAGCGGTTCTGTGAAGAGCCGAGGTGCCAACCGCGCGGCAGCTCGCGCACGGCGTGGTCGAAGATGCCGTGAAGGGCCGGCAGGTAACGCACCGCCCCATCCGTCGCCGGAGCGAAGTGGTAGCGCATGAAGTGCAGGTGCTGTTGGAGCTCCGCGAGCGGCCACGGTTGGTGGTCCATCCCGGTGCTGCCGCCGCGGGCCAGGAACGCGTCCCAGCTCTCGAGCCGGACTTCGCCCACGTCCTGGCTGAAGGCGTCGCTCAGCGCAACGTGCCCGGCGACGTAGAGCGGGTGGTAGATCTGCAGCCAGCAGCCCACGGGTGAGAGACCGCGCCACGCCCACAGGAAGCGGAAGGTCTGGCCGGCGGCCACCACGCGCGTCTCCGTGTCCGAGGCCGACGCGCCGTGAAAGTTGTAGGAGCTGCAGCGCAGACGCACGACCACGTCCTGGGGATGCGCGCCGTCCGAGAGCTCGACCCGCCCCGACACGGGGCCCAGGAAGTGGCCCGCCGCGAGGAGAGGAATCGCCCCGATCAGCCAGTGCATCCCCGCCGCTTCGGCTCCCTGTCCTTGAAGATTGAGGCGAAGAAGCCCATGCCCGGGCGCATCTAGCGCGGCCAGTCGTAGATCCGCACCAGGTCGACTCCGAAGCGCTCGACGCGGAAGATCGGCTCTTCCTCGGCCCACAAGCGGCGCAGATCGCGGGGCATCATCGCCGGGCGGTTCATCAACACCAGGCGGCGACCGCTGACGCGATCGCCGAAGCGAACCTGCGGCTCGAGCAGCCCGGCCCGCCGATACACGGAGTGGATCACGCCCACTGGAACCCAATAAGCCGCTTCGGGGTGTTCGTTGAGATACGGCAGCGCCTCCCGGAAGGCCGTCCCCCAGTACTCCACGTCGAAGCCGAGTCGCTCGGCACCCGGCGTTCCTCCGATGGCGAGGTTGAAAAACGCGAACTGATGGGGGTGATAGCGGGCGACCGACCAGGCCTGGCTCGCCAGGACCACGGCTGCCAGGCTCCAGGCGATCCACGGCCGACCGCCTGGTCGGCGCGTCGTCCGCTCCAGGTGCCAGAAGCCAGCCGAGACGATCAGCGCGAGGAAGGGCATCGCGGGCAGAAAGAGCCGGATGCCGTCGAACTTCGGAACCGGCGACAGCGACACCACGACCAGCGGCAAGCTGGCGTTGACGGCCAGCAGTCCGCCGAGCCGCCAGCCGACGTGGCGCAGGCAGTACGTGCCCAGCGCCAGGAGCGGAAGCAGCAACGCCGGCAGCGTGACCAGGAGCATCAGCCAGGGGAAGTGCCACGGGGCCTGCCCGTAGACCTCGCCGAAGTAGTAGGTCGGCACCTCGTAGTGTCGAAGGTGAAACAGCAGGTAGGCCTCGATGCGCTCGAGCGGATGACTCCACAGCCACGGCCAGAACGTCACGAACAGGAGCGGGGGCACGACGAGCAGCGGAAGCGCTCCGCGCAGCAGGGCGCGCCGCCAGGCCTGCAGCCGCCCGGTGGCGTCCCGTCTCTCGGCGGGCAGGTGCTGCGTGCACCAGATCCACGCGAGCGGAACCGCGAGGAAGAATGCGTTGATCTTGGTCAGCAGGGCGAGGCCCAGAAAGCACGCAGCCAGGGTGATGCGCCACGGGCGCCGCGCGCTGCGGTCGTAGCTGTACACGACCAGGAACCAGATCGCGGTGATCGCGTAGTCGTGGGTGGCGAGGTGGGCGTGAAAGAACACGCGCGGCATCAGCAGCAGCACCAGGCTGGCGACGGTCGCTGGAAAGATTCCCCAGTGGCGTTGGGCGGTGCGAAAAACGAGCAGCTGCAGCAGGAAGACCCAGAGCAGCATCCCCGACCGATAGCCGGCGATCGGGCCGACCGTCGGGCCCAACACGTCTCCCGTGAGCCCCATCCACACCTTGAGCAGCGGGGGATGCTCGTGGCCGACACGCCAGGCGCGGTCCCGATCCGCCGCGCGCCCGCTCGGGTGCTTCAGCCAGTCCACGTAGCTGTCTGCGGCGCTGAAGTACGAC
>JAZFWH010000002.1:0-2971 GCA_036482635.1 Myxococcota bacterium
CCTTTCGGTAAGAGACTCCGACCGCCACCGCCAGCTCGCGCTCGCTGAGGTACTCCTCGGGGAACTCGATCGCGCTCAGCTCTCGCGCTTCCGCCATCCAGCCCCGCACGGGTCGTTTCAGGACCTCGGCCCCTCGTTGGACCAGATCGCCGAGCACGTCCGTCGGATCCCGGCCGGCCTGCACCTGGCCGGCTGCCGCCATCGCCAGGGGCGTCACCTCACCCAGGATCTCGGGCGCGCGTCTCCCGCGCTGGCCGCGGCGCTCTTCGAGGAGCTCGTAGACGCGCCGCGCGTTGGCGTCGTGCGCTTCGGCCGAGAAGAGCGCGTAGCTGCCGAAGATCGCGGCCATTCTGGGGACGTCGTCGCGGACCTCCAGCACCGCTCCGATCGCGATGCGCTCGACGTCGGGCGCCAGCAGGGTGCGGCGCGAGGAGGGGCGCTCGAGGGTGGTGGAGAGCAGGCGGCCCACGTCGTGGGTGCCCGCCACCCAGGCGGCTGCGAAGTTCCCGCTCTGGATCACGCCGTCGATGCTCCAGCCGGCGACCAGTCCCATGATGATCAGGTCGGCCAGCATTGGGTCGCCTGCGCCGATGTAGGAGTTGAAGAAGTGGGGGGCCAGCTCGGTGGCGAGGACGCTCTGCTCGGCGGCCAGCTCCAGCGGCTCGAGGCCGGCGGACCGGCGCACGCCGTTCAGGAGCTCGGCGATGCCGGCCCGCGCGGTCGCCGCGTCGTACGCCTGCACCTCGTCTACGTAGGATGGGCGCCTGTAGTGCGCGTTCGGTTTTCCGGACGGCCAGACCAGCAGCGTCGCGCCGACGGACCCGACCACCCGACCGGGTCCCTGGAGCGTGAGATCGATCCACGCCGACGCGTCGTCGGGGTCCGCCGGGCAGGTGAACTCGAAGCGCGGGAGCGACACGGCTGCGTTCGCCTCGCACTCGGCATAGCCGTAGCGGCCCCGGCCGATCACCGCGTCGATCCGCGCGGCGGGCGCGAGCGCCTCCCCGCGGATCGCGACCCGGCCGTCTTCCGGGAGCACGTTCGAGAACGGCTCGAGGTGAACGTCTCGAAGGGCCGAGGCCACGATCACGACGGCCTGCTCGCCGCTGCGTCCGAACCAGATGCCGACGACGCGCGCCCCTCCGACGAGCTGGCGGCGGATCATCTCGACGACCGGGCTCTCCCACTTCCGAAAGACCTCCTCGTCCGAAGCGCGCTCGGGAACGGCCGCCTCAAAGAAGCCGTGCTCCACGCGGACCACCGAGGCGCTACAGCGCCCGATGATGAATCTCGTCAGGTTTTCCGGCGGCTGGGCGCCGAACTGGAGGCGGAACAGGCCGAGCTCTCGGGCGACGCAGTGCATGGCCTCGGTGGGCAGCACCAGGCCCGCGCGGCGACTCGTCTCGGCCTCCAGCCGCTGGCTCCAGGGACCCGCGCCCACGTAGGGGCTGGCATCCAGACGATTCGCAAACGGTCCGCCGAGCTCCCAGGACTCAACGTCGGCCACGTCGGCGGTGAGGGCCAGCTCCGGCTGGGGCCGCTCGCGGACGGCGTCGAGCTCACGGGGTGTCGGGAACTCGTTGGCGACGACTCCGCCCCCGCCGCTCGTCGAGCCGGGCGCCGCGCGGGCGCCCGAGCCCGCGCACCCGGCGATGACGGCGGAGGCGACCCAGGCGGCGCCGAGCCACCTGAGAGCACTGCGCAGCTCCGCCCTCTTCGCGAAGGGAGCCGACGCCAGCGAGGATCGCGCTCCGCTCCCCGTGGCTAGCTGCCGCTGAGGGGCGGCGGCGCGGTCTTCAGGGAGGCGCGCACGCCCAAGAACGCCGGCGGCCGGAATCCCGCGGCGGTTCGGACTCGTTTCACCTTGCCCTCCTTGCCCGCGGCGTAGCGTAGTACACCGCCCGAGATGCACGGTGCACTCCGTCAGCCCGATCGCGCCCTCGAGCGCGCGGGTCCCCTCGGCGGCGCACGAACTCAAGGGGTCGGGAATGGCTTGCGTGCCCCCGAGGGGTCGCCGCCCTTTTCGAATGCCAGAAGGTCGCGGCCGGCCCCGTCGAGAAACCTGGACAGGCAATCGGCCCAGAGGGTGTTCGCCCTTCCGTTGGGATGCCCTTCGCCGGTCACGATCAGGCCTCGATCCAGAGGCACGGAGCAGTCGAGCCAGCGGATCCTCCTGGCTTCGAAGAGTTCCGCATAGTTCCGAGCCGCCGGACGTGCCCCCAGGATCATCACCAGGAAGGGAGTTTCCCGTTCCCGGGCGAGGTCGCGCATCTCCAGGATCAGCTTCTTGGTGACGAATCTCGCCTGGCTCACCCGGTCTCGCGTCCTGAACTTCGTCACCAGCTCCTGAAGGAAGTTGACCGAGGCGAGCCGCTCACTGAGGGGCCAGACGGGAAACCGCTCCGGGGGGTGTCGAACCAGCTCGCCGCGCTCGTCCGCCGTGGCGAACGGCAGGTAGACGGTCGCTCGCTGGGAGAATCGAGACAGCGCCTTGAGCCACCAGGAGGGGGCGACGTTCCGGAACTCGTGCACGGTGTTGAAGCCGTAGATCACGAGCGCCGGCCGCCACGTCTCCAGGATCCGTTCGAGCAGCAAGAGGGACTGGTAGGTCCCGTAGCCGGCCGTTCCGTAGTTTCGCACGTCGAACCCGGGGAAGCGCTCGTGCAGCTTCCACGCCAGAGTCTCGGGATCGGAGATGGCGAAGCCCTCTATGTACGAGCCGCCCAGCAGCACCAGCCGCCGCGACTCGGTCCCGGCCCCGTCAGCTGCGGATCGCCGCGCAGGGCCGTGACCCGGTGACCCGCCGCTGGCGCGAGTGCCGTCCTCGAGGAAGGTCATCCGGATCTCTTCGCCCTCGGGTGAGTAGGGCGGGATCGTGTACCGGCCCGGCTTGTTCCTCCATCCGAGCTGGGGATCGTCCACGTGCATCGTGGGCTCACGGAGGTCGAACTCGAAGTATGTCCAAGGCCCC
>JAZFWH010000003.1:0-7900 GCA_036482635.1 Myxococcota bacterium
CAAGGTGCTCCAGGCCGTGTCGGAGCTGTTTCGCTCGGTGCTGGGTCCGAACGACGCGATCTGCCGCTACGGCGGCGAGGAGTTCTGCGTGCTGCTGGGCGGCGCCGACATCGCGCGCGGCGCCGAGGTGGCGGAGCGCGCCCGAGCCGCCGTCGAGGGTCAGACCGCCGTGGAGTTCAAGGTGACCTGCAGCTTCGGCGTCTCCTCCGTCCGCTTCGGCGCCAGGAATACGGAGGGGATGATCGACCAGGCGGACATCGCCCTCTACGCGTCCAAGAAGTCCGGCCGAAACCGCGTGACCCGCTGGGACGAGACCGAGAAGTACCGCGCGAGTCGATCGAAGCGGGCGGCCAGGCGCGCCGAGCTACCCGCCAGCAAGAGCTAGTCGAGCTCAACGGGCGGAGCCGAGGCCACGGGTGGTTTTTCGGTAGCCTTCCGCCGATGCGCGCAGCGCCGACCGACTGGAACGCCGTGCAGCGGCGCCTGCTGAAGGGCGACCGCCTCGCCTTCCTCGAGCTCAACCGCCTGATCACCGGCTTCCTGGTCCAGCTGCGCGCGTACGACTTCCGTGACGAATGGGACGACCTGCGGCAGGAAGTCGTCATGTCACTGGTCGCCAACACCCGCGTCGGTCGCCTGCGCGACCCCCGGGCCTTCGTCGGCTACGTGCGCATCATCACGCGCAACAAGTTCGTGGACCGCTTGAAGCGGCGGCTCCGCCACCAGGAGCGGGAGTCGCTGCCCTGGGACGACGCGTCGGCAGAGGCCTCCGCGCTGCCGCCCCCCGAGGAGGGCGAACGCCTGTGGTCGGCGGTCCGGGAGCTGCCGGAGGAGCAGCGCCGCGTGATCGAGGAGGTCTACCTGAACGGCCGGACCTACCAGGAGGCGTCCGACGAGACGGGGATCCCGCTCGGTACCATGAAACGCCGGCTGCGCGACGGCCTGCTCGCGCTGCGCCAGCGCTTCGAAGGAATGCCTGAAGATGCTTGAGCCGAATTCGTCTCGAGCGCAGACTTCACCAGGGGGAGCGTACCGTCCGTGAGCTGCCGCAAGGCCTTCGAGGTCGACATCATCGGTTTCCTCGCCGAAGCGGGCCGCCCGGAGTTCGCGAGCTTCCGCGAGCACTATCCGCGCTGTCCCGAGTGCGCGGCAGAGGTGCGCGCGTGGACCGACCTCCACGTGCTCCTCCAGGCGCGCGGTTCGGACCCGGATGGCGCGCATCCGGAGCCCGCGCTCCTGCTCGAGTACGCGCAGCGGAACAGCGCCCTCGACGCGGCCCGGCGCTCCGACCTGCAACGACACCTGGCGGCGTGCGCGAGCTGCCGCGACGAGCTGAACGCCCTGCACCACTTCGACTTCTCCGGGCTCGCGGCGGCTCGCCCCGCGGCGGCCGCGGCACGCCGCGCAGCTCGCGGGCTCTGGCCGGCCGTGCGGGGAATCGCGCTCCACCCGGCCTTCGCCTACGCGCTGGTGCTGCTGCTGCTGTATCCCGCGGTGACGGGCGTGTTCGAGCGCTCGCGGCTGCCTGGTCTGGCGGACCTCGCCGAACGGGCCGAGCGGCCCCAGCCGGCCGCCCCGGAGGCCGAGATGGTCGCCTCTGACGACCGGGAGGCGGGGGGGCGCCTGGGCCAGCTCGCGAAGCGGCACGAGCGGCTTCGAGAGGCCCCCGCTGCGCCGCCGCGAGCGGCGGGGCCGTCCGCCCGCGAAGCGCCCCGCCTCGCGCCGGCGGAGCGGGAGACCGACTCGTTCCTTTCCGACGCCGCAGCCGGCGACGAGGCGAGCGAGCCGGAGCCGGAGATCGCGTACCACGAAGAGGTGCAGCTGGAGGCGCTTGCCCGACGCGAGCTGCAGGCCCGGCCGCCGGTCCCCTCGCCCGCCTTCGCGCTGAAGGACGCCGCCAAGCAACCCGCGTTCCGGCTCGGCCGCGGGCCGCTGGGACCGGTGCTCTACGTGCGGGTGCCCGAGGCGCTGCGCCGCGCTCCCGGGGTCGAGGTCCGCGTGCGCATCCGGGGTGGCCGGCAGGAGCTGCGTTCGCGCTTCACCGCGTCCGAGCTGGCCCCAGAGCTCCCGATCCAGCTCCCGCCGGACTACGCGGCCGTCGGGCGATCCGGAACCGGGGGCTACGAGGTCGAAGTGCTCCGGCTCGAGGCGGCGGCCGGCGCGGGCACGGCGCGGCCGCGCTGAGGTCCGCGGCCTACTCGGTCTTCGAGCGGCGCAGCGCTGCGCTCTCCGCGTCCTCGTTGCGCATGGCCTCCTCCATCGTGGCGCTGGCGCCGTAGCGGAGCGCCCGCTTGGCGCGGGCGAGCACCTCGGGCGAGCAGTCGGCCATGGTGCGAGCCAGCTCGCGCGCCTCCTTCAACAGCGAGTCCGCGGCAACGACCCGATTGACGAGGCCGATCTCGGCGGCCTCCGGCGCCGGGATCACCCGGCCGCTCAGCACCAGCTCCTGCGCCCTGGCAAGGCCCACCAGACGCGGCAGCCAGTGGGTGCTGCCAAGGCCCGGGAGCAGGCCGAGCTTCACGAAGGTGACGCCGAGCTTCGCGGTCTCGGCCGCAATGCGAATGTCGCAGGGCAGCGTCATCGTGACGCCCACGCCGATCGCCGGCCCGTTGATCGCCACGATCACGGGCTTGGGGAACTCGGCGAGCTCCAGCGGGAAGGTCCGCACGAAGTCCTCCTCGCCGAGTCGGGGGCCCGCCGGCTCGTCGCCTTCGCGCGCGCGCTTCAGGTACTCGAGATCCACGCCGGCGCAAAACCCCCGGCCGGCGCCCGTCAGGATCACCACGCGGACCGCGTCGTCGTCGCGCGCCCGCGAGAAGGCCTGGACCAGCTCGACGCCCATCGCGGGGACGTAGGCATTGAGCTTGTCGGGACGGTTGAGGGTGATGGTCGCGATGCCCTCGCCGACCTCGAAGAGGATGTGTTCGTACATGTGTGCTTGGTCCGGTTCGCGTCGCTAGCTGGAGAGCGGGGCCCAGCGCGGCTTGCGCTTCTCCACGAAGGCGACGCTCCCCTCCTCCAGGTCGGGGTGGCCGGTGTGCTCCTGGATGCGCGTCCAGGTGCGCTCGAGTGCCTCGTCGAGCCCGACGTCCAGGCTCTCCCAGATGGCCTGCTTGCTGCGGGCCAGCGCGGTGGGCGAGTGCTGGCTGATCAGGCCGGCCAGCTCCCGAGTGCGGGGCATGAGCTGCGCGGCGGGCACGACTTCGCCCACCAGCCCGAACTCGCGGGCGCGGAGCGCGTCGAGGCGCTCGGATCCGCCCAGGAAGGCCATGCGCAGCACGGCTTCCAGGGGCATGCGGCGCGCCAGACCCACGGGCTCGAGCCCCGCGATGAGCCCCACCTTCACGTGGGTGTCGAAGAAGGTCGCCGTTTCGGAGCAGAGCACCAGGTCGCTGTCGGCGAGGAAGTGGAGCCCACCCCCACAGACCATGCCGTTCACGGCGGTCAGCACCGGCTTCCAGCAGCGGTTCTGGATGGCGGTCAGCTGGAACCAGGGCGACTCGCTGCGGCCGAGCACGCCCGTCTTGCGCGCGCTCCCGTCGGCGACGTCGGCCACATCCATGCCCGTGCAGAAGGCCCGCTCCCCGGCGCCCGTGACGATGACGCACACCACCTCGGGATCCTTCTTCACCTCGGCCCAGACGTCCTTCAACTCGTGGGCCATGGCGAGGTTGAAGGCGTTGTGGCGATCCGGGCGGTTCAGGGTGATGGTGGCCACGCTGTCCTGCTTCTCGTACAGGATCGTTTCGAGCTGCATGCTCGCTCCCCCGGTCATTTCGCGCGGGGCTTCACCCCGTCGTAGAAGGGATACGGGTTTTTCATCAGCCCGATGGGCTCGAGCTGCTTCCCCAGCTGGTTCTTGAAGTGCTGTAGGATGTCCTGCACGGACCACCCGCCGGGCTTGAACATGCCGGCGCCGTACCTCGGCTGCTGGAGCAGGACGATCCGATCGCCGCCGCTGCCGAACACCTGCCCGCTGATGTAATCGGCCTCGTCGCTGCACAGGAAGGCGACGAAGGGCCCGTTGAGGGCGGGGTCGATGAAGGGCAGCTCCACGTCCTTGCCGTCCGGGCCCTTGTACGTCGCGGACATGCGCGTGGTTCCGGACGGGCTGATCGCGTTGACCCGGATCCCGTAGCGCGCGAGCTCGATAGCCCAGGTGTAGGTCATCGAGGCGATCGCGCCCTTGGAACCGGCGTAGTTGGTCTGACCGAAGTTGCCGAAGTGCGCCGCGGACACGGTGTTGACGATCGAGCCACCGCTGCCCTGATCGCGCATGCGCAGCGCCGCCTCCTGGCTGCACATGAAGGTGCCGTGCACGTGTACGCGCAGCACGTCGCCGAACTCGTCGTCGGACATCTTGAGGAAGGAGCGGTCCTTGACGTTGCCGGCGTTGTTGACCAGGGCGTGGATCCCGCCGAACTCGCTGACGCACTGCTCGATCAGGGCGCGGGCGCCCTGGCGCGTCCCGATGTCGTCGGCGTTCGAGCTGGCCTTGCCGCCCTTGGCCGTGATCTCGTCGACGACCTTCTGCGCCTCGCCGGTGTCCAGGTCGTTGACGATCACGGAGGCGCCGTTCTCGGCCAGGTGGACGCAGTGGCCGCGGCCGATCCCTCGCCCCCCGCCGGTGACCACCGCCGCCCGGCCGTCGAGAATTCCCATCCTCAGCCCCTTCGGCTATTTACGAGACGCAGCGTATAGTAAATGCCACGCAGCGTCAAAGAGCGCGTGGGGCCGGATGGTGACGGGAGCTGCGGCCGGCATCCGCGGGCACCCAACGGGCCCGCGCAGCCGACCGCGGATCGGAAGAGCCGGGAACGCGTCGAGAGCGTGCCTACTTGACGCTGTAGCCGCGACCCGACAGGCAGGCCGAAACGGCGCGGTTGAAGGTGGCCTGCCGCTCGGTGGCCGCCGCCTGCGCGTTGGCCTGCTGCTGGGACGCCTGTCGCTGCGCGTCGCGCCTGCGGATGCCGCCCACCATGCCGCCGCCGGCGGCGCCGATCGCGGCGCCCTTGCCGGCATCGCCGGCGATGGCGCCCACGACCGCCCCGGTGGCCGCGCCGCGGGCCGCCCCGCGCAACGCGCCGCCCTGCGGGGTCGTCTGGGTCGGGGGTGCCGCCGCCACCTGGGTCGGGTCGAAGCCGGTCTGTTGCACCGCAAAGTTGTGGCACTCGAAGCGGTCCTTGGACTGCTGCTCTTCAGACTGGCCCTTCTGGGGGTAGATGATGAGCTGCTGGCCGAGGGCGGGGCCGGCCACGGCCGCGGCCAGGAACGCTACAGGGATCATTCGAGTCGCGCGCTTCATTGTTTCCTCCGCGTTTCGCCAGGCTGCCGAGGCTCCCCGGGTTACGCCTCGCTCGAATGGCTGAGAGTATCGGGCGCCCCGAGACGCCGCAAACCGCTGCCCGTCGGGCTGGCGGCGTTTCAGAGCGCGCCCTCGACGCGAGCGGCGGTCTGGTCGCAGTGTTCCTCGACGGTGCCGAATACCGTCTCGAGGACCCAGGTGCGCTTCAGGTAGTAGTGCGCGGGAATCTCCCAGGTGTAGCCCATGCCCCCGTGCACCTGGATGCAGGCGCGGGCGTTCTTCAGCGCCGACTCGCCGGCGGTGATCTTCGCCGCGGAGACCGCGCGGGCGAGGTCTCCCACCTCCGGGTCGTCGAGCGTGGCACCGGCCGCGTAGACCGCGGCCCGCGCCACCTCCTGGCGCACGAACATGTCGGCGAGCATGTGCTTGATCGCCTGGAAGCTCCCGATCGGGCGGCCGAACTGCTGGCGCTTCTTCGCGTAGTCCACGGCGAGCTCCTGGGTGGCCTCGGCAATGCCCAGCAGCTGTCCCGCCACCAGCGCCGCGCCCTCCAGTCGCAACCTGGCGGCGTCCGCCGCCCCGGCAATGCGTTCGCCCTGGGGCAGCGCCTCGACGGCGTGCAGCGGCGTGAGGGGATCCAGCGGCAGCTCGATGGCGGTCGCCTCCAGCGTCCGGGGATCGATCCGATCCACGCCCTCCGGTCGCAGCGCGAGCAGAACGTCCAGGTTGCGCCAGTGCTCGACCAGGCACGGCCCCGGCTGGGCGCCCATCAGGTCGAGGCCGCCCACCACCGCGTCGCCCGTCGCGGCGCCCTCCACCAGGCCCGCGGCCAGGTGGCTCCAGGCGAGGGGGCCGGGCACCAGGCTGCGCCCGAGCTCGGCGAAGACGACCACGGCGTCCGCGCTGCCCAGCCCGACGCCGCCCTGCGCCTCGGGCACGCGGAGCGCAAACACGCCCATCTCGGCCAGCTCGCGCCAGAGGGCCGGGTCGAACGCCTCCTTGCCCTCCAGCTCGCGCAGGTGGTCGAGCGAGCAGCGCCCCTCGCAGAAGGAGCGGATGCCCTGGCGCAGCGCCTGCTGGTCTTCGCTCAGCCGGAAATCCACGGATGCGTTCCTCCGGACCTCTAGCGTTCCTTGGGCAGGCCCAGGATCCGCTCGCCGACGATGTTGCGCTGGATCTGCGAAGTGCCCGCGGCGATGGTGAGGGACAGCGACTGCATCGCCCGTTGGAGGATGCGGCTGCTCGGCAGGTCGCCCACGTCCTCCCGGCTCAGCGCGGCCCTGCCGAGCAGGCGCATGCCCATCTCTCCCACGCGCTGGTACAGCTCCGTGTAGACCAGCTTGATCGCTGAGCCGCCCAGACCGGGAACGCCGGTCTTGCTCGCCTCGGAGATGGAGAGCTTGACCATCGCCCAGAGCGCGTCGAGCTCCGCCTGCGTGTGACCGATCTCCCGCCGCAACGCGTTGTCGTCCCAGGCCGTGGCGTCGTAGCGCGTGAGCCGCTTCGCGAGCTCCACCAGCTGGGCGACGCCGCGTTGCAGCTGGAAGATGTCGCTGGCGAACGCGGTGCCGCGTTCGAAGCGCAGCGTGACATTCGTCACGCGCCAGCCGTCGTTCTCCGCGCCCACCAGGTTTTCGACGGGTACCGGCACGTTCTCGAGAAAGACCTCGCTGAATTCGCCCTCGCCGACGAGCGTGGCGAGTGGGCGAATCTCGATTCCTGGCGCATCCATGGGCATGATCAGCCAGCTGATGCCCCTGTGCTTGGGCGCGTCGGGATCCGTCCTCACGAGCAGCTCGCAGTAGTCCGCCACCTGGGCGAACGAAGTCCAGATCTTGTGGCCGCTGACCCGATAGTGATCGCCCTCGCGCACGGCACGCGTGCGCAGGGATGCCAGGTCGGAGCCCGCCGAGGGTTCCGAGAACCCCTGGCACCAGACCTCCTCGCCGCGCAGGATCCGGGTGAGGTGGCGCTCCTTCTGCTCGGACGTCCCCTCGGCGATCAGCGTGGGACCGCCGTGGAGGATGCCGACGAAGTTGACGCCGACGTACGGAGCGTCGGCGCGCGCGGTCTCCTCGTAGTAGACGAGCTGCTCGGTCAGCGAGGCATCGCGGCCGCCGTACTCGGCGGGCCAGTTGATCCCCGCGTAGCCGGCGTCGAACAGCTTGCGCTGCCAGGTCGTGTCGTACTCGCGACGAGCCGACCAGTCCGCCGAGCGGGAGAGCTCGCCGTGAGCCGGAACGGCCTCCAGAAGCCACGCGCGCAGCTCCGCGCGGAACTTCTCGTCCGCTTCCGAGTACCTCAGGTCCAACGGGGCGCCTCCCTCGCCGCCGGCGGGCGGCAACCGGCCGGTCCCTCGCCGCGGCGGGCGCAGCGTACCATACGCTCCCCTCTCACCGGCCGCCCGGAGCCCCCGCTTCGCGCGACTTTCGCAGCGGGTCCGGCTGGCAGTATGCTGCCGCGCCGCGCGCTTCTCGGTTCGGCTCCCGACGCACCGGGTCGAGCTCGGCGAGGAGCGCCAAGGCCGCCGCCGCCGGGTATCTCCGCACCGCGCCGCTCGGGAGCGTCGAGGATCTCCAGGAGCGGCTCGCCTAC
>JAZFWH010000004.1:0-2263 GCA_036482635.1 Myxococcota bacterium
CTGCGGGCGCGACCCGCGCCGCTCCGGCGCTGCGCAACGGCTTCGTGCTCGACGCCCGGGAGATCGACGCCGCGGAGATCCTGGCCGGCGGGCCGCCCCGCGACGGCATCCCGGCGCTGGACCATCCAGCCTCCGTAGCGGCCGCCCGCTCGCCGTGGTCGGACGACGAGCTCGTCCTGGGCGTTTTCTGGAACGGCGAGGCGCGGGCCTATCCGATCGCCATCCTCGTCTGGCACGAGCTGGTCAACGACACCCTGGGCGGCCGGCCGATCCTGGTCTCCTACTGTCCGCTCTGCGGGACCGGCATCGTCTTCGACCGCCGCATCGGCGACCTGCCCCGAACCTTCGGCGTGTCGGGTCTGCTCTACCGATCCGACCTGCTGCTCTACGACCGGCAGACCGAGAGCCTCTGGTCGCAGATCTCGGCGCGGGCCGTGACCGGTCCTGCCCAGGGGCTGCGCCTCTCCCTGCTGCGCTCGCGCATGCTGACCTGGCGGATGTGGCGGTCCTCGCACCCCGACACCAGCGTCCTGTCACGGGAGACCGGCCACCGGCGCAGCTACGACACCTCCCCCTACGGCGACTACGCGGTCTCCGAGCGCCTGATGTTCCCCGTGCCCCGGGATCGCCGCTACCACCCGAAGACGCCGACCCTGGGGCTGCGGCTGCCCGGCGAGAAGCCGCGCGCCTACCCCGCCGTGGAGCTGGTGCGGGCAGGAGGCGTCGTCCGAGAGCGCTTCGGGGACCACCCCGTGCGCGTCGCCTACGACCCGGAGCAGCAGGTCTTCGAGGTCGATGCACCCGCGGAGATCGAAGTGGTGGAGGGGTTCTGGTTCGCCTGGGCGGCGTTCCACCCCGAGACCAGCGTCTTCACCTCGCCCGCGCCGGAGCGCTAGAGCGCGGACTCAGGCGTCGGGGTCGTAGCCCAGGTTGGGCGTGAGCCAGCGCTCGATCTCCGCGAGGTCCATGCCCTTGCGCTCGGCGTACGACACGACCTGGTCGCGGTCGAGGCGGCCCACCGTGAAGTAGCGTGCCTCGGGATGGGCGAAGTAGAGGCCGCTGACGCTGGCGGCTGGCATCATCGCGAAGGACTCGGTGAGGCGGATGCCCACGGCGGGCGCGTCGAGCAGCTCGAAGAGGTCGAGCTTCTCGGTGTGGTCGGGACAGGCCGGATAGCCGAAGGCCGGACGAATCCCCCGGTACTTCTCCGCGATCAGCTCCTGGTTGCTGAGCTGCTCGTCCCTTCCGTAGCCCCAGTCGCGCCGCGCGCGCCGGTGCAGGCACTCGGCGAAGGCCTCGGCCAGCCGGTCGGCCAGCGCCTTCACCATGATGGCGTTGTAGTCGTCGTGGTCGCGCTCGTACGCCTCGGCCAGCTCGGCGGCGCCGATTCCAGTCGTGACGGCGAAGGCGCCCAGGTGGTCGCGCAGACCGCTCTCCACCGGCGCGATGAAGTCGGCCAGGGAACGGTTGGGCTTGCCCTCCGGGAGCGCAGCCTGCTGCCGGAGCATGTTGAAGCGCAGCAGCTCCTCGCGGTGCTCCTCGTCGCCGTAGAGGATGATGTCGTCTCCGTCGCTCGCCGCCGGCCAGAGGCCGTAGACGCCACGGGCGACCAGCAGCCTCTCGTCGATGATCTTTCGCAGCAGCTCCTGCCCGTTCTCGAAGAGCTCCCGCGCGGCCTCGCCGTGGCGGGGGTGATCGAGGATCTTCGGATACTTCCCCTTCAGCTCCCAGGCGGTGAAGAAGAAGGTCCAGTCGATGTAGCGGGCGATCTCGTCCAGCGGGATGTCGTCGACGATGCGACGCCCCGTGAACGACGGCTCGGGCAGGTCTTCCGGCCGCCAGTCGATCACCAGGCGGTTCTCGAGGGAGGCCGCGTAGCTTCGCAGCGGCCGCTCCCGCTTCTCGACGTAGACGTAGCGCAGCCGTTCCTGGGTGGTCCGGTTGGCCTCGTCGAACGGCTTGCGCTGCTTCTCGTCGAGCAGGGCCGCCATGACGTTCACCGCGCGCGGGGCGTCGTGCACGTGGACCGTGCTGCCCCGGTACTGCGGCGAGATCTTCACCGCGGTGTGCTGCTTGCTGGTGGTGGCGCCGCCGATCAGCAGGGGCTTCTCGATGCCGCGCCGCTCCATCTCCTTCGCGACGTTCACCATCTCGTCCAGCGACGGCGTGATCAGTCCCGAGAGGCCGATGATGTCGCAGTCGCGCTCGACGGCGGTCTTCAGGATCTCGTCGCAGGGGACCATCACGCCGAGGTCGATCACCT
>JAZFWH010000005.1:0-2947 GCA_036482635.1 Myxococcota bacterium
GCGGCCCGAGGACGAGGACGTGGTGGCGCACGCCTCGCAGGCGATGCAGGGGTATTGGGCGGGCCTGGAGGAGAACCCGGCGCTGGCCGAGCTGATGCGCGGCGTGGCGAGCGCGGGGCGCAGCGTCTGGTCGCGACTGTTCGGGGACGCCCCGGGCGGCCCGGAGCCGGCCGGCGACGGCGAGGCACCCCCGGAGCCGGGCAGCGACAGCGCTGCGGGCGCCTGAGCCGCCCTCAACCGCCGGCAGCCGGGGGCCGAAAAGCAAGCGATCACCCGATGAGAGGGCACTTCCATGCCGGGCCTCTTTCGACGCTTCCTGAACCTGCTGCGCGGCAAGACCAGCGCCGCGCTCGACCGACTCGAGGACCCGGAGCAGCAGCTCTCGGTCTTCGTCTCCGATCTGAACAAGCAGATCCACGATCTGCAGCGCTCGGTCGCCAGCGCCATCGCCGACGAGAAGCGCCTGCACAAGCAGATCGAGGGCCTGCGCGCCCGGTCCGGCGAGTGGGAGACCCGCGCCGTGGCCGCCCTGGAGGAGGGCGACGAGGACCTGGCCAAGACCGCCCTCGAGCAGCAGGAGGCGTGCGACACCGAGGTCGCCGCCCTCGAGTCCGGCTGGAAGACCCAGAAGGAGGCCACCGGTCAGCTCAAGGACTCCCTCAAGCTGACCAAGTCGCGCATGGAAGAGGCGCGGCGCAAGTACAACCTGCTGCTGGCCCAGTACAAGTCAGCCCAGACCAAGAAGAAGATGCAGGGCTCGCTCGACGCCGGGCTCTCCGAGTCGCCGCTCCAGCTGATGGCGCAGCTCGAAGACAGGATCCGCAGCGTGGAGGCCGAAGCCGAAGCGCAGCTGGTCCTGAGCGCCGAGTCGGCGGACGTGGACATCGAGGCCCGCTTCCACCGCATCGACGCCCGGCGCAAGGGCAATGCCGCCCTCGAGCGGCTCAAGGCCAAGGTCGCGGAGCGCCGGCAGGTCGCCGCCGGTGGGGACGATGCCGCGGAGCGCGCCGCGAGCCTGAAGCGCACGCTCGACTCCTAGGCCCGGCCCGGCTCCATCAACAGCTCGTACGCGCGGTGGATCTCCACGAACAGCTCGTGGGCTGCGCTCGCCTTGGCGTCGTCGTGGGCGAAGCGGTCGGGGTGGTACTTCCGGCACAGCCGGCGGTAGGCCGAGCGGACCTGCGTCGCACTCGCCCCGGGCGCCAGCTCCAGCAGCGCGAGCGCCTGGGCGCGCTCGCCATCCGCGGCGCGTCCCGCGTCCGCGCCGCCGCGCGCGTCGAAGTCTGCGCCGGGCCCCGCGTCGAAACCCCCGCGCGAGAACCCCGCCTCCGGCGGCACCTGTGCCCGCGCCGCGAGCTTGGCGCGCAGGATTCGCGTGGCTCGCTTCCACAGGTCGGACATGGCGTTGCGTGTCGTCCCGCCGCGTCGCGAGCCTGAGGCCGCGGGCGTCGTCCTCCTGGCTTCGAGCGGGGGATGATGCCGGATCCCGAACGGGAGTACGCTTGTCCCCTGCAAGGAGGACGAGTATGGGCTCCAACGCGGTGCTGATCGACGACCCGGCGCCCCAGGTGCGCCGCATTACCTTGAACCGCCCTGAGAAGCGCAACGCGCTCAACCACGCGCTGCGCGGCGGGATCCTACGCGCCCTCCAGGAGGCGGACGCGGACCGGGAGGTCCGCGTGATGATCGTGCGCGGCGCGGGGAAGTGCTTCTCCGCCGGCTACGACCTGGGCGGCGGCAACGAGGGGCAGGAGTATCCCTGGTACACGGCGGGCGGCGACGGACACTGGCCGCGCCACGTCACGCAGGGCTGGATGAGCATCTGGGAGCTCGGCAAGCCCGTGATCGCCCAGGTGCACGGCTACTGCCTGGCGGGAGGCAGCGAGCTCGCCACCTTCTGCGACCTGGTCTACATGGCCGACGACGCGGAGATGGGCTACCCGGCCGTGCGCTTCGGCGTGCCCGACAACCACTTCCACCCCTGGTTCCTGGGCATGCGCAAGGCGATGGAAATGATGCTTACGGGCGACTCGATCACGGGCGTCGAGGCGGCGCGCCTGGGCTGGGCCAACGCTTCGTTCCCGGCCGCGGAGCTCGAGGCGAAGGCGCTCGATGTGGCGCGGCGCATCGCCTCGGTCCCCCACGACCTGGTGCAGATCAACAAGCGGGTCGTGCACCGCCAGATGGAGATCATGGGCCTGCACACCGGCATCCGCGTGGGCTCGGAGCTCTGCGCGCTGGGCGCGCACCAGAAGAGCATGCACGAGTTCCGGCCAGCACCCGCAAGCACGGCCTGAAGCAGGCCCTGCAGCGGCGCGACCAGCCCTTCGGCGACTACCGGACCAAGCCGCCCGAAGCCGACGACTGAGCGGCGAGGGAGCGGATGGAAGGGCGGCAGCGATGAGCCCTTGAAGTGACCCCTAGCTGCCTGGCGCGGGCGAGGGGCTGGAACGATTCGCCGTCGACGGGGCGCCCGCGTCGCGTGCGTTGGGTGCGAACAGCGTCTGCAGGAAGGCTTGGGTCGTCTCCAGCTCGCGGCGCACGGCCGGGCGCGCGGCGCAGCGTGCCAGCCACGCCTTCAGGTTCGCGCAGTCGCCGGCGGGCGGCGCACCCAGCGTGGATGCCGCGTTCAGCAACACGAAGGTGCCGATGTCCGCCACGCTGAAGGCGCCGCACAGGTACTCGCGACCGCGCAGCTCCGCGTCGAGCCCCTGGTACAGGCGCGCGAGCTCCGCCTTCGCCTTCTCGGCGCGCAGCGTGTCGCGTCCGCTGCCCCCCGCCGGGTAGAAGGCCTCTTCGATCAGGGCCCACACGGGCCGGAACAGGATCTCGTCCGCCGCCGCCTCGAGGCGCCGGCAGCGGGCGCGCTCTGCCACGTCCCGCGGGTAGAGCGGCGGCTCGGGGTGACGGTCCTCCAGGTACTCGAAGATCTGCGTCGAGTCGTAGA
>JAZFWH010000006.1:0-10497 GCA_036482635.1 Myxococcota bacterium
CCAGCCCGTGCGACGCGGCCCCGACGGCCGCTTCCACGAGATCTCATGGCAGGAGGCCTTCGACACCGTGGCGACGCGGCTGCGCGAGATCCGCGCCGCGCACGGCGCCGATGCCATCGCGGTCTACTACGGAAACCCGACCGTGCACAGCTACAGCTGCATCCTGATGGTCGGGCCCTTCCTGCAGGCGCTCGGCACGCGCAACCGCATGAGCGCCAGCTCCCAGGACACCGCGCCGCGCTTCGCGGCGTCCTACTACCTGTACGGCAACCTGCTCGTCACGCCCGTCCCCGACCTCGACCGCACCGACTACTTCCTGTGCATGGGTGCCAACCCCGCCGTCTCGAACGGCAGCGCCATGGTCACGCCCAACGTGAAGGAGCGCATCAAGGCCATTCGCGAGCGAGGTGGCAGAGTGGTGACCGTCGATCCGCGGCGCACCGAGACCTCGCGCCTGGCCGACGAGCACGTCTTCATCCGGCCGGGCAGCGACGCGGCGCTGCTGCTGGCCATGACGCGCGTGCTGGTCGAAGAGGGGCGCGTCGACCGCGAGGCGCTGGAGGCCGCGGCCTCCGGCTGGAGCGGGGTGGAACGGCGCCTCGAGCCCTTCACGCCCGAGCGCGTCGAAGGCGTCACGGGCATCGCCGCCTCCACCACGCGCCGCCTGGCCCTCGAGTTCGCCGACGCGCGCAGCAGCGTGGCCTACACGCGAGTGGGAACCTGCAACAACGTGCACGGCACGCTGGCGTCCTGGGCCAACGACCTGTTGAATCTCTCCGCCGGGCGCCTCGGCGCGCGGGGAGGCGCGATGTTCCCGGAGCCGGCCCTCGACGGCACCCGCGTGGTCGAGCTGGGCGGCATGAACGGCCACGCGCGCTGGCGCAGCCGCGTGCGGGGACTTCCCGAGACCGGCTGCGACCTGCCCGCCTCGATACTCGCCGAGGAGATCGAGACGCCCGGTCCCGGGCAGGTGCGCGCGCTGGTGACGATCGCCGGCAACCCGGTGCTCTCGACGCCCAACGGGCGCCGGCTGGATCGCGCGCTCGAGCAGCTCGAGTTCACGGTGGCCGTCGATCTCTACGTGAACGAGACCACCCGCCACGCCGACGTGATCCTGCCGCCCTGCGGGTCGCTGGCCGAGGACCACGCGGAGCCGCTCACCCCGAGCGTCTCGCTGCGCAGCCACGTGCGCTGGTCGCCGCCGGTGGTCCAGCGGGGCGAGGGCGAGCTCGCCGACTGGCAGATCCTGCTGCGCCTGGCGCAGGAGCTCGGCGGCGGACCGACGGGCCTGCGCTGGGTCGACCGGGCGCTGCGCCTGGCCGGCCGCTTCGGCTGGCGTTTCCGTCCCGAGCGAATGCTCGACATGCTGTACCGCCTGGGGCCGCACGGCGACCGCTACCTGCCCTGGAAGCGCGGCATCAACCTGAAGAAGGTCCAGGCCTCGCCCTACGGGATCGACCTCGGGGCGGCGCGGCCGGGCATCGCGCACCGGCTCGCCCACCGCGACAAGCGCGTGCACCTGGCGGCGGAGCCGATCTTTGAGTCGCTCGACAAGCTGGTGGGCGAGCTGGGCGCCGAGCGCGACCCGGAGGAGGTGCTGCTGATCGGGCGCCGCGAGCTGCGCTCCAACAACTCGTGGATGCACAATGTGGCGGCGCTCGTCTCCGGCGTGGACCGCTGCGTGCTGCTGGTGAACCCCAGCGACGCCGCGCGGGCCGGGCTGCACGACGGCGAGTTTGCGCTGATGGAGAGCCGCGTCCACGCGGGAGAGGTGCCGGTGCGCGTGAGCGAAGACGTGATGCCCGGCGTGGTGAGCCTGCCCCACGGCTGGGGGCACCGCGCCAGCGCCGACTGGCAGTCCGTGGCGGGCGCTCACGCCGGCGTCTCGGTCAACGACTGGACCGACGACCAGCGCGTCGAGGCTATCGTCGGCCAATCGGTGCTCAACGGCGTGCCGGTGCGCCTGCGCCGCGCCGAGGCCCGCGGCGCCGCGTAGGCAGCAACGATCGCGTCTCAGCGCACGAGGCTGGGCTGCTGCAGGATGGGTGCGATGTGCACCCCCAGCGGCCCGCGCGGGACGTAGAAGCGCAGCGTCTCCCCGCCGCGCTCCACGTCCATCGACGTGAGCGCACCGGCGCTGCCCGCCGTGGTGAGTCCGGGCAGGTCGCGCACGTTCAAGATGCGGCGGCCGTCGTAGCGCTCGACGACGTCGCCCACCTGGATCCCGGCCGTTTCTGCCGGCGAGCCCGCCAGAACCGTCGTCACCCGCACCCGGTTCGGGCGACCGCGCGTGTAGAGCGCCCAGTCGTAGAGGTCGTCGCCGAACTCCTCTCGCGCGTCGCTCCAGGCCTGGTCCAGCTTGCGCCGCTCGCGGACCTCCTGGCCCTTGCCCTTCCAGCCCTCGCGCGCGGCGCGGTCGCGCAGGTACAGGCGCTGCAACTCGACCTCGTCGAGCTGATCGAGCAGCGCCTCGACGTCGCGCGGGTGGAAGCCGGCCGCCACCAGCGTCTGCTCGCGCTGGCTGCGCGTGCCGCCGCTCGCGTCCAACCGGCCCGAGACCCGGGCGCCCGCCGGCTTCTCCGGCGGGAAGCCCGCGCTGGGCTCTTCTCCGTCCGACGGCTCGGGGAGCTTGTCGAGCAGGTCCTCGATCCGCGCGATGTCGGCGGCGAGCTGGGCGCGCATCCCGGCCTCCTGCTCGAGTCGCCGCTTCAGCCGCTCCACCTCTTCTGCCAGCCGCGCGACCTCGGGCGGCGGCGCGGAAGAGACGGGCGGCGGTGCGTCCTCCGCAGGGCGAAGCAGCGCGCCGAGCCCGACCAGCAGACCCGCGACGGCGGCGGCGATGATCGCCATCCTCAGGCGCGACATGCAGCAAGGGTAAGTCGGCAGTCGGCGGAGACAAGCGAAGCGGCGGGCGGCCCGCGGGTTCTGTGCGGTTTGGAGACGCTTCGCGCCGGAGAGACAAAAGCTGAACGATTTCAGCTATTTATTCGGATGGACGGGATCCTCTCTTGCGCGCGGGGGGGCGCGGATTAGCGTCACCTGACCATGGCGGACGAGCGGCGCAGCGATCGCGAGCCGGGCTCGGGCCCGCCCGGAGGATCGCAGGGGGCGGGCGGCGGGGCGCCGCGCTCCGCGGCCCCGGGTGCGCGCCGCGCGAAGCTCGAGGCCCTGATCCCCGAGCGCTACGGCGTGCGCGAGGCGGAGGAGGGCTGGTTCCTCTACTGCGACGAGGCGCCGCGGCTGCACGTCAGCATCGACCGCGGGCACTCGTTCTCGGAAGCGGAGGCGCGCGAGCTGGGCGGTCGCGTGATCATGCTCGACGGCGCCGGTCGCTTCGGCCCCCTGCTCGACAACAAGGCCAAGCTCTACAACCTGGACCACCACGAGGGTTGCCTGCGCGCCTTCACCATCGCTTCCTGCGAACAGGCGCTGATTCTCGTCCACAGCGGGCTCGGGCTGGCCGAGGGCGACTGGACCATCTACGCCAACGAGCCCGACCTCGACACGGTGCTGGCGATCTGGTGCCTGCTCAACTACGTGCGCCTGTCCCGGCTGTCAGAGGAATCCCGCGACATCCTGCTCCCGCTCGTGCGGCTCGAGGGCGCGATCGACGCGAACGGCACGGAGCTCGCCGAGGTGTGTGGGCTTCCCACCCAGACCCTGCAGGAGGCGAAGCGCCGGCTCGATCGTCTGCACGCGAACGAGCAGTGGATGAAGAAGCGCGGAGAGTGGCTCGAGGCCGATCTGTTCCAGTACACGCTCGAGATGCTGCGCGAGATCGACCAGCTCGTCTTCACGAGCGCCGACTTCAGCGACTACACGCGCGTCGAGGTCTTCGGGCACGCCGAGATCGGCAAGCACCGCGTGGCGGTGGCCTGCCGCGACCGCTCGGGGATCTACCAGGTCGAGCGCAACCTGAAGGAGCGCTGGGGCGACCAGCTGGGGATCGTGGCGCTCCAGAAGGAGGAGAGGCACTACACGCTGCGGCGGCCCATGCCGCTGGCCGACATCGATCTCACCCGCGCCTACGAGAGGCTCAATCTGGTCGACCCGGCGGTGGACGGCCGACCGGCGGGCAAGCGTTGGGGGGGCTCCGACAGCATCGGGGGATCGCCGCGGCCGACGGGCACCGCCCTGGCGCCGCGCGAGATCCTGAAGGTGCTCCAGTCCGCCTACCAGAAGCCGAACGCGTTGCGAAGCCTGGGCCGTCTGCTGGTCGCCGCCCTGGCCAGCGCGGTGATCCTGGCGGGTGGCTGGCTGGTGACCGTGCTCGGCGGGAGAACCTTCCCCGAGCTGCCGAGCGAGGTGACCCCCGATACGGTGCGCTTGGGGACGTTCGCCCTGGCCGTGGCACTCGGCAGCCTGATCGCCGCGAGATCGCTCTCCGAGCGGAGACTCTGGCTGTTCGGCCTGCGCCGGCGCGCGGGCGGGGACTGGCTGCTGCTCGCCCCACTCGCGCTGGTGGGGGCGATCCCCGCCCGGGCCTGGGTGCCCGGCGACCTGGTGTTCGAGCTGCGTTCCCTCGCCTACGTCGGGGGCGCGATCGCACTGACGGCCGTCGCCCTCGAGTTCTGGTTCCGCGGCCTGGTCCACGGCGTCGTGATGCTCGACTCCGGCGCGCAGTCGGTGGGCGGGCGCTGGTTCCTCTCGCGCGCCGCCTTCGTGTCGGCCCTGCTCTACTCGCTCGTCACCGTCGCCGCGTCGGGGGCCTGGATCGGCGCCACGCCCCCGGGCCCGCTCGACCCGAGCCAGAAGCTCGCGCTGGTCGCCGCCGGCTCGCTGATCACGGGGGTCAGCCTGGGCATGATCCGCGAGCGCTCGCTCAGCCTCTGGCCCGGCGTCTTTCTCCAGATGCTGGGCGGCGTGTCCTGCGCCGCCTTCTGGTTCTGGCTGGGCGGGTGACGCCGCCGCTGCCCAGAGGGGAGCCCCCGTGATCCTGTTGGACCCGAAGCACCACGACCGCGAGTATCCCGACGCCCGATCGCGCGACGTCATGCGCAAGACCATCGACTTCTTCGAAGCCAAGGGGAGGAAGCAGCTCAAGGCCGACGACCGCGAGCGGGTGTGGTACGCCGACTTCCTCGACTTCGTGAAGCGCGAGAAGATCTTCGCGACGATGCTGACCCCGTCCGGTTACGGGGCGCCCGACTCGCGCTGGGACACCTGGCGGATCTGCGAGTTCGCGGAGATCCTCGCCTTCTACGGCCTCCACTACTGGTACACCTGGCAGGTGTCGGTGCTGGGCCTGGGCCCGATCTGGATGAGTCGCAACGACGAGCTCAAGCAGCAGGCGGCGCGGCTGCTGGCCGAGGGCGGGATCTTCGCCTTCGGCCTGTCGGAGCGCGAGCACGGGGCCGACCTCTACTCGACCGAGATGGCGCTCGCACCCAAAGGGGAAGGGCGCTACCTGGCGAACGGCGCCAAGTACTACATCGGGAACGCCAACCAGGCGGCGCTGGTCTCGACCTTCGGGAAGCTGACCGACTCAGGCGACTTCGTCTTCTTCGTGTCGGATCCCCGCCACGCCCAGTACGAGTGCGTGCGCAACGTCGTCAACATGCAGTCCTACGTGGGACAGTTCGAGCTGCACGACTACCCGGTCCGCGAATCCGACATCCTCTCGAGGGGACGGGAAGCCTGGGACGCGGCGCTCAACACCGTGAACATCGGTAAGTTCAACCTGGGCTGGGCCTCGATCGGCATCGCCACCCACGCCTTCTACGAGGCCATCCACCACGCCGCCGGGCGCCGGCTCTACGGCATGGCCGTGACGGACTTTCCGCACGTGAAGCAGCTGCTGTCCGACGCCTACTGCCGCTTGGTGGCGATGAAGCTGGTCGCGCTGCGCGCGGCCGACTACATGCGCTCGGGGTCGCGCGAAGACCGCCGCTACTTGCTCTACAACCCGGTGGTGAAGATGAAGGTCACCACCCAGGGCGAGCACGTCATCGATCAGTTGTGGGACGTCATCGCGGCCAAGGGCTTCGAGACGGACATGTACTTCGAGATGGCCACGCGGGACATCCGCGCCCTGCCCAAGCTCGAGGGCACCGTGCACGTCAACATCGCGCTGATCGTCAAGTTCATGCCGAACTACTTCTTCAACCCCGCCGACTACCCGGAGATCCCGCAGCGCAAGGACGCGTGCAACGATGACTTCCTGTTCGACCAGGGTCCCACCAAGGGACTCGGCCAGCTCCGCTTTCACGACTACGCCCCGGTTTTCGAGCGCTTCGACCTGCCGAACGTGGGCGTCTTCCGCGAGCAGATCGCCGTGTTCCGCGAGCTCCTGGAGAAGGCGACCCCCGGCGCCAGCCAGACCAACGACGTCGACTTCCTGATGTCCGTCGGCGAGATGTTCACGCTCGTCGTGTACGGGCAGCTGATCCTCGAGAACGCGGGGATCTACCGCATCGAGGACGACCTGCTCGACCAGATCTTCGACGTGCTGGTGCGCGACTTCTCGAAGTTCGCGCTGCAGCTCTACAGCAAGCCCAGCAGCACTCCGGCGCAGATGGACTACTGCCTGAACACGATCCGCAAGCCCGCGGCGGACGAGGCGCGCACCCAGCGCATCTGGCGCGATCACGTCCACGCCCTCGCCGATCGCTACACGATGAACGACTGAACCGTTCGCCAGGAGAGCCGATGATCGGGGGCCAGACCGCGGGCCAGGCGGCTGAAATCCTGTTCTACGCTGAGCTGCCGCGTCCGGTGCTCAACCGGCCCTTCCCGCCGGCGGACGCCCCATTGGGACGGACCCGCTGAGCCCGTTTCCGCCACCGCCCCGAGGGGCGTTCGCGTATGATGGGGCGAGGTGGTACGAATACCGGCCGCGCCGAACTCGTCCACCGCGTGTGGCGGTCCGTCGAGGCGGGCCGTCCCGCTCCCAGTCACTTCGGCCGGAGCCTCGTCGGGTCCGGGATCTTCAGGGGAATCAGCATGCGACAGCACTTCGCGATCTCACTCTTCTGCGCCGCCGCGCTCGGGCTGGCCTCGGCGGCGGCCGCCGAGTTGGCCGAGGACGCCGGCGCGCTCACGCCCAGCTTCCAGGAAGGGGACGTCATCGGCTTCGACGACGTCGACAAGCTGCGCCCCTTCCTTCCGGAGGATTTCTGGGACAACCGCGACTTCTTCTTCTACGAGGGCATGCAGCTCGAGATCGGGCCCACCCAGTACGACTACTCCCTCACCAAGGAGTACCAGGACGCGACCGATCGCTTCCGCGGACAGGCGCGCATCGGACCCGACAACAGCCTGGAGAACTACACATCAGGCCGGCCGTTTCCGATGGAGGAGATCGACTGCCTCGGCGACCCGCAGGCGGGCGTCAAGATCCTGTGGAACTTCCGCGCCGGCGGCGCGGACGGCGAGGCCCACTTCTTCTACTCCTACTGGGATCGCGGCGAGCGGCTCCCGCTCTACTACGAGGGTTCCGCGCGCACCATCGCGCTGGCCCACCGCTTCGAGGCCAAGTACCTCGAGGGCGAGCAAAAGGGCGACCTCTTCCGCGGTGAGAAGCGCAAGTACGCGTTCGGCGTCGAGGTGACGGCTCCCTTCGACGCGCGCGGCATCCAGCTGCTTTCGTACCGCTACAAGGCTTCCGACAAGCCGCGCTCCGAGGCCCGCAACGACGACACCTGGGTCTACGTGCCCACCCTGCGGCGCGTGCGGCGCATCTCCACCGCGCAGCGCACCGACGCCATCGCGGGCACCGACTTCACCTTCGACGACCTGCGCAGCTTCAACGGCATCGTGCCCCAGTACGAGTGGCAGTGCCTCGGCGAGCGCAAGGTGATCGGGCCGATGAACACGAAGGTCAAGGGGTACCCCTACGAGAAGGACCACAACTTCGGCCCCTACGGTCTGTCGTACGCGAACGATCGCTGGGAGCTGCGCGACGTGGTGGTGGTCCGGATGGTCCCCAAGAACGCGGACCACCCCTACCACCACAAGGACATCTACATCGACAAGCAGACCATGGTGCCGCTCTACTCGTTCGCCTACGACCGCAAGGAAGAGCTCTGGAAGATCATCTGGCACAACAAGCGCTGGAGCCAGGACACGGAGCTCACGGGCGAGTGGTTTCCCGGCTGGGACGGCGTGGCCGAGCCGCGGGCGGTGGTCGTGATCAGCGACATGATCGCGAACGTGCAGACGGGCACCGGCAACCGCATCGAGTTTTGGGACGCCCACGGCACGCCGCTCCCGACCAAGGGAAAGGTGCGCCGCTACATCGACGTGGGACGCCTGAGCAAGGGCCGCTGAGCGCCCGAAGGGCGCGTCCACCGCGTCGCCGGATCCCAGACAAGGCGCGGTGACCGGGGCCGCTACGGCGCGGCGTAGCGCTTGGCGAGCCCTTCGACGGTCTCGGAGAACTCGCGGACGGTCTGCTCGACGATCTCCGCGACGGGGAGCATCGCGTCGATGCGGCCGGCCACCTGGCCGGAGAGCGCCACGCCGGCCTCGAGCTCGCCCCCGAAGTAGACCTGCCGCACGCCGGCGGCCAGCTCAGCCATCGGGTTGCCCTCGCCGCGCTCCAGGCGTTCCGTGCGCTCGGTGCGCAGCGCCCGCAGCGCGGGTCCCTTCGGCTGGCGCAGGAAGGCGGTGCCCGTCTCGGGGGCCGCGACGATGGCGCGCTTCCAGCCCTCGTGAACCGGCGACTCCGCGGCGGAGACCATGCGCGTCCCCATCTGCACGCCTTCGGCGCCGAGGGCGAAGGCGGCTGCCATCGAGACGCCGTCGCAGATCCCCCCCGCCGCGATGATCGGCACGTCCACGCGCGAGCACACCAGCGGCAGCAGCACCAGGCTCGAGACGGGCCGCGGGTTCTTGAAGCCGCCGCCTTCTCCCCCCTCGACCACCAGGCCGTCGACGCCGGCGTCCACCGCCTTCAGCGCGGCGCGCAGGGTCGGCACCACGTGGAAGACGGTGAGGCCGGCCTCCTTGAGCTGCCGCGTGTAGCGGTTGGGATCGCCCGCCGAGGTCGTCACGAAGCGCACGCCCTGTCCGATCACGAAGTCGACGATGCCCGGGTCGCGCACGAAGGCCTGGGCGATGTTCACGCCGAAGGGCCGCTCGGTCAGCTCGCGCATGCGCTGGATCTCGACCCGGATGGCGTCGAGCTCGCCCGAGGAGGTCTCGATGATGCCCAGGGCGCCGGCGTTCGACACGGCCGACGCGAGCGGCGAGCGCGCGATCCAGCCCATCGGAGCCTGCACGATCGGGATCTGCACCCCGAGCATGCGCGTGACGCGGTTGTCGAATCGCACGGTTCCTCCAGGGCCCGCCGACGCCATCCGGGCGGATCCCCGCCGGCGCCGGCCCATCCAATGGTAGACTCGCGCACCCTGTGAAGCGACGATAGTGGACTGATCGCGTCTGCGAAGAGCTGCCCACGCGCTCAAGCCCGGCCGCGCAGTCTTAGGAGGGTCTGATGAGGATCGGGTCTTACGCGCGATCGCGCAGGCGGGGCATCTTCGCCGTGCTCTGCGCCTTCCTTGCAACCACGGTTTCGGGTATTACCTGCACGGCGCAGCAGGCGCAGGCCAAAGGGCCGCAGTTCGACGCACCGTTCCTGGAGTTCCAGAAGAGGAATGCGGAGCAGTGGGCCGCTGAGGACCGGCAGATCGATCAAAAGCTCGCGGCGCTCCGCGAGCGCTTCGGAAAGCCGCCCAACATCATCTACATCCTTGCGGACGACGTCGGCTGGGGCGAGCTCGGTTGGCAGGGCGGCGGCAAGCATCGCGGCACCCCGACGCCCGCGCTCGACCAGATGGCCCGGGAGGGCATGCGTTTCTGGACCGCATACGCAGAGCCGTCCTGCACGCCGTCCCGCATCGCGATCAACACCGGCCGCCATCCGGTGCGAACCGGGCTGCTGAGCGTGCTGTGGCCGGGCCAGACCGAAGGGCTCTCGGCCAAAGAAGTGACGGTGGCCGAAGTGCTCTCGGCGGCCGGCTACAGCACCGCCATGTGGGGCAAGTGGCACCTGGGTGAAGAGCCCGAGCACGCGCCAGAGAACCAGGGCTACGACTATGCGTACTATGGCATGTGGAACGGCGCGCCTGACAACTGGCCCGGCTCTTTCGACATGTACAACGATGCACCGAACCCCATGAAGGCGATGTTCTACGACTTCCCCGGCGCGGAGGATTACAAGAAACGCACGGGGATCGATCTAACGGAGGCCGCGTTCGTCGGGCGCAAGGGCGAGGGGCGCAGGCCCGTCGAGGGTGTTGCCGGCACGCTTGGTCCCGACCGACAGGAAGCCTTTGAGGCAGAGTCGATCAAGCAGATCACCGCGTATGTCAAGGACAAGGCGAAGGACGACAAGCCCTTCTTCATCTATTGGGCGACCTACACCCAGCAATTGCAAGGTTCGAAGGCCCACCATAACGACAAGAATGTCGATAAGGTCAACGCTCAGGCTTCCGAAATGGCGGCCCACAACGCGCACGTGCGGCAACTGCTCGACACCTTGAAGGCCGAAGGTAT
>JAZFWH010000007.1:0-16037 GCA_036482635.1 Myxococcota bacterium
GCGATCTCGACGAGGCCCTCAAGCAGGCCGAAGAGGTGATCGCCGCGGATCCCGAAGACGTGCCGGCGCGCCTGCTCAAGGCGCGCACCCTGGAGGCCCTGCGGAGGCCCGAAGAGGCGCTGGCCGCCTACGAGGAGGCCCTCGAGATCGCGCCCGAGCGCGAAGAGCCCATGGTCCTGCTCGCCGCCTACTACCGGCGCAGTGGCGACCCCGAGGCTGCGGAGATTCTGTTGCAGAGGCTCGTGGAGATCGTGCCGACCTCCGCGTCCTACGCCAGGCTGGCCAACTTCCTGAATCGGGACCCCGAACGGGATGCCGAGACCGAGGCGGCGCTCCGAGAAGCGGTCGAGCTGGCGGAAGATGGCGGACAGCGCGTCCGCACCTTCTCGAGACTCGCGTCGTTCCTGCAAGGCCGGCAACGCCCCGAGCAGGCGGTGGAGGTTCTGCAGGGGGCCATCGAAAAGGAGGAGGGGGAGGAGGAGCTGCAGCTGATCTACTTCCTGGCCCGTCTCCAGCGCACCCTGGGCAACGAGGCCGAGGCCGAGGCCCTGATCGAACGGGCGACCCAGGCGAGGCCCGACGAGGCGACGCCGCACCTGGTCCTGTCCCAGTATCGAAATCTACAGGGCGACCTGCCCGGCGCCCTGGAGGCCGCCCGCCGCGCGCGAGAGATCGACCCGACCCACCGGGCGGCGAGCCTGCGAGTCGCCGAGCTCCTGGTCGAGTTGGGCCTCCGCGACGGCGACGACGCGAAGGTCGCCGAGGGCCGCGAGACGGTCGAGCTGGTGTTGACCGAGGAGCCCACGAATCCGGTCGCGCTGGCCGTCGTGGCGAAGGTCGCGATTGCAGAGGGGAACCTCGAAGAAGCCATCACCTCGCTGCGCGCATCCATCGACTCGCGACCGGATTGGGGCGACGCGCACTATCTGCTCGGGGTGGCTCTGGCGCGACGCGGCGAGCGCGAGGCCGCGCGCACGGAGCTGGCGCGCGCTCTCGAGATCGACTCCGGGTTGATCGAGGCCCGGCGGGTGCTCGCCGACGTCCACGTGGCGCTGGGCGAGCACGCGTTCGCCATCGAAGAGGGACGCCGCTACCTGCGCGAAAAGCCCGACGTGTATGCGGTTCGAGTGCTGGTCGCGCAGAGCCTGGCGCGGACCGGTCAGCTGGATGAGGCGCTGCGCGAGCTCGACGCGATCCCGCAGGAGGCGCGCACCGCCAAGATCGCGTACGCCTTCGGGCGCCTGCACATGGGCATGCGCCACTGGGACGAAGCGCGCACCTTCCTGATGCTCGCCAACGAGGAGCTGCCCAACCACGCCGACATCCTGCGCTCGTTGATGGGGATCGACCGGATCCAGAACCGCTTCCCCGAGTCGCTCGAGAGGATCGATGCCGCGGTGAGGGCCGAGCCCGAGAACGCCGGACTGCTGGTCCTCAAGGGCACGGCGATGCAGCTGGCGGGCCGCACCGACGAGGCCGAGCGGAGCTTCAAGCGAGCGGTGGAGATCGACCCCGGTCAGGTTGCGGCCTACGAGCGGCTGGCGGCACTGTACGGCGCGAGCGGGCGCGTGGAGGACGCGATTGGCGCCTACGAGCAGGCCGTGGAGGCGCGGCCGGAAGAGGCCCGGCTGCACCACTTCCTGGGCATCCTCTACGAGATGAACGGCCAGCGGGATCTCGCCGCCGAGCGCTACGAGGAGGCGATCCGCCGCAACCCGAACCTCGGCGAGGCCAAGAACAACCTCGCGTACCTGTTCGCGGAGCAGGAGCGGGAGCTGGACCGCGCGCTCGACCTGGCCCAGGAGGCCAAGGCGTTGCTGCCGGACAATCCGCACACCGCGGACACGCTCGGCTGGGTCCTCTACCGGAGGGGAATCCCCGCCGCAGCGATCGGCTACCTGCAAGAAGGCGAGTCCGGCTTCGAGCCCGGCGACCCGAGCCTGGGCATGGTTCGCCTTCACCTGGCCCAGGCTTACGAGGCGAACGGAGACCGGGCGCTGGCGCGGGAGACCCTGGAGCGGGCGCTGGGCGACCTGAGCAGCCGGCGGGCGGCACAGTCGGGTGGGGAGGGGGAGATCGCGGAGCCGCCCTGGGCCGCGGATGTCCGCTCCATGCTCAGCCGTCTCCAGGACGGTCCCGTCGCCACCGGCGAGGGCTAGAAGGCCGACTCGAGAGTCGGCCTCCGCTGGCCCATCCGCCGGCCGCGGCAGCTCATCTTCGGGAAACATCAAGGATTTCCGCGGCACGGTCGATACGCCTAGCGCCTCCGTGCGCCTCGCTCCCGGGATTCCCGGGCGGGGACTCCGACGGGGCAAGCAGGGCGGCCGCCGACTCCAGTGCGGCGGCCGGTGCAGGTGGAGGGATGCGATGAGATCCTCAGTGCTCCTCATCGTCGCAGTGGCTCTTGTCGTGCCGCTCGCGTCGGCGACCGCGCAGACATCGGGCGCGGCCGGCGAGGCCGGGGCCCAGACGGAGTCCGCCGCGCTCGTGGAGAGCGCCGCCGGAGCCGTCGAAGAGTCGGCGCCCGGCGCCGTGGGTGAGGAGGGCCCGGTGGAGGCGCAGCCGACCGCCCCGGAGTCCGCCGCGGACGGGCAGGGGGTAGACGCCGCGAGCCCGAGCGAGGAGCCCGGTGCCGAGCCGGACTCCGCGCAGGTCTCCGACGAGTTGCCGGACGCGGAGGTTGCGGAAGCGGAAACCGGCCTCGAGGAGGCGGCCGAGGCCGCCCAGCCGCCGCCCGCACCCCGCCAGCTCGGCGCGATCGGCTACGACTCGCAGGGCAGGCAGGGGCGCATCCACATCGTCGTTTCCGGTGACACGCTCTGGGACATCTCCGACGCCTACCTGGGAACGCCGTGGGTGTGGCCGTCCATCTGGAAGGACAACCGGGAGGACGTCGAAAATCCCCACCGGATCTACCCGGATGATCGGATCTGGATCACCCCGACCGAGATGCGCCGCCTGACGGCCCAGGAGGCCGATGCGATCCTCGCGGGGCAGCCCGCCATGCCCGAGCCGCCCCCCGCGGCGCCGCCGGAGCCGGTGGAGATTCTGCCGGAGCTGCCCGTCGCGCCCGTGGAGCCGCCGCAGTACCGGGTGAGCTCGCGCGAGAGCGTCGGCCTGATCTCCGAGGCTGAGCTGGAGAGCGCAGCCAGCATCGTGCGGGCGCTGCCGAACCGCGTCATGCTCGCGCAGCTCGACCGCGTCTACATCGGCCTCGGCGAGGGACACGTCGAGCCCGGCGACCAGTTCACGATCTTCCGCACCGAGGAGAAGGTCTTCGATCCCGACTCGGGGCGACTGCTCGGCTACCACGTCGACAACCTCGGCTGGCTCGAAGTCGCGGAGGTGCACGACGAGACGGCGGTTGCCGAGATCCGCCAGTCGGCGAGCGACATCGCGGTGGGCGATCGCCTGGTGCCGCGCGAGGTGCTGCCCCTCGACGTTCCGACCCAGGAGAGTCCCGAAGGCGTGGAGGGGAAGATCAGCTTCTTCCCGAAGAGCCGAGTGCTGATGGGCCAGATCGACTACGTGTACCTGAACCGCGGATCGCTCGACGGTCTCGAGGTCGGGAGCCCCCTGGAGGTGTACCGCCTGGGTAGCCTCGCGACCGAGCGGGCCCGAGCCGAGCGCGTCAATGTTCCCGATCGCGTGGTCGCCGAGATGCTGGTGATTCGCGCGGAGGAAGAGAGCTGCGTGGCGCTTGTCACGCACACGGAGACCGAGCTCGAGCTCGGGGATCGTTTCCGCGGCGCCACTCGCTGACGCCGCGCTCCGCGGCGCCCGCTTCGCGGAGAGCCCCACCGGACGCCGACCGCCTGCGCCCGTGCGGCCCGGGCCTTGCGCCGGCCTGCCGCTTCGGGCTATGCGTGGCCTTGCCCCGGTCCCGGGGAGCCCTCCTTGGAGCGCCTACCCGACGCACTGGATCCGGCCGACGAGCGCCCGGCCGTGGCCGAGGCCCTGCGCGACTGGCTCGCACTGCAGCACGCCCTCGCCCTGCAACCCGCGGGCGCCATCGCACTGCTCCGCCGCACGGGCCATCCGCGCGCAGCCCTGCGCCTGAGCCGCAGCACCGCCCAACCGCCTCCGCGGGCGATCGAGGCCGCCGTCGAGGCCCTGCGCCGCAGCGGCGCCGTCGCCGTGCCGTTCTTCTCCCCGCTGTACCCCGCGCGCCTGGCCAACCTGGCAGACCCCGCCCCCTTGCTGCTGATTCGCGGCGAGCCCCGCGCGCTGGCGGGGCCCGGCGTCGCCGTGGTCGGGTCGCGCGCGGCGAGCGCGTACGGCCTCGCGGTCGCGCAGCGGCTCTCGGCCGAGCTCGCGCGGGCGGGACTGGTGGTGATCTCCGGACTGGCGCGGGGCGTGGACGCCGCCGCGCACCGCGGTGCCCTCGAGGCCGGGGGACTGACCGTGGCGTTCCAGGCGTGCGGTCCCGATCGCGTCTATCCGTCGGCCCACCGCGAGCTCGCCCGGCGCATCGAGCGCCAGGGGGCCGTTGTCACCGAGTTCCCCCCCGGAACGCGGCCCCTCCGGCAGTACTTCCCGCTGCGCAACCGCCTGATCAGCGGGCTGGCCCGGGCTCTGGTGGTGGTGGAGGCCCGCGAGCGAAGCGGCTCGCTCATCACGGCGGCACACGCGCTCGATCAGGGGATCGACGTCCTCGCGGTTCCCGGGCCGGTGACGGCGCCGACCAGCGTCGGGCCGAACCGCTTGATTCGCGACGGCGCCTTCGTCGCTCTCGAGGCGGCCGACGTGGTCGAGGTGATCGGTCCGGGAGCCGCCAGTCCCAGCCAACGAGTGGCTCGGACCGACCCTCACGGGGTGGAGGCGGCGGGCGAGGCCGGCGGGCGGATCCTGCGGGCGTTGCTCCACGAGCCGGCCACCCGCGACGAGCTCGGGCGTCGGCTGGGGCGCGCCCCCGAGCAGCTGGCTCTCGATCTGCTCGAGCTCGAGCTCGCGGGCAGGGTTGTCGAGGACCGCGACGGCCGGCTTCGCGTGGTGTCGCCTCAACCTGGCGCGCGGGCGTGAGCTATGCTCGCGGCCGCGCTGGGGGGTGTATGCCGACCCGTTCGCATCACGTGTCGGGCCTTGTCGTCGTGGGAGCCGGGCTCGCCGGGTGTGAGGCAGCGTGGCAGGCCGCGCGCCGCGGTATGAGCGTCTCACTCTACGAGATGAAGCCGGAGCGCTTCTCTCCCGCGCACCACTTGCCCGACTTCGCCGAGCTCGTGTGCAGCAATTCGCTGCGCTCCAACTCCCGCGCGAACGCCGTGGGGCTTCTGAAGGAGGAGATGCGGCGCCTGGGCTCGCTCGTCATCGCCGCCGCGGACGAGTGCGCCGTTCCTGCGGGCAAGGCCCTCGCGGTGGATCGCGTCGCCTTCGCGCGGCGCGTCACCGAGGCGATCGAGTCCGAGCCGCTCATCGAAGTCCGGCGCGAGACAGTCGAGCGCATCCCGCGGGCGGATGCCGTGATCCTGGCGACGGGCCCGCTGACGGCGCCGGAGCTGGCGCGGGAGCTGCGCGCCCTGCTCGGCGAGTACCTGTACTTCTACGATGCGATCTCGCCGATCGTGTACGCCGACTCGATCGATCACGACGTGGCCTTCCGGGCCTCTCGGTACGACCCGGGGGAGGGCGACTACCTCAACCTGCCGCTTACCGAAGGCGAGTACCGCGCCTTCGTTGACGCGCTGGTGTCGGCGGAGACGGTGCCACTGCACCGGTTCGAAGCGACGCTCTACTTCGAGGGCTGCCTGCCCATCGAGGAGATGGCCCGGCGCGGCCGGGACACGCTGGCCTACGGTCCCATGAAGCCGGTCGGCCTGCTCGACCCCCGCAGCGGCAACCGCCCCGCAGCCGTCGTTCAACTCCGGCAGGAAGACAAGCAGGGCGTTCTCTACAACCTGGTGGGATTCCAGACCAAGCTCCGCATCGGGGAGCAGAAGCGCGTCCTGCGCGGCCTGCCTGGCCTGTCCAAGGCGGTGTTCGCGCGCTTCGGTTCGGTGCACCGCAACACCTACATCAACGCTCCCAAACGGCTGCTGCCCACCCTGGAGCTGCGGGCGCGCCCCGGCCTCTACATCGCCGGCCAGCTGGCCGGCGTCGAGGGGTACGTGGAGTCGGCAGCGCTCGGTCTGCTCGCCGGTGTCGATGCGGCCTTCAAGCTGCGGGGTGAGCGGCTCCCGCTCCCCGCCGATACCACTGCCCACGGCGCGCTGCTGCGCTACCTGATGAGCGCGGATCCGCGCAACTTTCAGCCAATGAACATCAACTTCGGCCTGTTCCCGGCGTTCTCCGGGCTGCCCCGGCGCCTGCCCAAGCGGGCCAAGAACGAGCGCCTCGCGGCGCGCGCGCTCGAGGCGCTGGCGCCCTACGCCGAGCGGGTCTCGGCTCCGCCCGAGTGATGTTCGCCGCGGCGATTCGTGACTTCGAGCTGCACCTGCGGGTGGAGCGCAACGTGTCGCCGGAGACGCGCCGGGCCTACGTCTCCGACACGCGCCAGCTGGCGGTCCACCTGGGCGAGGGCCGCGATCCCTCCCGGGTGACGCCCGACGACGTCCGCTCCTTCCTGGCCGGGCTGCACGCGCGTCGGCGCGCGGCGACCCTGGGACGCAAGCTCGCCGCGCTGCGCGGCTTCTTCCGCTTCCTGGTTCGCGAGGGGCGCTGCGCGCTCGATCCCACGGCGGGGATCAGCGCGCCCCGCGCGGAGAAGCGCCTGCCGAACCCTCTGGGCGTGGACGACTGCGTGGCCCTGGCGGAGTGTCCCCCGCGGCCCGGTGCGGACAGCGGCGAGATCCGGGAGCTTCGCGACTGTGCCCTTGTCGAGCTCCTGTACGGAGCCGGTCTGCGCGTCGGAGAGCTCGCGTCGCTCGACGTCCGCGACCTAGACCTCCACCGCGGGGACGTGCGCGTCTCCGGAAAGGGAGGCAAGGAGCGCATCGTTCCGCTGCCCGGAGCCGCCCGCGAGGCCCTGGCCGCCTACCTGGAGCAGCGCAGCGTGGCCGGACTGCTGGCCGAGCCCCTCTTCACGGCGCTGCGGGTGCGGCGCGATGGGCCACGCCGTCTCGGCGCCCGCGACGTGCGGCGCATCCTGAAGGCCCGCGCGCGGCGCGCCGGGGTGGCGGATCGGGTCCATCCGCACCGGTTGCGCCACAGCTACGCCACCCACCTGCTCGACATGGGGGCGGACCTGCGAGAGATCCAGGAGCTGCTCGGCCACGCGAGCCTTTCGACTACGGAGAAGTACACCGCGGTGTCGGCAGAGCGCCTGTTCGAGGTATACGATCGCGCTCACCCGCGGGCGTACGCGCCCGGCGGGGGCAAACGGGTGGGCCGATGAAACTGGGTGCAGCCGTGCACGCCACCACGGTGCTCGCCGTGGTGCGCAAGGGGGCGATCGCGATGGCGTCGGACGGCCAGGTGACAGTCGGCAACGTCATCATGAAGCAGAGGGCGCAGAAGGCGCGGCGGGCGGCGAAGGACACCGCGTTGATCGGTTTCGCGGGCGGCGCCGCGGACGCGCTGGCACTCACCGAACGGCTCGAGGCGAAGCTCGAGGAACGCCCGGGCCAGGTGCGGCGAGCGGCGGTCGACCTGGCACGCGAGTGGCGCACGGACCGCGCGCTGCGACGCCTGGAGGCACTGCTGCTGGTGGGCGACCCCGAGCACGTGCTGGTGGTTTCCGGCAATGGGGATGTGATCGAGCCCGATGACGGGATCGCGGCGATCGGCTCGGGTGGTCCGTACAGTCTGGCGGCCGCCCGGGCGCTGGCCGAGCACACGGAGCTCGGGGCTGCCGAGATTGCCGCCGAGGCACTGCGCCTGGCCGCGCAGATCTGCGTCTACACGAACGACGAGATCACCGTGGTGACCCTGCCGTGAGCGAGTTGCGAACGTTCACACCCCGGGAGGTCGTCTCGGAGCTCGACCGCTACATCGTCGGCCAACGCGAGGCGAAGCGCGCGGTCGCGATCGCCCTGCGCAACCGCTGGCGGCGCCAGCAGGTTCCCGAAGAGCTGCGCGACGAGATCGCCCCGAAGAACATCATCATGATCGGACCCACGGGCGTGGGGAAGACCGAGGTGGCGCGACGCCTGGCGCGGCTGGCGCAGGCCCCGTTCCTCAAGGTGGAGGCCTCCAAGTTCACCGAGGTGGGCTACGTGGGGCGCGACGTCGAATCGATCGTTCGCGACCTGACCGAGCTGGGCGTGGCGCTGGTGCTCGAAGAGCAGAAACGCGCGGTGAGCACCAAGGCGGAGGAGCGCGCCGAGGCGCGTCTGCTCGACGCGCTGCTGCCGCCCCGACCCGCGACCGCGGGCATCGCCGCCGGGGAGCCGGGCCTCGAGGCCAGCGGCGTCGAAACGCGCGAGAAGCTGCGTCGCATGCTGCGCCAGGGGGCGCTCGAGGAACGCGAGGTGGAGGTCGAGCTATCCGACGGCGGCGGGGCCAGTCCGACGCTTTCCATCTTCACGCCCCAGGGCGTCGAGGAGATGGGCATGCAGTTCAAGGACCTGCTCGGTGGCCTCATACCCCAGCGCACCCGCAGGCGCCGCATGCGCGTCGCCGCCGCCCGCGAGCAGCTCGTCGCCGAGGAGGCCACGCGGCTGGTCGACATGGATCGGGTGCGCGAGCTCGCCATCCAGCGGGTGGAGCAGACCGGAATCGTCTTCATCGACGAGCTCGACAAAGTCGTCGCAAGCTCGCAAGCCCGCGGCGGGCCGGACGTCTCCCGGGAAGGCGTGCAGCGCGACCTGCTTCCGATCGTCGAGGGTTCGACGGTCCAGACCAAACACGGCCCGGTGAGTACCGATCACATCCTGTTCGTCGCGGCCGGGGCCTTCCACGTCGCCAAGCCGTCGGACCTGATTCCCGAGCTCCAGGGGCGCTTCCCGATCCGGGTCGAGCTCTCGAGCCTGACGCAAGAGGACTTCGTCCGTGTGCTCACGGAGCCGCGAAACGCCCTGGTGCGGCAGTACACCGAGCTCCTGCGCACCGAGGCCGTGGAGCTCGAGTTCAAGGACGACGGGGTCCAGGCGATCGCGCGTTTCGCGGCGCTGGTGAACGACCGCTCCGAGGACATCGGGGCGCGGCGACTGTACACGGTGATGGAGAAGCTCCTGGAGGAGGTGAGCTTCGACGCTCCGGACCTGGGCTCGACCCGGGTGGTGGTGGACGAGGCCTTCGTGCGCGAGCGCCTGGAGGACCTGGTCGAGGACGAGGACCTCTCGCGCTTCATTCTCTGACGGCGCGGGCCGCGCGGAGACGGCAGGCCATGGACGAGTCGATGCCCGGAGTTCTGGCGGTCGACGGCGAGCGGTTCTTCCGCGAGGCGATCCGCGACGCGCTCGCCGAGGCGTCGATCGATTGCGAGACGGCCGCGAGCGCCGACGAGGCGCGCCGTTTCGCCGAGGACCCGCGCGTCGGCGTCGTACTCCTGGACGTCGCCCTGCCGGGCGCCGACAGCGTCGAGCTGCTGCGCCAGCTGCGGGAGGCGCGGCCCGCCGTGCGCGCAATCGTGCTCTCGGCCCAGGACGAGCAGGAGCGCGTTCTGGAGGCGCTGCGCCTGGGTGCCTGCGACTACCTGGCCAAGCCCCTGCACGACGAGGAGCTCGTGCTGGCGGTGCGGCGGGCACTCGAGGCCTACGCCGTGGAGTCGCGGCTGGCGGCGCTGCGCGCGCGGGTGCGCGCACTCGATTCCTGCCTGGTGGAGCTCTCGGCCCCCACCTCCGAGATCGACGGCGCCCAACGCTTCGCGCGCGTGGCCGCGCGCGGCGCCGAGGCCGCCGCCGAGGTGCTCGGCGCCTCGAAGACGTCGGTCATGGAGCTCGAGCCCGACAGTGCGGAGCTGCGGGTGGTCGCCACGACCGGCCGGGATCTCGCGCCCGACGAGATGGACCGGGTCGCGATGGGTGAGGGGGTGGCGGGCTCGGCGCTGGCCGGCGGCAAGCCGCTGCTCGTCGACGACATCGAGCGGGACGGTCGCTTCGCGGGGCGGGCGCCGCCGGGCCGTTACGAGGCGGGCGCCTTTGCGGTCGTGCCGCTGGTCTGGGGCGGACGGCCGCTCGGTGTGCTGTGCGCTACCGACCGGGAGGGAGGCGGGGCCTTCGGTGAGGACGAGCTCGCCCTGCTCCAGATCCTGGCGCGGCAGCTGGGTCCGCTGCTGGCGGACTCGCTCGAAGCGGTGGGCCGAGGATCCCCCGCGCTGCGCTCGCCCGGAGACTCCGACACCCAGCCCATCGGCTTGCTTCCCACGGCGCGGGTGGGTGTCGACGACGCCGAGATCGCGCGCATGATCTGCGAAGCGCTCACCTCGGAGATCGAGCCGGACCGGCTGATCGACGCCGCGCTGCGGCCGGTGGCCCGCGGCCTGCCGGCAGGCCCCGTCTCCCTGTATCTGATCGATGCCCAGTCTCGGGAGCTCGCCCTGGAAGGCCAGTGCGAGGGCGAGGGCTCGGTGGATCGACCGCGCCTGCCCACGGACGCCGGGCTGACGGCGACCGTCCTGCAGACCGGTCGGCTCGTCGCCACCGATCATCCCGAGACGGACCCGCGCTTCGACGCGGACGTCGACACGCCCGAAGGAGGGGCGATCGGACCGCTGCTGTGCGTGCCGGTGCGGCTGCGGGGCAAGGTGCTGGGCGTACTGCGCGCCTTTCCCGCCCGTGGCACCAGCGCGTCCGCACGCACCGGGGAGATCCTGTCCGCCGCGTTCTCGGCAGCGGTTCGCAACGTGCTTCTGTACCGTAGTCTGCTCGAGTCAGTCGACGAAGTGGCCAAGGCCCGGCGCGGCCAGGAGCGGATCGAGTCCGAGCGATGAAGCTGCTGATCGACAAGGCGGAGGTGTTGATCGAGGCGCTGCCCTACATCCGGCGCTTCGTCGACAAGACCGTGGTCGTCAAGTACGGCGGCAGCGCCATGAGCGACGCCGACCTGGCGGCTTCGTTCGCCGTGGACGTGGTGTTGCTCAAGTACATCGGCCTGCGGCCGGTGATCGTTCACGGCGCGGGTCCACAGATCGGCGAGACCCTCGAACGGCTGGGCAAGCGGTCGACCTTCGTGAACGGCCTGCGCGTGACCGACGACGAGACGATGGATGTCGTCGAGATGGTGCTCGGCGGCAAGGTGAATCGGGAGATCGTGGCGCTCGTGCAGCGCGGCGGAGGGCGTGGTGTCGGGCTGAGCGGAGGCGACGGCGGCATGATCCGGGTGACCCAACGCCTGGTCGACGACCGGGACCTGGGGCGCGTGGGTCAGGTCGTCGGCGTGGATCCCTCGGCGATCACGGCCGTGACCGGGGCGGGCTTCATCCCCGTGATTGCACCGATCGGCGTGGACGACGCCGGAGTCAGCCACAACGTCAACGCCGACGAGGCCGCGGGGGCGATCGCGCGGGCGCTGGACGCCGAAAAGCTGATCCTGCTCACCGACGTGGAGGGCGTGCAAGACGCTCGCCAGCGGCTGATCCCCCAGCTCCACGTCGACGAGGCGCGCAAACACATCCGGGAGGGGACGATTCGCGACGGGATGATCCCGAAGGTCGAGTGCTGCATCACCGCCCTGGAAGGCGGCGTCGCGAGCGCCCACATCATCGACGGCCGCATCCTGCACGCGATCCTCCTGGAGGTGTTCACGGACGGAGGGGTCGGCACGCTGCTGACCCGCTGAGTCATGCCCAAGGACTTCGTGACACTCGCGGACTGGCCCAAGCAGGAGCTGCTCCGGATCCTGGACCGCGCGCGCGAGCTGAAGGGGCTGCACCGGAGCGGTCACAGGCCGCAGACCCTGGAAGGCCGCGTGCTGGCCATGTTCTTCGAGAAGCCCTCCCTGCGCACCCACGTGACCTTCGAAGCCGGGGTGACCCAGCTAGGAGGGCACGCGCTGCTGCTGCGCCCCGAGCAGGTCGGCATCGGCGATCGCGAGACGCCCCGCGACGTGGCGAGGAACCTGTCGCGCTGGGTGGACGCGATCGTGGCGCGCACGTTCAGCCACAGGCTGGTCGAGGAGCTGGCCGAGGAGGCGACGATCCCGGTGATCAACGGGCTGACCGACCTGCTACATCCCTGCCAGGTGATGGCTGACCTGCAGACCATCGCCGAGCGCGTTGAGCTCAAGGACGCGCTGATCGCGTACGTGGGCGATGGCAACAACATGGCCAACTCGCTGCTGCTCGGCAGTGCCGTGATGGGGCTGGAGCTGCGCCTCGGGACGCCGCAAGACCACCGCCCGGCCCCGCGCATCTGGCAGCGCGCCGAGCAGCTGGCCACCCGCAGCGGTGCCCGCCTCTCGTGGAGCGAGGACCCGCGCGAGGCGGTGCGCGGGGCGGCCTTCGTCTACACCGACGCGTGGACGAGCATGGGCCAGGAGGGGGAGCGGGCGCGGCGGCGCGACATCTTCGAACGGTATCAGGTGAACGCGGCTCTTCTGGCAGAGGCCCCGGACGCCCTGGTGATGCACTGCCTGCCGGCCCACCGGGGCGAGGAGATCACCGCCGAGGTGCTCGACGGTGAGCGCAGCCTGGCCCTGGAGCAGGCCGAGAACCGCCTCCACGTCCAGAAGGCGATCCTCGAGCGGCTGTTGTTGCCAGGGGCCTAGCTCAGCCGGGCCTCTCGCTCGCCCGTCTTGCAGGGGCCCGCCCCCGCTCGGCTTCGCCTCGCTGCGAGCCCCTGGCGCGGGCCGGATTCTCCTTCTGAACCTCAGTTTTTCACCTGGAGACGCCGATGAGGCGCGCAGGCGCTTGGAGTCCGCGCGGCTCCGGGCGGGGAGATCCATGTTCTTGGCGACCGATTCGCGCGATCGCGAGGGGCCCGTGCCGCGACTGGCTGACGGTTGGGACCCGAGCGGCTGCCAGCTCAGCCCGGGGGAGGGCTTTCTGCTCTCCCGCATCGACGGCTGCACGCCCTGGAGCGTGCTGCGCGAGATCGGCGGGATCCCGGCCGATGACGTCGACCGCTGCCTGGAGCGCTGGGTCTCCGAGGGGATCGTGGTCGTGGAGGGCAAGGCCGATCTTCCCCCGGGGGATCCCGCGCACGAGGCGGCCGAGACCGCAGCAGCGAGCATCGCGCCGGAGATCGCGGCCGACGCCATCGATCCCGCCCTCGACCTGCCCGTCGAGTTCCAGCGCAGGGTGCTGGCCTTCGAGGCCGGTCTGGACCGGCCGTACCACCAGCTGCTCGACGTGCCGCGCAACGCCGACGCCAAGGCCATCAAGCGCGCCTACTTCGCGCTCTCCAAGGAGTTTCACCCCGATCGCTACTACCGGCGCAAGATCGGGGAGTTCGGCCCCCGCTTCGAGCGGATCTTCAAGAAGGTGGTGGAGGCCTACGAGCTGCTGTCGGACCCGGCGACCCGGGCGGAGATCGAGCGCTCGATGGCCGACGCCCCGCCGGCAGCGGCTGGCGCGGCGGCGGCGCCGGGCACGCCCCAGGGCAAGCGCGCGCGGCTCGAGCAGCTGCGCCGGCGCTTCCGCATCCCCGAGAGCGTGCTGGTCGAGCGGCGCTTCAAGGCCCGCCAGTTCTTCCAGTCGGCATTGATCTCCGCGCGCCGCGAGCGCTGGCTGGAGACCGCCGCCAGCGTGCGCCTGGCGATCGCCTTCGATCCCTGGAACGACGACTACAAGCAGCACTTCGCCGAGGTGCAGGGCAAGGTCCACCAGGTGCGCGCCGCCGAGCTGCTCGAGCGGGCCGACGCCTCCCTGGACGCGCAGGCGCAGACCGAGGCGATGCGCCTGCTGGAGGAGGCGCTGCACTATCGGCCTTCCGATCCCGAGATCCACGCCCGCGCCGCGAACCTGGCCCTCGAGCTGGTGGAGTTGGACCGCGCGCGGGGTTTCGCGGAGGAGGCCTGCGAGCTCGCCCCGGAGGTGGCTGCGTACCAGCGCACCCTGGGCCTCGTGCTGGCCGGCGCCGGGCTGCGCGACAAGGCGAAGCAGCGCCTGGAAAAGGCGCTCGCGCTGGATCCGAACGACGAGCTGGCGAAGAAGGCGCTCCGCGCACTGCGGCGTTCCCGACGTCGCCCCTAGGAGGCGAGGCATGCGATGGGCCGCGTAATCGGAATCGACCTGGGCACGACGAACTCGTGCGTCACGGTCGTGGACGGGGGGAAGCCGGTGGTGATCCCGAACACCGGAGGCTACAAGACGAGTCCCTCCATGTTCGCGATCTCTCAGGATGGCAAGCGACTGGTGGGTCACCTGGCGAAGCGCCAGGCCATCACCAACGCCCGCAACACCGTCTACGCCTCCAAGCGCCTGATCGGGCGCCGCTTCGACTCGCCGGAGTTGCAGAAGGCCATCGAGGTGTGCCCCTACGAGATCGTGCGCGGCCCGAACGACGACGCGCGGATCAAGATCAACGACAAGGTGTTCACCTGCCCGGAGATCTCCGGGATCATCGTGCGGGAGATGAAGCGGGTCGCGGAGGAGTATCTGGGCGAGCCGGTCGGCGAGGCCGTAATCACCGTGCCGGCGTACTTCAACGACAGCCAGCGCCAGTGCACCAAGGACGCCGGCAAGATTGCCGGACTCGAGGTGCTGCGGATCATCAACGAGCCCACCGCCGCGGCTCTCGCCTATGGCCTGGGGCGCCAGGTCGAGGAGAAGATCGCCGTCTACGACCTGGGCGGCGGCACCTTCGACATCTCGATTCTGGAGCTCGGAGACGGAGTGGTCGAGGTGCTGGCCACGGCGGGCAACACCTTCCTCGGCGGCGAGGACTTCGACAATCGCATCGTGGATCACATCGTCAAGAAGTTCCAGGAGGAGGAGGGCATCGACCTGCGCGACGACCTGATGGCTCTCCAGCGCCTGAAGGACGCCGCGGAGAAGGCCAAGTGCGACCTCTCCTCCCTCACCGTGACCGAGATCAACCTGCCCTTCATCGCCAACGAGGCGAGCGGTGCGCGCCACCTGAACCTGGAGCTCAGCCGCGAGACCCTCGAGGAGCTGGTTTCGGACATCGTGAAGGCCACCATCGACAGCGTGGGGCAGTGCGTGTCCGACGCGGGGCTTACGCCGGACCAGATCGATCACGTGGTGCTGGTGGGCGGCCAGACGCGGACGCCCCTGGTACAGTCCGCTGTCACCGAGTTCTTTGGCAAGCGCCCGCATCGGGGCGTCAACCCGGACGAGGTCGTTGCGATCGGCGCGGCGGTTCAGGGCAGCGTGCTGGTCAACGAGGGCAAGGACCTCCTGCTACTCGACGTCACGCCCTTCTCGCTGGGCATTGCGACCTTCGATGGACACTTCGCCAAGCTGATCGAACGCAACACGACCGTCCCGGTCCACAAGTCGCACATCTTCACCACCACGCGCGACGACCAGAACGCGGTCAAGATCCGCGTACTGCAGGGGACGAGCGAGCGGGCGGACGAGAACCATCTGCTGGGTGAGTTCGTGCTCTCGGACATCCGAAACGCGCCCAAGGGAGAACCCGAGATCGAGGTCTCCTTCGACATCGACGCCAACGGGATCGTGAATGTCTCGGCCCGAGACATGTCGACGGGCCAGGCGCAGTCGATCACCGTGAACGCCACGGGGACCCTCTCGGACGAGGAGATCGAGCAGATCGTGGCCGAGAACAGGGCCTACGAGCTTCCCACCCAGGCGTGAGCGGAGTGTTGCATCGGTGACCGCGAGCTCTCGTTCACTGCTGGATTTCGTGGATGCCGCCATCGTGGTGGGTGACCCCGACGGCGGTGCGGTCTACGTGAACCCCGCCTTCGAGTCCCGCTTCGGCGTGTCGCGGGATGCCGCCAGCGGCCGGTCGCTCTCGGGCCTGTTCGAAGGCGGCGCCCGCGAGGCCGTGCTCAGCGCGGTGGCCGGCGTCTGCACGGGAGGGGGCACCGTCCGCTTCCGCCTGCGCGAGGGCGGCGTGGGCTACGCGGCTCAGGCCTCGCCCATCGAGGCGGACGGGGGGCGGGTGGGCGTGATCATCCTGCTCACCACGGAAGCCCTGTCCGACGAGGCACTGCTGGCCTTCCGCCGGGAGGTTCACCAGGAACTCGACCAGCTGACGCTCTGCCTCGCGCGCGTCGGGGAGAACGTGGAAGGT
>JAZFWH010000008.1:0-2208 GCA_036482635.1 Myxococcota bacterium
GCGATCGGGGTGCGTCCGCGCCGAGAGTCGCTCGTAGGCCTCGCGGATCGCCTGCTCGTCCGCGCCCCTTTCGATGCCGAGCACCTCGTGGGGGCTCTGACTGCTGAAACGCTCGGCCAGCTCCGCCAGCTCGGCCCGCGCTTCCTGCGGCGCGCGCGACGCCTCCTCGCGTTCGACGTGCCGGGGTCTCGCAACCTGCCCGCCTTGCGGAGCGGACTGCAGCTCGAGCAGCCCCGTCATCAAGAGCGCATACAGGGTGCGATCGAGCGTGTCATCTCGCCCGGTCAGATTCGCGAGGCGCTGGGTCCCGTCCAGGTCCCGCAGCAGCTGCTCGTGGGCGGGTTCGAGATCGATCTCCTGGAAGCGGTAGAAGGGGCTCTCGCCCGCCACCAGGAACAAGTCCTTGTGCTCTTTGAGGTAGGCGTCGATGCGCTCGGCGGGAAAGCGCTTGCGCACGCCGTGAAGGATCAGGTTCGCCGGGCTGCTCTTCACGGCCAGGCTGTTCGCGCGTTGCACGCGGGCGCCGAGCTCGAAGCGGAAGCTGCCGGCCTTCCAGGAGAAGATCTCGAACAGCTTCTGCTCGGCCTGGGAGCGCAGAGCGGCCGTCATCTCCTCCTCCGACAGCACCTCCATGGCGACCAGGATCTCGCCCTGGAGGCGTCCGGCCCGCATCCCGCTCCGCGACTCCTCGACGTGCTCGCGGCCGACGCGCCCGCTGCGCATGAGCATGTTGCCCAGGCACTCGTTCACGAGGTTGGAGCGCACCGCCACCGGGTAGCCGTCGCGCAGCTGCAGCCACTTGCGCTTGCGCCCGGTCGTCAGGTGGAGCACACCGCTCGCGCGCAGGCCGTGCAGGTGGTGGAGGAGCGAGGGGAACGGCAGGCGCTCCAGCGAACCGGACAGGGCGGGCGGCGGCCGCCGCGCCCCGCGCTTCCCTGACCCCCGAGGGGATTCCCTCCGCTTCGCCTCGCCCACGTGCTCCCGGACGACGGCCAGGACCTCAGCGAGCGGCACGGGCTTCTCGAGCAGGGCGGCCGCGCCGATGCTGCGCGCCCGCTCGGCGAACCCCGGGTGGCTCCAGGTGCAGGCCGACATCAGCACGACCGGGATGGAGCCCAGCGGGTCGTCAAACGTGCGGATCGTCTCGAGCACGGCGAAGCCGTCTCTGCGGGGCAGGATGACGTCGAGCAGGATGAGGTCGGGCGTCTCCTTTTCCAGGGCCGCCAGGGCCTCCTCGCCATCGAAGGCGGTCTGGACCCGGTAGCCCTCTCCCCGCAGGGCCTTGGCCAGGATCTGGCATAGATTTCGGTCGTCGTCGACGCAGAGGATGGTGCCGGACATGCCCCTCTCCGGTCACCGTATCGACCGGCCGAGGGCCCAAACTTGATGTGAAATTACCCCATTTGGCACGCCGGTGGGGCTCCTGGGCCCCCCTCAGCTGCTGAGCTTGGCGATCAGGGCCTGCCGGACGCTGCCGGGGTTCGCCTTGCCGCCGGTGCGGCGCATGACCTGACCGATCAGGAAGTTGAGAACCTTCTCCTCGCCGGACCGATAGCGCTCGACGTTCTCCGCGTGCTCCGCGACCACCGCCTCGACCGCCCGCTCGATCGCGTCCGCGTCTTCCAGGGCCTCGAGGCCGCGCTCGCGCACGAGCTCGGCCGGATCCCCACCCGTCGCGACCAGCTCGGGAACCAGCCCGCGCGCGCTGCGCGCGGTGGTCACGCCTTCGTCGACCAGCCGGATCAACGCGGCCAGCGCCTCGGGCGTGAGGGCGGCGGCTTCGATCTCCAGGTCCCGCTGGTTGAGCGCCTGCAGCACGTCGCGCAGCATCCAGTTCGCCACCGGCTTCGCCTGGCCGTAGACCGCGACCGCGGCCTCGAAGAAGTCCGCCAGGGCACGGCTGGCGGTGAGCAGGCGCGCGTCGTACTCGGAGAGGCCGTGCTCCACCTCGATGCGCCGTCGCCTGTGCTCCGCCAGCTCGGGGAGGCCGGCGCGCACGCGCTCGAGCTGCTGCTCGGAGAGGACGAGCGGAACCAGGTCGGGATCCGGGAAGTAGCGGTAGTCGTCGGCGTTCTCCTTCTAGCGCAGCACGCGCGTGCGCCGGGAAGCCGGGTCGTAGGCCATGGTGGCCTGCTGCACGGCCTCCCCGCGGTCGAGCAGCCCGGCCTGGCGCCCGATCTCCACCTCCAGCGCGTTCTCCACGTAGCG
>JAZFWH010000009.1:0-2131 GCA_036482635.1 Myxococcota bacterium
AAGCCCGACTCGGCCGCCCCCAGCTCGTTCGAGGCGCCGATGAAGATCATGTTGACCGAGCTCACGCGGCCGCGGAGGGCATCGGGTGTGGAGAGCTGGATGATCGTGGAGCGCGTCACCATGCTGACCTGGTCGGCCATGCCGGCGATCACGAAGGCCGCGATCGAGAGCGGGAAGCTGCGCGAGACCCCGAAGACGATGGTGGCGAGCCCGAAGCAGAGCACCGCCGCCAGCAGCGCCCGGCCGGGTCGGGCGACGGGCGGACGCACCAGCAGGATCAGCGTCATAAGGAAGGTTCCCAGCGACATCGAGGCACTGAGCAGGCCGTAGCCTCGGGGTCCCACCTCGAGAATCTCGTCGGCGTAGATCGGCAGCAGCGCCGTCGCGCCCGCGAAGATCACGGCGAACATGTCGAGTGTCATCGAGCCCAGGATCAGGCGCCGGCCGCGCACGAAGGCGATCCCCTCCCGGATCGACGCGAGGCTCACGGGGCTGCGGACGGCCGCCGCTGCCGGCGGGCGCACCCGCCACAGGCCGGCGACCGAGAGCGCCAGGCAGCCGGCGCTCAGCGCGTAGGCCGTGGCGACGCCGCCTGCCTCGATCGCGAAGCCCATGGCGACCGGGCCGGTGACGGTGCCGAGGTTGCGCGCGGTCGAGTTCACGACGACGGCGCTCTGGAAGATCTCCCGGGGCACCAGGGACGGCAGCAGCGCGGCGCCGGCGGGGCGCTCGAAGGCCAGCGCCACGGCCAGGGCAAAGGCCATGCCGAACAGCAGCGGCAGCGTGTCCGTGCCGTGCGCCGCGGCGAGCCCCAGCACGGCGGCCCCCACCAGCGAGGCGGCCTGGGCGAGCGCGGTGACCCCGCGGCGGTCGCGGCTGTCGGCGACGGCGCCCCCCAGCAGCGACATCGGCAGCACCGGCAGGAATTGGACGAGGCCGAGCACGCCGAGGTGGAAGGCGGAGCCCGTCAGCGCGAAGACGTGCCAGGCGAGCGTCGCCGTCAGCAGCGAATGCGCCATCATCGAGAAGAAGCGCGACCCGGCGAAGAAGCGGACGTCGGCGAAGCTCAGGGCCTGGAGGGTGGGGTGGCGCGAGTCGTTCAGAACGGCCGATCGCCGATGATCGTGACGCGCTCCATCACGCGCGGCTGGGGCCAGTAGTCGGACGCGGCGTAGTGCTGCACCGAGCGGTTGTCCCAGAAGGCGATGCTGCCCTTCTCCCAGCGGAAGCGGCACTGGTACTCGGGGATCACGGCCTGGGCATAGAGGAGCTCGAGCAGGCGATCGCTCTCCTCGGGGTCCATGCCCACGATGTGGCTGGTGAAGATGGCGTTCACGTAGAGCGCCTTGCGCCCCGTCACGGGATGCGTGCGCACCACCGGATGCTCCGCGGGGGGAAACTGCTTGCGCTTCTCCGCGAGCTCCTCGGGGCGCATCGCCAGGCCGAACGAGTGGGTGAAGTCGTGCACCGCCCGCAGGCCCTCGAGGCGCGTCTTCAGCGCGTCATCGAGCCCCTCGTAGGCCGCGATCATGTCCGAGAAGAGCGTGTCGCCGCCGACCCGCGGAACCTCGACCGCGCGCAGCACCGACCCCAGGGACGGCACCTCGCGCCAGGTCACGTCGCTGTGCCAGACGTTCTCGACGCCCTTCACGGCATCGCTCTTTGCGAAGCGGACGATCTTCTCGTAGCCGTCCTTGGCGGCCAGGAAGGGATGCTCCTCGAGCTCGCCGAAGCGGCGCGCAAAGGCGAGGTGCTGCTCCGTGGTGATGTCCTGATTGCGGAAGAAGACCACCTTGTAGTCGAGGTGCGCCCGTTCGATCTCCGCGAAGGTCTCGTCGTCGACCGAGCCGAGGTCGACGCCCTCGATCTCGGCGCCGATCGTGGGGCTGAGGCGTCGCAGCGAGATCCGCTCGTAGGGGTCGCGCTCGAGCGCCTCCTGCTCCTTGTGGAGGAAGTCACGGGGTCCCAGGGGAGGCAGGCTCATGGGGTTCTCCTGCGGGTCAGCGCCCCTTGGTCAGGCGCCCCACGTCGATGTAGCGGCGGATCTTGCCCTTGCTGGGCAGCGGCGTGCCGTGCGCGTCCCAGAACTCGATCCGGTTGCCCGTCCCGGTCTGCACGTTGGCGATGATGT
>JAZFWH010000010.1:0-6260 GCA_036482635.1 Myxococcota bacterium
TACGCCACCGGCGGCGCCGACAACGTCCCCCTGCGCGGCGGAAAGGGCGAGGCCTTCGAGGGCGGAATCCGCGTGGTATCGGTGCTGCGCTGGCCCGCAGCGGTCGAGGCCGGCGGAAAGATGGACAGCATCATGTCGGTGATGGACGTGTTTCCCACGCTGGCCGCAGCCGCCGGGATCGAGGCGCGCAACGAGCGCGAGCTCGACGGCCGCAGCTTGTGGCCGGCGATCGCCGAGGGAAAAGCGATCCCGCGACGCGACTACCTCTTCTTCGCTTCGGAAACCCCGATTCGCGGCTCGTTCAACCTGACCGCCTTCAACGACGAGTGGAAGCTCGTGCAGGAGATCCGACAGGGCCTGCTCTCGGCCGAGGTCACCAACTACCTGTTCCGCATCCGCGACGACCCGTACGAGTACAACAACCTGGCCGACGCTCATCCGGACGTGGTCGCCGAGCTGGCCGCCGCGATTCATCACTGGCGGACGCTCTACCCGGTGAGCGGGACCCGCTCCGAGCTGATGCCGCCACCGGGCTGGCGCGCTCCCAGGAACTGGGCGACCTACCCCGTTCCGCTCCAGGAGCTGCAGGACCGGCCGGCCCCGGGCATGCCTCCGCCCGGCGCGCTGCGGGCGCTCGACTGGCTGCACGGCGAGTCCGGACGCCTGATCTACGACTGCGAGCCCTATCCGCTGGTCGGCGGCGGGATCTGCAAGTAGCCAGCGCTCAGCCGACCCGAGAGTCGGGCGCCTGGAAGCGCCGCCGCAGGTCCGCGGCCGAGGTGACGGCGCAGGCGACCAGCGCGAACAGCAGGGGCTCCACCATCATCCGAAAGCGGTTGTTCTCGCCGAGCTCGATCAGGTTGACGGTACAGGCGACGTACACGACGGTGAACGCCGCGAAGAGCAGCACGAGGCCGCGGCTGCGATCGGCCCGGGTCCGCCGGACAGCGCGCGCTCCCGCCACGAAGGCGAAGACCACGCTCCCCAAGCTGGCAGCGATCCACAGATAGCCGGCGCCGCGCCACGGGTTCGCCATCGGCTCCCAATCCACCGGGCCGGGCGGGGGTGACCACGCCTCCGGAACGCCGTAAAGGAGCGCGGAGTAGGCCCGGTCCAGCCGCCCGAGGGCCAGGACGTTGGACCGCGCGAACCAGTAGTCCGTGGGCGAGGCGAAGAAGCGCAGCCAGGCCCTGGGGAGGCTCTCGAGGTAGAGCTCCGGGTTCCGGCGCAGCAGCGTCCAGGCGTCCGACAGGTAGATCCGCGAGATCTGGACGTAGGCGACGTGGTTGAAGTTGGTGAAGCCGCTGGATCGGCGGGCTGCGCGAAGCACCGGCACGTCGGGTCCCGCGACCGTCCGGTACCGGGGCGGGTAGTGGTGCAGCGGAGAGAAGGGCTCGATCAACGCCAGGGGCGAGAGCACGCCCTGGCGCACGAGCTCGCGCCGCTGCGGCAGGGACGTCTGCTGGGTGATGCGGCGCGCCACACTCATGCCCAGCCAGGTACTCGTAGCGGGTGACCCGAACAGGGCCAAGTTCTTCGCGTAGAGCCCAACCACGAGGCACAGCGGCAGCAGAGCGGCCACCGCGACGCGGCGCTGCGCTCCGCGCATGACGAACAGAACGAGCGCCAGGCAGCCCACGAACCAGACCAGGTGGAGGACGCTCCGCAGCCACACGGCCGTGGCCAGCAGGGCGAAGAAGGCGACGCCGTCGCGGGCGCGGCCGCGCTCTGCGAAGCGGTGCAGAAAGAGCGCCGCACCGATCAGCACCACCGCGACGGGATACGTGTACAAGAGGTGGTTCTCGTAGGCGATGCAGGCCGGGCTGAGCAGGAACAGCGCCACGAAGACCAGGGAGACCCGGACGCTCACCCCCAGTCGGATCAGCAGTCTGTAGAGGGCCAGGTGCAGAGCGGCGCCGAGGGCGAGGTAGCTGGCACGAAACCAGGGCGTCGCGTCGCCGGGAGCCGCCTTGAGCACCGCGCCGAGGTAGAGATTGAAGAGCGGGGGCTGCGAGTGCTGATGGTAGACGCTGCGCAAGAGGTCGTCGCGAAGCTGCTCGACCTCGAGGAACTGCCAGAACGACGTGAGGGTGCTGGCGTCGAAGCGCACCCCCAGCGCGTAGAAGCCCAGCCGCGAGAGGGCGAACAGCAGCAGCACCGCCGCCGGCGGCGCCCACTTCGACCGGAGGCAGCGGCGCAGCGCTTCGTGCGTCGACGGCACCCTGCGCCATTCTCTGCGGATTCGGACCGCGTATGCAAGCCCGGCGATCCGCGTCGCCAGAGGGCGCTTGCTAAGCTCCGGCGGACCACCGGCCCGGGGGGAGAGCGCGTTCGATGTCCGAGCAGCCCGTCGACGTCCTGATCGTGGGGGCCGGTGCGTCCGCCGCGGCGTTCGCGTGGAGCCTCGCCGAGACGCGGATGAACGTCCTCTGCCTGGAGCAGGGCGACTGGATGGACCCCAACCAGTATCCGAGCACGGGAATGGACTGGGAGCTGCGCGGCTTCGGCGACTTCGGCCTGAGCCCGAACTCCCGCGGACGGCCCGAGGACTACCCCATCAACGAAGAGGAGTCGCCGATCGCCGTCTCCAACTTCAACGCCGTCGGGGGCAGCACCATTCTGTACGCGGCGCACTTTCCGCGCTTCCACCCCGCGGACTTCCGCATCCGCAGCGTCGACGGCGTGGCGGACGACTGGCCCCTCGACTACGCCCGCCTCGAGCCCTACTACGCGCTCAACGCCCGCATGATGGGGGTGGCGGGGCTGGCCGGCGACCCCGCCTACCCGCCCAAGGAGGTGCCGCTGCCGCCGGTGCCGCTCGGCGTGCTCGGCGAGACCCTCGCCCGGGGCTTCAACAAGCTCGGCTGGCACTGGTGGCCGTCGGACAGTGCGATCGCGACCGAGCCCTACGAGGGCCGCGCCGCCTGCATCAACCTGGGGCCGTGCATCACGGGCTGCGCCCAGGGCGCGAAGGCCAGCACAGACGTCACCTACTGGCCCTCGGCCGTGCGCCGCGGCGTGCGCCTCGAGACCCGCTGCCGGGTGCGCGAGATCACCGTCTCCGACGACGGCATGGCCGACGGCGTCGTCTACTACGACGCGCAGGGCGTCGAGCGCGTGCAGAAGGCCGAGGTCGTGGTGCTGGCGTGCAACGGTGTCGGCACGCCACGGCTGCTGCTGAACTCCCGATCCAAACTGTTCCCCGACGGCCTGGCGAACGGCAGCGGCCTGGTCGGCAGGAACCTGATGTTCCACCCCTACGCCATGGTGACCGGGGTCTTCGAAGAGCCCCTGGAGGGCTACAAGGGCCCCACCGGCTGCTGCATCATGAGCCAGGAGTTCTACGAGACGGACCGCTCGCGCGGCTTCGTGCGCGGCTACACGTTCGAGACACTGCGGGGGATCGCGCCCGTCTCCACGGCCCTATGGGGGATGTCGTCCGGGCAGGTTCCGTGGGGAGCAGGGCACCACGAGGCCTACGGCCAGCTATTCGACCGGACCGCGGGCATGGTGGCGATCTGCGAAGACCTTCCGGAGAGCCACAACCGCGTGACCCTCGACCCGGAGCTCGTGGATGGCAACGGGATTCCAGCGCCCAGGATCCACTATCGCCTCAGCGACAACAGCCGCGCGATGCTCGACCACGCGGTCGCCCGGGGCAAGGAGGTGCTGGAGGCCGCCGGCGCCAAGCAGACCCACGCGGAGCCCCTGCTGGGGATCGCCGGCTGGCACCTGATGGGCACGGCCCGCATGGGCACCGATCCGGACACGTCGGTGGTCAACGAGTGGGGGCGCTGTCACGACGTGCGCAACCTGTTCATCATCGACGGCAGCATCTTCGTGACCGCGGCAGCCGTGAACCCCACCAACACCATCCAGGCGCTGGCCCTCCACATCGCGGACGCGATCAAGCAGAAGCTCGAGAACCTGTTCGATTGAGGACGACACCCCCGAGATGAGCGCACAGACGCAGGCCCCCGCCTTCTCCCCCGCCGAAGAGCGCGCGCTGTCCAGCGTGCTCGACGAGATCATTCCGCCCCGCCCCGACGGGAGACTCCCGGGTGCGGGAGAGCTCGGTCTGGTCGGCTACATCGCAAGCGCCGTGGAGAAGGCACCCGACCTGCGGCCCGCGCTCGTCCAGGGCCTCGCCGCACTCGGCGACCTGGCCGGGCGCCGCGGCTCGGAGGGCTTCGCGACGCTCTCCAAGGCAGACAAGCTCGAGGTGCTGAACGAAGTGGCGACGGCGGAGCCGGCCTTCCTGCCGGGACTCATCTTCCGCGTCTACGCCGGCTACTACCAGAACGGCCGGGTCCTCGAAGCCCTGGGCATGGAGGCGCGTCCTCCCCATCCCGAGGGCTACGCGATCGAGCCCAGCGACCTCACGCTGCTGGACCCGGTCCGTCAGCGACCCAAGTTCTACAGAAAAGACTGAAGGGTTCCATGCTCGGAAGGCGCGGGAAATCGCCGCTGCACCGGGCCGAGGAAGGATGACGCCATGGGATCCGGAGTCGTCGTGATCGTGGGGACCGCGAAGGGGGTGGCGGTAATCCGCTCGGACGCTGCGCGCGAGCGCTGGTCCGTGAGCGCGCTGCAACTGAAGGGCTGGATCGTCAGCGCGGCCACCCGCGACCCCCAGGGCCGCACCTACCTGGGTGTCACCAGCGACGTGTACGGGGCGGTGATCCTGGTCAGCGAGGATCTCGAAGCCTGGCGCCAGCTCGAGCGCGGACCGCGCTACGCGCCGGGGGATCCGGGCAACCAGGAGCACAACCGCGTGATCCGCTCCGGGGACGTCGCCGGCCGCTACCGGGGCTCGAACCGCCACGTCGACCAGATCTGGAAGCTCCACGCGGCTGCCGATGTCGTCTACGCCGGCGTCTCCGAGGCCGGCCTGTTTCGCAGTGACGACCGGGGTGTGTCCTGGAGCGTCGACGGCGGGCTCAACCAGCACCCCACGCGATCCGATTGGGGACCCGGCTTCGGCGGGCTGTGCCTCCACTCGCTGCTGTGCGACGCGCGCGATCCGCGGCGCCTGTGGGTGGGCATCTCCGCCGCGGGCGTGTTCCGGTCCGATGACGGCGGCGGGAGCTGGGCTGCGAAGAACGACGGCGTCTCCGCCAACGAGGGCTGGTGCGTGCACTCGCTCGCCCACGACCCGAACCGGGCCGACGTGATCTACCGTCAGGACCACCGCGGCATGTACCGCACCGACGACGGCGGCGACTCGTGGCAGCTGATCGAAGACGGGCTGCCCGAGGCCGAGCTCTCCGACGGGCACCGCTGCGCCTTCGGCTTCCCGATCTCGTTCGATCCGGGCAGCGGATCGGTCTACGCCGTTCCGCTGGAGGGCGACAACTTCCGCTTCCCGCCGGGCGGCGCGCTCCGGGTCTACCGCACCCGCGACGGTGGGCAGCGCTGGGAGCCACTCTCGAAGGGACTTCCGGGGCAGAGCTACGCGCCCGTGCTGCGCGGCGCCCTGGCCGTGGACGGGCTCGACCCCTGCGGTGTCTACTTCGGGACCACCGCCGGCAGCATCTTCGCCAGCCGCGACGGGGGCGATTCCTGGCTCCAGCTCCCCTGTACCCTGCCCCGCGTCCTGTGCGTGGAGGCCTTTGCGGCGTGAGGACGCCGGCGTGGTGACGGTGCGCCTGCCCGCGGTGCTCGCCCAGCTGGTGGACGGCGAGCGCAGCTTCCAGGTGCGCGGCGACACGATCGGCCAGGCCCTGGACGACTTGATCCGCCTGCGGCCGTCCCTGGCGTCGCACCTGTTCGACGACGCGGGTGCCATGCGCCGGTACATCCGCTGCTTCCACGGCGACGCCTACGCGAGCGTCCACGCGGGCCTCGACCGCCCGGTCCAGGCAGGCGACACCATCACGATCCTGAACTCGGTCGCCGGGGGCTAGCTCCTTCCTGGGATACGCTATGCCGCGTGTCCTCCGAAACACCCGCTCCGAATCCGCCGTCCACGCGCTCTCCGGCGAAGCCGGCGGCCGTCGCCGCGGGCCAGCGTCACGTGGTGCGGGTGATGGACCTGGCCTTCGGCGGCGACGGCGTGGCGCGCGTGCACGGCTTCGTGGTGTTCGTGCCGTTCGCAATCGCCGGGGAGGAGGTCGAGGTCGAGATCACCGACGTCAAGCGCAGCTTCTGCCGGGCGCGGTTGCTGCGCGTGCTCCACCCCTCGCCCCACCGGGTGGATCCCCGCTGCCGTTACTTCGGGCGCTGCGGCGGCTGCCAGTACCAGCACCTGGATTACCCGC
>JAZFWH010000011.1:0-2628 GCA_036482635.1 Myxococcota bacterium
GAGAGCCTCTTCAACGCCGAGCTCGACACCCGCGACAACCTGGGGCTGGAGTTCGTGCGGCGCATCTCGCGCTCGAGCCCTCTCGCCTCCTCCGCGGACGTGAGGACGATCCAGCAGATTGAGTGGGAGGCCCCGCCCCTGGTGGAGCCGCACCGCGACCGGGAGCTCGAGCGCTTCGTCCGGCAGGAGCTGGGCGTCTTCGCCCCGGCCCTGCGCTACCTGAGCGCCGTGCCCTGGTTGGTGCATTCGGAAGTAACGCTCAACACGGCGCGCTTCGTGCACCTGGGCTTCGATCTGGTGGAGCTCGCCGCGGTGGTCGTGAGCCGCGACAACTCGTGCCGCCTCTGCTATGCGGCGTCGCGGTTCTTGCTGCGCGTGACGGGCGTCCCCGACGAGCGGATCGAGAAACTGGAGGAGAGCCTCTTCAACGCCGAGCTCGACACCCGCGACAACCTGGGGCTGGAGTTCGTGCGGCGCATCTCGCGCTCGAGCCCTCTCGCCTCCTCCGCGGACAAGAAGCTCCTCCGCGATGCGGGCTACGGGGAGAACGAGATCAAGGAGCTGGCCTTCGCCGCCGTGAGGAATGTTTCGGCCAACCGCTTGATGACGCTCCCCGCGGTCCCGCCGGATCTTCCCGAACGCCTGGCGAAGACCCGGCTGCTGGGACTTCTGCGCCCGTACTTTCGAAGACTTCTGCATCGGTTCCGTACGCGGACGCGGGGCGAGGCCGAAGACCTCCCCCAGTCGCTCAGAACCGGACCCTTCAGCTACCTGGTCCTGGCGCTCGACGGGCTGCCCATCGCGCGCAGTCTGCGCGAGGTGATCGACCTGGCCTGGAGCTCCGAGATCCTGACACGCCGCGCGAAGGCGCTCGCCTTCGCGGTGGTGGCGCGCGGAATCGGCTGCCCGCATTCGGAGCGCGAGGCGTTCCGCCTGCTGGAGGCGGAGGGGCTTCCCGCGACGCGCAGCGCCGAGATTCTCGATCACCTGGGCGGCCCGGAGCTCGACGCCGTCGAGTCCGCCATCCTTCCTTACGTGCGTGAGACGATCTGGTACCAACATCCCGCTCGCGTCCAGCGCAACGGACGCAAGCTCCGCGCGCGGCTGAGCGAAGAGCAATTCCTCGAGCTCGTGGGTGTGATCGCCGTCGCGAACGTGGTCTGTCGCCTGGGGATCGTGCTGGAGGAGCCGTGACGACGCGCGTTAATAACCTCGGCGGCGGCTCAACGGGGCCCGCGCTCCGCTCGTCGCGGGAGAGTTCTCTCGCGCGCTCGGCGCGTAGACGTACCAGGTAATCGACCGCAGGTCGCTCGGCGTCGGCCTGAAGCTCGCGTGTTCGCGGAGGCTGATCTCGAGAGCTTTCGGTTCGTACCCGCGCCGCACGAGCGTCGAATGCAGACTTCGCATGCAGTTTCGCAGGACGCCTCCGTGAATCACGACCGCGCCGGGATTCGAGTCGACGACCTCGCGGACGATTTCCCCGCAGCCGCCCGGCCGAACAAGGCTGAGAAACGGTGTGTAGAGCGCAATCCGGGGCGGAAGCGGCGCGCGGCGTTCGGCGAGGACGTAGACCTCCTCCGCTGAGAAGCTCCATACCCTGTCCGGGGTACCGGCCCGCGCGGTGAGGTCGCGCACGAAGTCTTCCTGTTGCCGCAGGGTCATCGCCGGCCGGTACAGGAACGCGTCGCCGAACCCGTATGCGGCAGTGGCGACCCCGACCGCGGCGAACAGGAGAAGTGCCAACTGGGCGCCGCTGGCGCGCCAGCCGACGGCGCGGCGATACGACACCATGAGACCGATCAGCCGGGAGGCTCCCCAGGCGGCCCAGAAAGCCACCAGCGGCTGGAGCGGCAACAGATCGGGCCCGCCTTGCGAATCGACGCACGCGTAGGCGATCCACAGCGCGGTCGCGACCGGTACGCCCGCCAGGCGCGGGTGGAGCCAGGCCCGGAACCCCGCGGCCGGGCCGCCCCGAAGCGACCGGATTGCGAATGCGGAGAAGCCGATGGCAGCCGCTGCGTAGAACACCCGCTCGTTCGCCGCGTGCCTGTCGATCACGCCGAGCCAGGCGAGCGGCTGAAGACGCGCGCCGACCGTTCTGAGGGCAGCCACCATCTCCACGCGTTGCCAGAAGTCCGCCCAGGCGTCCGTGGCCGTCAGGTAGATCACCACGGGCAGCACACCCAGGAGCGCCCCCGCCGCGAACTCGCGGACCCCGTGGATCCGCCTGCGCCGTCCTCCGCGCACCGAGACGACGAACGCCGCCACACCGACGAGCAGCGCTGGCCAGTAGCACGTGGCCGCGAGGGCGGAAGCAACCCCCGCTGCCCACCAGCGACGCCTCTGGAGTGCCGCACCTGCCAGCAGCATGAAGAAGGCGACCAGCATCTTGGGCTCGAGATTGCTGATCGACGCAGCCGCGAACTGCGAGAAGCCAATCATGACCAGCCCTGCGAGGAATCCAGCCGTCGCGCTCGCCGTCGCCCAACGCGTGACGCCGTACAGCGCGCAAACGCTCAGCACCGCGACCAGCATGCCGGCGTAGCGGGGCGCGAGGTAGGTCGGTACGTCGAATCCGCTGCCCAGCCACATCGAGGCGGCCGAAACCAGCATTGGCAGCGGGGGGTA
>JAZFWH010000012.1:0-12094 GCA_036482635.1 Myxococcota bacterium
CCACGTTCTTGCCGCCGGCCGACTCCCCGAAAATCGTGACGTTGCCGGGATCGCCGCCGAAGGCCGAGATGTTCCGCGCCACCCACTCGAGCGCCTGGATCTGGTCGAGGCTGCCGAAGTTGCCCGAGCGATCGCGCGCGGTCGTCCCGGCGCCGCGCAGCGAGGTGTGCCGGAACCAGCCGAAGGGTCCGAGCCGGTACTGGACGGAGACGACCACGACGTCCTCGGCCACCGCGAGGTGGCCGCCGTCGTAGAAGCCGGCGTGGCCCACGACGTTGCCGCCGCCGTGGATCCACACCATCACCGGCAGGCGCTCCTCGCCGCGCGGGAGTTGGCCGTCGCAGAAGCGCGGCGTCCAGACGTTGAGGGTTAGACAGTCCTCGTCGCCGATCGGGGAGCCCGGCTCGGCGTCGGCGAAGCCGCCCAGGCGGCTGGCGTACTGGGGGCACGGCGCGCCGAAGTCGAGGGCCTCGCGGGTGCCGGTCCAGGGTTCGAGGGCCCGCGGCGCGCGCCAGCGCAACTCGCCCAGCGGAGGCTCGGCGTAAGGGATGCCCAGCCAGGCATGGCTGCCGTAGGAGGCCTCGAAGCCCACCAGGGCACCGGCGGGCGCCGCTCGTCGCGCAGCCGGGTCGGGGTCAGGCGTCGCCGGGCCGCTGCAGGCGGCGGCGGCCGCCGCCAGCGCGAGCGCGCAGTCTCGGATCCACCGCGAATCGCTCGAGCGCATCTCGGAGTCCCCCGAAGCGAGCCCGCATTCTAGGGACCTCTGCCGGGGCTCGCCTGGGCTTCGCCCGCAGACCCTCGACGAAGCGCTGGTACGCGTCGCTCACGTCGAGCAGGCGCAGGCCGAAGCCCTGCGTGCGGTGTCGCGCGTCGCCCGACTCGCAGGTGGTCCACCACACCAGGCCGGAGACCTCCACCCGGAAGCCCTCGGGCGCCGTGAACGTGACGAGCACGGCTTCTCCCTCTTCTGGGATAAGGTTCGACCCGACGAACAGGCCGTGGTCGCCCAGGTTGCGGATCTTGCCCGTTCCCGAGAGCTCACCGGCCTCGAAGCGAGTCTGTAGAACGGTCTGGATGCGCCGCTCCGCCATGCGGACGCTCATCGAACGGCGGGGCGAAGCGTCGCGTGACGGGAGTCACCGGGGGGCGGGCGGCGACCGTCGGCCGCCGCCGTCCCGGTTCGTCAGGTGGCCGAGCTGCCGCCGAGGGCAGCCGGCAGCGGTTTGGGCGCGGCGTTCCGCGCCGCCCGCGTGCCCGCCTTGGACCGGGCGGCGGGGTTGGCGGCGGGCGCGACGGTCCGGGTCTGGGCCACCACTTCCGGCCGGACCATCTTGACGCGCCCGTTCACGCGGGCGCCCCGCTCGACGACCAGAGCCGGCGAGCCGATGCTGCCCTTCACGCGCGCGCTGGGCTTGAGGACGATCTGGCGCGAGGCGCAGACGTCTCCGGCAACGGCGCCACTGACGATCACGTTCTTGGCGTGGATGTCCGCCTGGACGTCGCCCGACTCACCCACGACCACCGTGTCGGCGTCGACGATCTTGCCGCCGAAGCGCCCGTCGATCCGGATGGTCCCGCGGGACGAGAGCGTTCCGTCGAGCTCGGCGCCGTCGCAGACGAATGCGGTCAGTCCGCGCGGACTGCCGCTCGGCTCGGCTGCCGCGCCGGCGCGCCGTTTCTCTCCCCGGCCCGGGATGAACGAATCGATACCCATCGAGATACCCCCCTCCATGGCGTTGCTTGGGGTGCGCATTTGCCGCTTCATGCGCCGGCATCGGCGCGTCGGGGTCGCGACTTGAGGCGCATCGGGCAGCGCCCGCGTTCCGGCTGCTACCAGAACTTCCACCAGGGCCGCGGCTCCGGCTCGGCGAACAGGCAGAAGGGATGGAGGAGCCGCTCCGCGTGGGCTGCGTACCTCTTCCGGGCTCGCGCGCACTCGTCGGGTCGGATCGGGCAGGAGTACTCCGCGCCGTCGCTGACCTCGCGCTCTTCGATGCGCGCCAGGATCAGCCGTTCGATCTGCGCGTTGCGGTAGTGCGAGCAGTTCACGCCCTCGTCCCAGCCGGCACTCAGGAAGTCGCCCAAGCGGACCTTCCGCTTCACCCGCCAGTGGGGCTCCCGCGTCCAGAAGCGCTTGCCGCACTTCACGTAGGGCCGGTTGAAGAAGTAGCCCTTCTCGAGCGGGTCCTCTGCCTGGCCCAGGACGCGCAGCCAGAAGCGCATGCCTTCGAAGTTCGCCGTCAGGTCCGCGTGGGAGTAGATCCCCGTCGTGTAGAGTCCGAAGTAGGTGCGCTCGCTGGCTTCGCCCCACGCCAGCGCCTTCTCGATGCCCTTGCCGTCCAGGTAGGCGATCTCGAAGTACTTCCAGCCCTGGACGAAGAAGTGCCCGAACTTGTCGACACCGACCAGCTGGTCGCCGACGCGAACGACCGAGCTGAGATCCTTGAGGTGGACGCTGATGGCGTCGAAGATGCCCAGGTCCCGGTAGATGGAATCCCGCAGCGGGACGCGCCTGCGGTCCAGGTCCTCGGCCGCGTTCAGGCGTTCGGCGATGGAGTGGCCGATGAAGGGAAAGGAGATGGCTCGGCGGATCTGCTTGTAGAGGTCGCCCGGGTCGCAGCCCTTCTCGCGCTCGTTCGCGCGCTTCACGCCCTCGCGCAGGAAGTCGTTGACGCGCGCCTCCAGGCGGCTGGCGGAGTCGCGGAGCTCCGCGCTGCGCCCCGTCACGCTGTCGATCTCCGCGGCGCGGGCGGGTGCCCACGCCACGGCGACCAGCGCGAGTGCGAGCGTCCGCTGCCCCGCGGAGGGCCGCGCTCCCCTTCGCGTCAGGTTCGTTCCGCCACCACGGAGAGGTGCTCCACCTGGCCGTCCTCGCGCTGGTGGAGCACGTCGTTGTAGGTCGCGGCCCCGCGGTGGTTGCGGGCCCCTGGGCGGGCGAAGCCCGTCACGGCGCTGATCCGGTAGCTCGCCAGGTCAGGCCGCGAGGGCGGCGGCGCCGCGTGCATGACGTCACCGTAGTGGAGCGAGAGGTCGCCCGGCCGCGCGTCGAAGGAGGCCCCCTTCGGCGCGCTCTCGCTGCTCGGGTCCATGGTGGCGCAGGTTCCCTGCCACGAGCCGGGGAGCATCTTCAGCTCGCCGGTCTCCGGGTTCGCCGGCGTGAGGTACACGGAGGCGAGCAGCACGGGGCACATCACCGAGTGGCCGCCCATCCCGCAGTCCCGGTGCCAGGGGATGTCCGACAGGCCCTCGGCCATGGCGGGGTTCTTGTAGATGACGGTGACGCCCTCTTCGGAGGAGCCCTTCACGCGGTGCACCAGGGTCTCGTCGGCGAGGGCGACCAGCGCGAGCAGGCGGGGGTCGTGGGGCAGGGCGGCCAGGCGCGGCTTGGCGCCGGCGCGCGTGACGCGGCAGAGCACCTCCTCGCCGCGCGCATTCTTGCCCCACCAGGAGAGCTTGTCGCCCTTCACGGCTTCGCCGCGCAGCTCGCCGGCCTCCTCGAGGAAGCCAGCCAGCTCTTCCGGCCGGAACACGTCGCGCACGAACAGGTAGCCCGCCGTGCGCAGGAAGTGGGCCATGTCCTCGCGATCGGCGTCGGGCGCGAAGCTCGCCTCGACGTCGAGCGGCCGCCCGCGCCGGTCCTCGAGGTGCGCGTCAGCGGGGTCGAAGACCGGTCGGCCCGTGTACATGGCGCGCAGACCCGGCTCCCACGCCACCAGCTTCATCGCCTTCCCGCGCGGACAGCGCACGCGTCCGGCGTACAGCAGCCCGGGCGCCGATTCGTAGTCGTGGACCAGGCCCTGCCAGGCGTCGTGGGCCAGCTCGATCACGGTCTGCGCGGCCTCGTCGCCCGGCGCGATCTCGATGGCGTCGCGACGAGGCAGGTAGGTGTAGGCCGCGCCGCCGGGCAGCCGGAAGGCCAGACCGCCGAGCCTGGCCACGGCGCGCGCCGCGGTGGCGCCGTTTCCCTCCGCGAGCCGCCGCGGCAGCTCCCGGCGATGGAACTCGTGGAAATCGAGGTCTTCGAAGCCGGCGACCGCCACAGCGCTTCTCCGCGCCCGCGAGTATACGCCGCGGCCGGGCACCGTGCGTCGTGCGGACTCGCGCGGGACGCTAGGCGGCAGCGAAGCGGATCGGCAGCGCGGCGGGTGCCCGCGCCCAGATCGATGTGACCCAACGCGGTTCGGCGGCGAGCTCGTACTCCGGGATCCGGGCCAACAGCTCCTCGAAGGCGACCCGCGCCTCCAGGCGCGCCAGGTTGGAGCCGAGGCAGAAGTGGACGCCCTGGCCAAAAGCCAGGTGACGCTTGACGTCGCGCGTGACGTCGAAGCGCTCGGGGTCCTCGAACTCGCGCTCGTCGCGGTTGGCCGCCCCCCAGACGAGCTTCACCTCTCCCCCCTCCGGAATGGTCACGCCGTGAAGCTCGACCTCGCGGGTCGCACGCCTCGGCAGGGCCTGGGCCGGCGACTCGCAGCGCAGCATCTCCTCGACCGCGCCGGGAATGCGCGAGGGGTCGGCGACCAGCATGCTTCTCTGCTCCGGGTGTCGGGCGAGCAGGGCCGCGCCGTTTGCGATCAGGTTGGTGGTGGTGTCGTTCCCGGCCACGATCAGCACGAAGCAAAACCCCAGCAGCTCCTGCTGACTGAGCCGCTCCCCGTCGATCTGGGCGTCGAGCAGCGCGCTCACCAGGTCGCCGCGCCGCTGGCGCCGCCGCTCGTCTGCGAGCTCGGCGAACTCCTCGTAGATGCGCGTAGCCGGCTCGCGCACGTTGGCGGCGTGCTCCTCTCCAGAGGGGGTCTCCACCATCGACTCGGTCCAGAGCAGGAACGCCTCGCGCCGCTCCGGGGGCACGCCGATCATCTCCCCGATCACGCGGCTGGGCAGGTGCCGGGCGAACTCGCGCAGCAGATCGCAGTCGCCCACGGCGGCGAAGCCGTCGATCAGCTCGCGCGCGATCTCGCGCACGCGCGGCTCCATCGCGCTCACCCGCCGCGGCGTGAAGGCGACCGTCACCAGATTGCGCAGGCGGTCGTGGCGCGGCGGGTCCATCATCTGGATGTGCGGGAGCAGCCCGACCGACATGCTGTGTCCCTCGGACGAGAACGTCCGTGGGTCGTTCGCGGCGGCGCGCACGTCGTCGAAGCGCGAGAGCGCCCAGAAGCCCCGCTCCGGGTTGTGGTAGACCGGGTGCTCGTCGCGCAGCGTGCGATAGATCTCGTAGATCCGGTCCTGGAAATCCGCTCGGCTGGGGTCGTACACGAAGCGGGCGGGCAAAGCGGCTCCGGTCGCCGGGACGGACTCCCAGCGCGCTGCGGCTTTCAGGCTAGCACGAGGCGCCGTCGGGCTTGCAGCGCGCCACGAGGGGGAGTTCTCGCCGGGCAGCCCCCTACCGTGTGTCTTTAACCTCGGGCCCATCGTCGTCGGCTTGACTTTGTGCCGACAGCTGTGAGAGATAGCTGGTTGGGGGAGAGGTGGGGAGGCGATCGGTGGGGCCTTCCCTGCCGCGCTCGGCGCGTCGGCACATCCTCACAGCCCTCCGTGAGCTGAGGGCCTTCCTCGGCGGGGTCGGCGGGTTCGATCGCGCCGCGATCGTCCGGCACTTGTCCCTCTGCGTGGCGGTGCTGGTCACCTACCTGATGCGCCTCGAGCTGCGCGTCGGAGCGGACGTGCTGTGGGTCATCGCCGCAGCCGCCCTGTTGAACTTCCTGAGCCTGCTGCTGTCGAGCCGCCCCTCCGTCGGCGCTGCCTTCCGCGTCCTGTCCCCGGCCTTCGGGGTCGCCGGTTGGGCGGCCCTCGTGTACGTGACGGGCGGTGTCGAGTCCCCCTTCGTCCCCGCGTTCGGCCTCGAGATCCTGCTGGCCGCCACGACCTTCGCGGTGGCGGGCTGCGCCCTGGTGACCGCCGGCGCGGTGCTCGCGCTCTGGCTCCAGCAGGGCCTGCTGGGATTCGCCGGCGCCACCACGTCCCTGGTCGTCCAGAGTGGGATCCTGCTCGGCCTCGGTGCCGTGACGGCGTTCCTCACGCGTCACTGGCTGCTCCGGCAGAGCGCGCTCTCGCTGAGGACCGCGGAGCTGGGCGAACGGCTGCACGCCCTCGAGCGCGAGCTGGGGGGGGTCCGGGCAGAGGGGGCAGCCGGCGAGGGTGTCGAGCGCCTGGCCCACGGGTTGAAGAACGCGGTGCACAGCCTGCGCGGCTTCACGGACCTGATCGAGAAGCGGCTGCCCGTGCACGAGCTGGACGTTGCGGCCCTCGGTGGCCTGCGCACGGCGATTCACCAGCTCGAGGTGCTCGCCCGGCTCACGCTCGATCCGGTCCGCCCGACCGCGGAGCCGGTCGCGGTGGCGAGCGGCCTCCGGCTGCGGGCGGTGATCGACGAGGCCCTCCTCGAGGCGTCGCGCAGCTACCCGGCCATGCGGTGGAAGCAGCGCTGCGACGACCCGCTGCCGCCGGTCCGGATCCCCCCCGGTGTCGTTCACGAAGTGCTGCTGGAGCTGCTGTGCAACGCGGCGCACGCCATGTCCGGCGGCGGAGCAGCGAGCGTCGAGACGCACTGCGAGGGCGACTCCGTCGCCATCGAGGTGCGGGACCGGGGTCCCGGAATCGAACGCCGGCAGCTCGAGCGCATCTTCGAGCCCGGCTACACGACCCGACCCGACGGAAACGGTCTCGGCCTGTTCCTGGCTCGAAGGTCGCTGGAACACCACGGCGGTGCGCTCCACGCCAGCTCGCGGACCGGACGCGGCGCCCGGTTCCGCGTCGAGCTCCCGGTGGCCCGCGACGACGCGCACGGCGTCGCGAGTCTGGCCGAGGCGGGCTGAGCGATGACCCCGGCCCGGATCCTGATCGTCGAAGACGACCCCGCGGCGGCGCAGTATCTGGCGTTGGCGCTCGCCGACGAGGGATGCTCGCTGCGCTCGGTGCACAACGGCGTCGAGGCCCTGCTGGCGATCGAGTCCGAGCGCCCCGATCTGGTGATCTCGGATCTGCGCATGCCCGAGATGAATGGCCTGGCGCTGCTGTCGCGCATCAAGCAGCGCTGGCCCGAGCTCCACTTCATTCTTGTCACCGTCGAGCAGGACATCGCCACCGTGGTCGAGGCGGTGCAGCTCGGTGCGCTCAACTATCTGGTCAAGCCCGTCTCGCTGGCGGCCCTACGGGGGGCGGTGAGGAGGGCGCTGTCGGCGCGCGTGGGCTCGCCGGCGGCGGGCGACCTCGCGCCCGAGATCGTTGGAAGCAGCAAGGGCATCGTGGAGGTGAGGCACCAGGTCGCGCTCGCCGCGCGCAACGACGTCAACGTGCTGGTCGCGGGCAAGACCGGCACGGGCAAGGAGCTGGTGGCGCGCGCGATCCATCGCTGCTCCGCCGAGACGCCGGGGCCTCTGGTGGCGCACAACTGCGCCGCGACGCCGCCGGATCTGTTCGAGAGCCAGTTCTTCGGGCACCGCCGGGGGGCCTTCACGGGTGCCGACCGGGATCACCTGGGCCTGCTGGAGCGCGCCGACGGCGGCGTGCTCCTTCTGGACGAGCTGGAGAGCCTGAGCCTGCCGCACCAGGCCAAGCTGCTGCGGGTGCTGGACGACGGCGAGGTGCGCCCCGTGGGTGCCGCCGACGTCCGCCACGTCTCGGTGCGGTTCATCGCCACGACGAACCACGATCCCCGCGAGATGATCGATACGGGGGTCCTGAGGGAGGACCTCTACTACCGCCTGCGCGGCTTCGAGATCCGGTTGCCCGCCCTGAGGGAGCGCGAGGAGGACGTTCCGCTGCTCGTCTCCCACTTCCTCGGAGAGCGGGCGGGCGAGATCAAACCCGATGCGTTGGCGGAACTTCGGGATCGCACCTGGCCGGGCAACGTCCGCGAGCTGCGCAACGCGGTGCGGAGCGCGGACGCGTTGGCCGCCCCCGGGCCGATCGGAGTCGAGCACCTGTCGCTCGAGCAGACCCCCCGCGCCCAGGAGATTTCCGCGCAGGCATTGCTTCGGGGCGGCGCGACCCTCAAGGACGTCGAGCGCGACGCCATCGCGACGGCGCTGCGGCGCTGCGGCGGCAATCGCACGCGTGCGGCTCGCCTTCTGGGGATCGACCGCTCCACCCTGCGGCGCAAGCTCGCGGCGCTCGGACTCGAGGACGCTTCCACGGATTAGGCCCGCGCCGGCCGAGGTGCCGACATGCTCGTTGCTGTGCTCCTGGCTTTTGCCCTGCTGTCTCCCGCGGTCGCTGGCGCCCAGGTCGTGGACCTGCTGCCCGACGTGATCACGGTTCGCGAGCGTCTCTTCGAGACCGCGCTCGACGAGACGACGCGCCCGGGCAGGATCTTGTTGCGGCTCTCGAGCGCGACTCCGAACATCGGCGCCGGGCCGCTGGAAATCCTGCCTCGGAACGTCGTCGTCGACGGGCGCGAGAAGGTCAACCAGCGCATCTACCGCTCCGACGGAACCTGGTGGGGGCGGGAGGCCGGCACCTTCTCCTTCCACAGGCGGCACGACCACATCCACTTCAATGAGTGGGCGGCCTACCGCCTGCGCGAGATCACCGACGACGGCGGTGTGGGCGAGCTGGTGGCCGGGGGCGACAAGACGAGCTTCTGCCTGGTCGACCTCTTCGTCTACGACGCCTCCCACCCCAACTTTCCCAGCCGACCGGGTTACACGAGCTGCGGGCACAAAAAGCAGGGCATCAGCCCGGGTTGGGGGGACCTCTACCACCTGTCGATTCCCGGCCAGTCGATCGACATCACGGAGGTCGACGACGGAACCTACTGGCTGGAGGCCGAGGTCGATCCCGAGAACCGCATCCTGGAGGAAGACGAGACGAACAACGTGTCCCGCGTCCGCGTCGCGATCGGGCCGCCGCCCCCCGCCGAGCCGGACGCTTACGAAGACAACGATTCGTTCGACCAGGCCGATGCGGGCGAGGAGGGCGCTCCGGGGAGCCCGAACCTCGGTCTCGTCAACGCCCCTCGCGTGATCGAGGGGCTCTCCATGGAGGCCGGAGACGGCGGCGACTACTTCAGGTTCCGGACCAACAACCCGGCCGGGGCGGGGGACTACGTCCGCGTCGAATCCCCGTTCCAGAGCACCTTCGGCGATCTGGATCTCAGGCTCTACGATGGGGATCGCAAGCGGCTCGCCTTCAGCGAGAGCTTCTTCAACTTCGAGCAGATCTCGCTCAACAACCGGCCGGCCGGCGTGTACTACGCCCGGGTCATGCTCGACCACGGCGAGGTGCCCGCGTACACCTTCAGCATCGAGCCCGCGGGCAACACGCCGCCCGAGCTCGAGCTGTTCGAGCCGCCGCCGGCCGGCTTCACGGTGCAGCGCGCCTTCGAGACGTTTCCGGTGAGCTGGATCGCCTCCGACCCGGAGGGGGACCCGGTTGCCGTATCCCTCTTCGTCGACAGGGATGGGGTCTTCGACAAGGAGACGCAGATCCTGGGAGGTTACGAGAACCTCGACGGCGAGGCCGGGATCGCCAACATCCTGACCGCGCCGCTCGAGCTGGGGGAGTGGTTCGTGTACGCCCAGGCCAGCGACGGGGGTGGCATCACCGGCGCCTGGGCGCCCGGCACCGTCACGATCTACGTGAAGGGGGACGTGGACTTCGACGGCCAACTGGACCAGCGGGACTTCCGGAGTCTGGTCGAGACGCTGCGTTCGAACGCCCCCCCCCCGCCCGGTTGGAACGTCATCCTCGACATGGACCTCGACGGCCGGCTCACTTCCAAGGACATCCCCGCCTTCCGTCACGCGATGCACGAGCAGCGCCACGGCAGCTCCGCCGAGTGAACCCCGTCCCCTCGGGGGGATCGCGGCTTGGCGGACCCATCAAGCGCCCAGCCCGGCGGGTCGATGGAGGGGCCTGAGGGGCTCTCTTTCGTGGCCAAATCCGCCATGTCTCAGACGCGCTTCGTCCGCGAGGGCCTGAAGCGCAAGATCGTGCTGTTCGTATCCCTCTCCACCTGCGTGGCCGCGCTGGTGGTGGGGGGGATCTCCGGCCACGCGGCGTACTCCCTGTTGAGGGACCGGCTCGCCGAGACCCATCCGCTCATCCTGGAAGGAAGTGTGGGGCGGATTCGACAGTGGCTCGAGGCGGGGCGGGCCGAGATCCGGCAGATGGCGCGGAGCGAATCCCTGCAGGCCTGGTCCCGCGCCGGTCTCGCCGGCGCGGCCCCCGTCCCGGGCGCCGGCGATCCCGCCCTCACGGCGATCCTGACCGACTTGCACGGCCTCACGCGGACCTTCTCGAGTCTGGTGGTGGTCGATGGCGAGGGCCGCCTGCGGGCCTCCGTGGGCGCCGGCCCGGAGCTCGACGCGCTGCGCCGCGCGTTCGCGGTGCAGGACTCTACCCAGGCGGAGCTCCTCGAGGTGATGCGCAGGGCCGAGCTGCGCAGCGCGCTGGCGGGTGTGTCGGGGCTGTCGCTGCGCGTGCTCGAGGTCGCATCCGGCGAAGTGCCCCCGGCGCCGATCGCATCCGTTCCGTTGGTGGCCGGGGACGGGCTCGCCGCCGGCTCACTCCACGGCCTGTTCCGCCGGGAGGGGATCGGCGGCCAGCTGCGCGCCGATCTGCTCGGGCCCAGCGGCAACCTCTACGTCGCGGACGGGAAGGGTCGCGTGATCGTCGCGGCCCGCGATCTCGCGGGCGGTCCCGCCGATCCGCTGCCGGCGGAGGTGCTGGCGCCGCTGGACTCCCCGGAGCTGCGTCCCTTCGCAAGGGGTGACGGGCGCCCGGCGATCGGCAGCGCGCGCCCCGTCGGTGCGCTCGATCTGACCCTGGTCGTCCAGCAGACGCTCGACGAGGTCTTCCAGCCCCTGGTCCCGGCGCTGGTCCGCATCCTGGCGGCGGTCGTGGTGATCTTCCTGTTCTTCACGTTCCTCGCGCGGCGCACCGGCACCGCCATCGCGGGTCCGCTCGCCGCCCTGTCGGACGCGGCGCGCCGGATCTCTCAGGGAAACCTCGACGTCGAGATCCCCAGGCCGAGCCGCGACGACGAGGTGGGGCAGCTGATCGACGCCTTCAACCAGATGAAGGAGCGCCTCGTCAAGACCAGCCGGGAGAACGAGACGATCCAGCTGGCGCTCGAGAAACAGAATCAGTCCTTCCGCAAGGCGAACGAGCTGCTCGCGCTGCTCTCGACGACCGACGGCCTCACCAAGCTCCACAACCACCGCTACTTCCAGGACCAGCTGACCCGCGAGCTGAAGCGCATCGCCCGCTGCGACGGGCCGCTGTCGCTGCTGATCCTCGACATCGACGACTTCAAGAAGCTGAACGACGAGTACGGCCACGCGGCCGGCGACGAGGTGCTCGTCCACGTGGCTCAGGTCCTGAAGGAGTCGATCCGCGAGACGGACCTGCTCGCGCGCTACGGCGGTGAGGAGTTCGTGATCGTGGCCGTGGCCACCGAGCTCGACGGCGCCGCCGTGCTCGCCGAGAAGGTCTGCACCGCGATCGCCGAATCTTCCGTGATCCTCGACCACACGAACCGCCCGAAGCGGGTCACCGTCTCGGTCGGCGTGTCCCAGTTCGCCGGCGACCGCGTGCAGCTGTTCCAGAGTGCGGACGACGCCCTCTACCGCGCGAAGGCCGCCGGCAAGAACTGCGTCGTCTCCGCCGAACTCCCCGACGCCTAGCGGAGCCTGCGGCGGCTTTCAGCCCATGAATCCGATCGGCGGCGTGGCGTTGCCCGAAGCGTAGAAGCGCCGGATGTTGGGCAGCACCAGCTCGAGGCTGGCGTCGTTCGGCATGCCGAACCAGAGCGCCAGCTCGGCGCTGTACTGGTCGGCGGCGGTGGTGGGCACCAGGCGGCCGCGGCCCAGGTCCCGCGGGTTCCCGAGAGCCAGGGACTCGGGATACTGGCCGTAGACACGTCCGCCACGGACCCCGCCGCCCATGATGATGTGGTTGCCGCCCCAGGCGTGATCGCTGCCGTTGCCGTTCGACGACAGCGTGCGCCCGAAGTCCGAGACCGTGAACACGGTGACGTCCCCGGCCACGCCCAGCTCCGAGGTGGCGTCGTAGAACGCGCCCAGCGCCGAGCTGAGCTCCGTCAGCAGGTTCGCCTGGTTGAACAGCACAAAGTCGTGGTGGTCCCAGCCGC
>JAZFWH010000013.1:0-17590 GCA_036482635.1 Myxococcota bacterium
GGATCGACGTCGCTTCGGCGCCCACTCGATTCCGCTGACCGCGGCGCTGGCCCTGCTGGTCGGGCTGGCCGCAGCGGCGGGAGCCGACGACCCGGCGGACCGCGAGGGCTTCGACGTATCCGGCGAAGAGCGCGCGATGGCCCCGAGCCCGGCTCCCGAGGCTCCGGGCAGCTACGGCACGCCCCGCACCCTCCAGATCATCCGGGACTACCCTTCGAAGGGCCGCTACACCCAGGACCGCGCCTACCGGGCGCTCGCCCGCTTCGGCGAGGCCGGCAGCTACGCGCCGCGCACGCCGAGCGCGGCGGAGGAGGTGGGCCGCAAGGCCTTCGACCTGGTGCCCCTGCGCATCTTCGGGCTCGGCCAGACGCTGGTGAGCGCACCCTTCTGCGCCGCCTACCTGGTCACCCTGGTCACCGGCGGCTCCGAGGATGTGACCGAGATCTGCTTCGAGGAGCCCGTCGACCAGACCTTTCGGACACCGTTGGGTGACCTCTGAGATGACGCTCGGCGACGCATGCAGCTGACGCTCCAGCGATTCCCGTAGGACCCGCCGCCGATGGCTACGCGCCCTCCTCCCTTCAGACCGCGCCTCCGCGCCGCACTGGCCGCGGCTCTTGCCCTCGTCCTGGCGGCGGGCTGCACCGTCGGTCCGAACTACGTACCTCCCGAGGCCGACACCCCGAACCTCTGGCACATGGACCTGATGAGGGGACTGGCGCAGGGCGAGGCGAATCTCCAGACCTGGTGGACGGCGCTCGAGGATCCGCTGCTCACCAGTCTGATCGATCGCGCCGCGCTGGGAAGCCTCGACGTCCACCAGGCCGTGGCGCGCATCGACGAGGCGCGGGCGCGGCGCGGGATCGCGCGGGGCTCGTGGTACCCGGGCATCCTCGGGACCGGCGACTACACGCGCCAGCGCCTCAGCGAGGAGACCGTCCCGATCCCTCCGACCAGCCGGACCGGGAGCATCTGGAGCACCGGTGTCGACGCCTCCTGGGAGATCGACGTGTTCGGCCGCATCCGCCGCTCGGTGGAGTCGACGACGGCGGACCTCCAGGCCTCGATCGAGGACTACCGCGACGTGCTGGTCTCGCTGTTCGCGGAGGTCGGCCTCACCTACGTCGACCTGCGCACACTCCAGGAGCGCATCCGCCTGGCGGAGCTCAACGTGCGAAACCAGCGCAGCACGCTCCAGCTCGTTCGCGACCGCAACCGCGCGGGTCTGGTGGGCGATCTCGACGTGCGCCAGGCGGAGCAGAACCTCGCGAGTACGGAGTCGTTCATCCCGACCTTCAGGTCGCAGCAGGCGGCCTCGATCCATCGCCTGAGCGTGTTGCTCGGGGACCCGCCCAGCAGCCTGTACGCGGAGCTGGGCCCCCCGCAGCCGATCCCGAAGCCGGCGAGCGAGATCCTGGTGGGGGTGCCGGCCGACGTGCTGCGCCAGCGCCCGGACGTCCGCCAGGCCGAACGTCTGCTCGCCGCCCAGACGGCACAGATCGGCGTGGCCAAGGCCGATCTCTACCCGCGCTTCACGCTGGTGGGTACGTTCGCACTCCAGGCCTCGGACTTCTCCAAATGGTTCACCGGCGACGCCTTCTCCTACGGGTTCGGCCCCGCGGTCCGCTGGAACATCTTCGACGGGGGCCGCGTGCGCGCCAACGTCCAGACCCAGGAGGCGCTCACCGAGCAGGCGCTGGTCGACTACGAGCAGACGGTGCTCGGGGCTCTCGAGGACGTGGAGAACTCGGCCGTGGCCTTCGTGCAGGAGAACGACCGCCGCGACGCCCTGGCGCGCTCGGTCGTCGCCTCGGTCGCGGCCACGGGCCTGGTGAAGACGCTCTACCGCACCGGCCTCACCGACTTCCAGAACGTGCTGGACACCGAGCGCACCCAGTTCCAGCAGCAGGACCAGCTGGCCGCGAGCGACGGCTTCGTGACGCAGAACCTGATAAGAGTCTACCGGGCACTGGGCGGCGGCTGGTCGCCGCAGCCGTAGGTCTGCTCGGGGCGCAGATCCGCAGGAGGGGGGGCAGCGTCGTGAGATGTGCAAGATACGGGATCTCGGTCGGGATGATCGCCGCCTTCCTCGCTGTCGCCTGCGCCGAGGAGCCTCCGCCCGAGCCGATCCGCCCCGTGCGCACCATGGTGGTGGCAGACGCCGAAGGTTTTCAGAAACGCTGGTGGCCCGGCCGCGCCAAGGCCACCCTCGAGGTCGATCTCGGCTTCGAGGTGACCGGACAGCTCGAGGAGCGCAGCGTCGACGTGGGTGACTTCGTCGAGAGGGGCCGCGTGATGGCGCAGCTCGACCCGCGTGACTACCAGAACACGCTGCTGCGCTCGCAGGCCGAGCGCGATCGCGCGAGGGCCTACTACGAGCGCGTCGCAGAGGCCGCGAAGACCGGGGCCGTCTCCAAGCAGGAGCTCGACGACGCGCGGGCCCGCTTCAACCAGGCCGACGCCCAGGTCCAGATCCGGCAGAAGGCCGTGGACGACACGCGCATCGTGGCGCCCTTCGACGGCGTCGTCGCCCAGAACTACGTGGACAACTTCCAGAACGTGCGGGCCAAGCAGCCCGTGATCCGCTTCCTCGACGTGTCGAAGATCGAGATGGTGATCAACATTCCCGAGGACAGGATCAACTTGAGCCGATACGTTCTGGAGCTCGTGGTCCGCTTCGACGCCCTGCCCGGCGTCGAGATCCCGGCACAGATCAAGGAGATCGGCAGCGAGGCCTCGCAGGCGACCCGCACCTATCCCGTGACCCTGATCATGGACCCCGCTCTCCACGGAGCCCAGGTCAGGCCGGGCATGGCGGGCGAGGCGACCGCGAGCCGTATCGAGATTCCCGACGACCTGCAAGAGAAGGGGATCGAGGTACCCGAGTCGGCGCTCTTCTCCCCCGACGGGAGCGAGTCGCAGCAGAGCTTCGTCTGGATCATCGACGAGGAGACCCGGACAGTGAGCCGCAAGGCCGTCACTCCGGTCCGCGTCACGCTCCGCGGCGGCATGCTCGTGAGGGGCCTCGACCCGGGCCAGCGCATCGCCACGGCCGGCGTCTCCTACCTGCGCGAGGGCCAGCAGGTGCTGGTCGAGTGACGCGAGAGGGCGACCGGCCATGAATCTCGCGGGGCTCGCCATCGAGCGGCGGGCCGTCACCTACTTCTTCCTCTTCCTGATCGCGACCGGCGGCAGCCTCAGCTTCTTCCAGCTCGGCTGGCTGGAGGATCCCGAGTTCACCGTCAAGACCGCCGCCATCACCATCCCCTACCCGGGCGCCACCGCCGAGGAGGTGGAGCTCGAGGTCGTCGACCTGATCGAGACCAAGCTCCAGGAGATGGTGGAGCTCGACAACATCTACTCCTACTCGCACCCGGGCTACGCCGTCATCAAGGTCGACATCCTCGCCAGGTACTGGGCGGACGTCCTGCCGCAGGTGTGGGACGTGCTGCGCAGGAAGATCCGCGACGTGGAGGACCAGCTCCCGCCCGGCGCCGGCCCGGTGATGGTGGCCGACGACTTCGGCTTCGTGCTGGGCTTCCTGCTCGCCATCACCGGCGAGGGCTTCAGCTACGCGGAGCTCGAGGAGTACGCGAAAGAGCTGCGCAAGAGCATGAGCGTCGTGCCCGGGGTGGCGCGCGTCGACCTCTGGGGCGTGCGCGACAAGCGCATCTACGTGGACGTCTCCCAGGCGCAGCTCTCGGCGCTCGGCATCACCACGGCAGCCCTTCGGCGCACGCTGAGCGTCCAGAACCAGGTGGTGGACGGGGGACGCGTGGACGTCCAGACCCAGCGCTTCCGCGTGGCACCGTCGGGGGCCTTCACGTCGCCCGAGGAGATCGGCGAGCTCGTCTTCCGCGGCGACTCCGCGCTCGCCAGCCCGGGCGGGGATGCCGACCAGGCGCAGGCGAAGATCTCGCCGACCGAGCTGCTGGGCACCACCGGCGAGATCATCCAGCTGCGGGACTTCGCCAGCGTGAGCCCCGGCTACGCGGAGCCGCCGAGCCACGTGATGCGCCTGGACGGCCGGCCCTCCATCGCGCTGGCGGCGGCCCCGATGAGCGGCGCCAACGTGGTCGCGGTGGGGCAGGTCCTCGACGAGCAGATCGCGGAGGTCGTCTCCCACTTCCCGATCGGGATCGAGGTCCACAAGATCTCCTGGCAGTCGGACCTGGTGAGCGAGTCGATCAACGGCTTCATGATCAACCTGATCCAGGCGATCGCAATCGTATTGATCGTGCTCGCGGTCACCATGGGCGTCCGCATGGGCATGATCATCGGTCTGAGCGGCCTGGTGCTCGCCATCCTGGGCACCTTCCTCGTGATGGCCGTGGCCGGGATCGACCTCCAGCGCATCTCCCTGGGAGCGCTCGTCATCGCCATGGGCATGATGGTGGACAACGCCATCGTGGTGGCGGACGGGATCGCGGTGCGGATGCAGCAGGGGATGGACCGCAAGCAGGCGGCCATCGAGAGCGCCGGCCAGCCAGCCGTGCCGCTGCTCGGCGCCACGCTGGTGGCGAGCATGGCCTTCTACCCGATCTTCGCGTCGCCGGAGTCGACCGGGGAGTACGCCCGCAGCCTGTTCCAGGTGGTGGCGATCTCGCTGCTCTTCAGCTGGCTGCTCTCGCAGGTGGCGACGCCGCTGATGTGCATGCAGCTGCTGCCGGAGCCCGAGCAGACCGCCGAGGGGAGCGATCCCTACGGCGGGCGCTTCTACCAGCGTTTCCGGGGCCAGCTGCGCCGGGCGATCACGCACCGCGTCCCGTTCCTGGGCGGCATGGTCGCGCTGCTCTTCGCCTCGGTCTGGGGGTTCGGATTCGTGCCCCAGCAGTTCTTCCCCGACGCCTCCCGGCACCAGTTCATGATCGACTACTGGCTGCCCGAGGGCACGCGGATCGACGACACGTCGGAGGGCCTGAAGGTCGTCGAGCGCGAGCTGATGGCGCAGCCCCAGGTGACGAAGGTGGCGACCTTCGTCGGCAAGGGGCCGCCGCGTTTCTACCTTCCCGTCGATCCGGAGATGTCCTACCCGAGCTACGGGCAGCTCGTCGCCAACACGGAAAGTCTGGCGAGCGTCGAGGAGGCGATCGAGTACATCGAGCCCTGGCTGCTGGAGAACGCCTCCCAGGCGCTCACGCGGGTGCGCAAGTACGGCGTCGGGTCCTGGGACGACTGGCCGTTCGAGGCGCGCTTCAGCGGGCCGTGGAACGCCGATACCGAAGTGTTGCGCGGGCTCGCCGCCCAGGGTGCGGCCATCCTGGAGGAGAGCCCGCTGGCCAAGGAGGTGCGCACCAACTGGCGCCAGCGCACCCGCAAGCTCGTGCCCGAATACAGCCAGGAGCGCGGCCGCTGGTCGAACGTCACGCGTGCCGACATCGCCTCTGCGACGCGGCGGGCCTTCGACGGCATCCAGGTGGGCCTCTACCGCGAGAAGGACGACCTGATTCCCATCGTGGTGAGGAGCATCGAGGACGAACGCGTCGCCGCGGCGGCGACGTTGGACCAGCTCCAGGTGATCCCGGCCCTCTCGACCCATGCCGTGCCGATGGCGACCGTCACGCGCGGAATCGGCGTTCGCTGGGAGGATGCGACCATCCACCGCTGGAACCGGCGGCGGGCCATCACGGTGCAGTGCTCACCCAGGAACGTGACGTTCCCCCAGCTGCGCGCCGCGGTGGTGGAGAAGTTCGAGGCCATCGAGCTGCCGCCGGGCTACCGGCTCGAGTGGGACGGGGAGTACAAGACGAGCCGGGACTCGCAGCGCGGTCTCATCCCCGGCCTCGTGCCGGGCCTGGTGATCATGGTCTTCATCATCGTGGTGCTGTTCAACGCCTTCCGCCCGCCGCTCATCATCTTCGCGGTGATTCCCTTCGCCGTCATCGGCATCTCGCTCGGTCTGCTCGTTACCCAGATCCCGTTCGGCTTCATGTCGCTGCTGGGCGCGATGAGCCTGTCGGGGATGATGATCAAGAACTCGGTGGTGCTCCTCGACCAGGTGAACCTGAATCTCGCCGAGCGGATGACGCCGTACGACGCGGTGGTGGAGGCCGCGGTCTCGCGCCTGCGGCCGGTGCTCAACGCCGCGGCGACGACGGTCTTCGGCATGGCGCCCCTGCTTCAGGACGTCTTCTGGCGCTCCATGGCCATCACGATCATGGCGGGCCTAGCCTTCGGGACCCTCGTCGTCATGGTGATGGTGCCGGTGCTCTACGCGACGTTCTACCGGATTTCGCCTCCGCAGCCGGAAGCGCCGGGCTCCGCGTAGACGGCGGGCCGGCTTCCGGGGTACTCTCCGCACCACCGTCTCGCTGGCCGCCTCGCCGACGGGATACGAGGACCAAGGTGCTCGAAGGGTTGGAGAGGCTCGTCGAGCTCCAGCGCGTGGACGACGAGCTCACGGCGCTCGAGGAAGAGAACGGCGCTGTGCCCGCGCGGCGCACGCGTATCGCCGAGGCCCGCGCCGCCAGCGAACAGAACCTGGCGGGCGCGCGCGCGGCGCTGGAGTCCGCCGAGGCGGGCCAGCGCCAGGCCGAGGCGACGCTGCAGGAGCAGGAGTCGCTGTTGCAGCGGCTCGAGGGCCAGCAGTTCCAGGTCAAGAGCAACGAGGCCTACACGGCCCTGCTCCACGAGATGGACCAGGCCCGCCAGGCCATCTCCGACTGCGAGACCCGCATCCTCGAGGCCATGGAGGCGATCGAGTCGGCCCGCGCCGCGCTGCGCAGCGCCGAGGAGGGGGCGCGCTCGTCGGCGGTTCAGCTCGCGGCCGAGGAGAAGGCGCTCGACGCGCGCGAGCAGGAGCTCGTCCGGGAGATCGCCGCCGTGCGGGAGCGCCGCGGTGCGCTGTGCGCCCAGATCGAGGCCGAGCTGCTGGCTCGCTACGCGAAGATCGCCTCGAGCAGGCGGCCCGCCGTGGTGCTCGTCTCCGAGGAGATGTGCCTGGGCTGCCGCGTGGACATCCCGCCGCAGAGCTACATCGAGATTCGGCGGGGCGAGCGCGTCATTACCTGCGGGAATTGCCACCGCATTCTCGTCCACGAAGAGAAGCTCTCGGCGTCCGCCGCCTCCTGAACCGGCGTCGCTTCGTCAAATCGTTGCCAAAACAGTGGTTTGGATAGGCTGGATGCGGGTTTGGGCCCCCTGGGGGATCCAGTCGTGAAAATTTAAAAAAGACTATTTAAATCCAATAGTTGAAGGACTGTTCCGACGGGGGGTGGCGGGGAGGTCGGGGGGTCCGTTCTGCTATGCTTGGCGCACACCAAGGATTCGGCTGGGTACCCCCCACCTTACCTTCCAGCGACGGGTCATGAAGAACGAGGAACGCTACTGGGACTGTCTCGATCACGCGATGGAGGCCTCCCACGGCGGGCGCACCGACGAGGCGCTCGCGTGGCTCGACGAGGCACTGCGAGCTCATCCCGACGGCGCCGAGGCGCACAACGGGCGCGGCGAGATTCTCTGGGACGAGGGCAAGATCGACGAGGCGCTCCACGAGTTCGAGCGCTCGCTTCAGGCCGACCCCAAGTTCATCACGGCCTACTTGAACCGCGCCGAGCTGCTGGTCGAGGACCTCACCGAGTTCGAGCAGGCGATCCAGCTCTGCGACGAGCTGCTGGCGGGCCGGTCCGAGCTGCCCCGCCTGGACCGCGGCCAGGAGGCCGAGGTCCACTACCTGAAGGCCAAGGCCGTCTTCTACCTGGACGACCTGGAGGGGGCGCTGTTCCTGGTGCGCCGGGCCCTCAAGGTGGCGGGTGAGACGGGCATCTACCGCGCCTTCGAAGGCCAGATCCTGTTCGAGCTCGGGCGCTTCAAGGAGGCGCGCCGGCCGCTGGAGCTGGCGTCCTCCCTCGACTCCGAGTCGGGCCACGCCGTCTACCACCTGGCGCTGGTGCTCGAGCGCCTGGGTGAGGAGGAGGAGGCCGAGCGGGCCTTCGGGCGGGCCAACGCCCTGGATCCGGACCACTATCCACTGCCGGCCCAGGTCGACGAGCGGCTCTTCCGCGAGGCGACCGCCGAGGCCCTCGACAACCTGCCGCGCTCGATCCGCCGCTACGTCGAGGACGTCCCCGTGCTGGTGGAGGACTTCCCGTCGGCCGAGTTCGTCGGCTCCGAGAATGTCTCGCCCCAGATCCTCGGGCTCTACGTGGGCGTGCCGCGCACGGAGGGAGAGGTGAACTCCCAGCCCGAGGACGTGACCCGCGTGGTGCTCTACAAGCGGAATCTGGAGAAGCTGTGCCGCGACCGCGACGAGCTGATCGAGCAGATCCAGATCACCCTGCGCCATGAGGTCGGCCACCACCTCGGACTGAGCGAGGAGGACCTGGAGCGCCTCGGACTCGGCTGATCGAGCTGGGGCCGGGGCGCCGCTGCCCCGGAACGGCCCGACCGCCCCGGCGCCCGGCGTCAAACGCAATACAATCGAGGCGATGTCGGAACTCGTTTCCGCGCTCCGCTCGATCGTCGGGCGGGACGGCTGCCTCAGCCGTCCGGAGGAGCTGTTCGTCTACGAGTGCGACGCCCTCACCCTGCACTCGGTCCGCCCGGCCGCCGTGGTCCTGCCGTGCTCGCGCGACGAGGTCCAGCGCGTCGTGCGGGCGTGCCGGGAGTTCGGCGCCTCCTTTGTGCCGCGAGGTGCCGGCACCGGGCTCTCCGGCGGCGCCACCGCCCAGCCCGGAGGCGTCGTGATCGAGTGCTCGCGCATGGACCGCATCGTCGAGCTGAACGCAGAGGACCGCTACGCGGTCGTCGAGCCGGGCGTGATCAACGCCGACCTCTCCAGGGCGGCCGCGCCCGCCGGTCTCCTCTACGCGCCGGATCCCTCCAGCCAGTTCGCCTGCACGATCGGCGGCAACATCGCCGAGAACTCCGGCGGTCCCCACACGCTCAAGTACGGGGCGACCACCAACCACGTGCTGGCCCTCGAGCTCGTGCTGCCCGACGGCGAGGTGGTCGAGCTGGGCTCAGCGGCCGGATGGGAGCCGGGCTACGACCTGGTCGGTGCGGTGGTCGGCAGCGAAGGCACGCTCGGCGTCGTCACGCGAGCCGCCGTGCGCCTGCTGCCCGTGCCCGAGGGCGTCGAGACGCTGCTCGCCATCTTCGGCGACGTGGTCTCGGCCTGCCGCGCGGTGACGGGAATCATTCGCGCCGGAATGGTGCCCGCCGCCCTCGAGATCATCGACCGCCGCACCATCGCCGCCGTGGAGGCCAGCGTCTACGCGGCCGGGCTTCCGACGGACGCGGGCGCGGTGCTGATCATCGAGCTCGACGGCGCCGCGGTGGCGCTGCCCGCCCAGGTGGAGCGCGCGCGAGAGATTGCCGCGCGCGAGGGCGCCAGCCGCGTCGAAGTCGCCCGAGACGACGAGGAGCGCGCGCGCTTCTGGCGGGCCCGCAAGGGCGCCTTCGGTGCGATGGGTCGCCTGGCGCCGGACCTGTACGTCCACGACGCCGTGGTGCCGCGGGCCGTGTTGCCCCAGGTAATCGAGCAGGTGTGCGCGGTCGGCGACCGTTACGGCCTGAAGCTCTCCAACGTCTTCCACGCCGGCGACGGCAACCTGCATCCGAACATCTCCTTCGACCGGCGCGACGCTGACGAGCTCGAGAGGGTGCTGGCCGCGGGGGAAGAGATCCTGAAGCTGTGCGTCGAGGCCGGCGGCGTGATCACCGGCGAGCACGGCATCGGCGCCGAGAAGCGCGACTACATGGGTCTGCTCTTCGACGAGAGCGACCTGGGTGCGATGCGCCGGTTGCGCGACGCGTTCAACCCCGACGGCGTGTGCAACCCCGGCAAAGTCCTCCCCGCGACGCGCTTCTGCGTCGAGGCCAACCCCAAGGCGCGGGGCTACGACCGCGTGCCCTTCGACGAATGATCTCCCCGCAGCAGCTGGAGGTGTTGGCCGGGGCCGTGGGCGACGACGCGCTGGAGCCCCATCCGCCCCTCGAGCTGGAGGGCGCGAGGCTGAGCGCGACCCTGCGCCCGCGCGACGGCGCTGCGCTGCGTCGCGCCCTCGCAGCGCTGGGGCGCTGCGGGCTGGCCGCGATCGTGCGGGGCGGCGGCACCCGCCTGGGCCTGGGGAACCGTCCGAGCCGCGCCGACGTGCTGCTGTCCACCGAGCGCCTGGCCGGGGTGGTGGAGTTCGATCCGTCCGAGGGCGTGTGCCAGCTGCGCGCCGGCACGGCGTTGGCGGACGCGCGCGCAGAGCTGAACGCGGGCGGCTGGGAGCTGCCGCTGGATCCGCCCGGCGCCCGCGCCAGCGTCGGCGGCGCGTTGGCGACGGCCGCTGTGGGACCCCGGGCCCAGGGCTTCGGGCTGCCGCGCGACCTGGTTTTGGGTCTCGAGGTGGCGCTGGCGTCGGGCGAGCGCGCGCGCTGCGGTGGTCGCGTCGTCAAGAACGTCACCGGCTACGACCTCAACAAGCTCTACACCGGCTCCCTGGGGACGCTGGGGGTGATCGAGGCCGCCTGGCTGCGCCTGCGGCCGCTGCCCGAGCGGGTGGCGACCTTCGAGGCGTACGTGTCGGGCGTGGCCGAGGCCGCCGAGAGCGGACTGCTGGCGGCGCGGCGCCCGGCCGCCCGGGCCGCGGCGATCGTCGACCGTCCCGAGCGCGCGGACGAGGAAGGCGTCGCCGCGTTTCGCGTCGTCGTCGAGCTGGCGGGGGACGCGGCCAGCGTCGAGCACGACGCGGCCTGGCTCGAGCGCCGGCTCGGGGCGCGCGAGGTGGACGCGGCGACGCTCGACGGCGTGCGCGAACTCCAGGGGCAGATGCCCGGCGCGGCGGGTCTGCGCTTTCGCGTGGCAGCGCTGCCCTCGCGACTCCCCCGCACCCTGGGCGGGCTGCGCGCGGCCGGCGCGCGCCTGCTGGCCTACCCGGGCCTCGGTCTGGTCTACGCGGGCTTCGCGGTCTCCGACCCGGGGGACGGCGCGGAGGTGGACGCGATCTTTCGCCGCGCCGCGCGCGCCGCGGGCGACGGCGCGGGCAGCTACCTGTGCGAGGCGGCGCCGGCCCTGGCGAAGGCGGGGCGCGACGTGTTCGGGGACGTCTCGGGGTCGCTGGCGCTGATCCGGGCGCTCAAGTCGCGTTTCGACCCCGACGGCGTGCTCAACCCGGGCCGCTTCGCGGGCGGCATCTGATGGCGGACTCGGCCGGGCAGTCGAGCCCGCGCTGGCGCGAGATCTACGAGAAGTCGCTGGACTGCGTTCACTGCGGCCTGTGCCTGCCCGTCTGCCCGACCTACCGCGAGACCGGCCGCGAGGTGTCGTCGCCCCGCGGGCGAATCTACTTGATGCGCGGGGTGGCACAGGGGAGCGTGCCCCTGGCCGAGACCATGGCCGACGAGGCCTACCTGTGTCTGGGCTGTCGCGCCTGCGAGACGGCCTGCCCGTCCGGCGTCCAGTTCGGCGCGATGCTGGAGCTCACGCGCGCCGAGGTCGACGCGGCCGGTCTGCGCTCGCCCTGGGCGAGGCGGCTCGAACGCCTGGCGCTGCGCGGTGTCGTGGCGCGGCGACGCCGGCTGCGCCTGGCCGTCGACCTGCTGGCGCTGGTGCAGCGTCTGCGCCTCGACCGGCTCGCGCTGCGGCTGTTGCCCCGCGGCCTGCGCGAGACCCACGCGCTGCTGCCGTCCGTCCCGCCACGGCGCGAGCGCGCCCGCCTGCCCGAGCGGATTCCCGCCGAGGGGGAGCGCCGCGGTCGCGTGGCGCTGTTCGTGGGCTGTGTCATGCCGGAGCTGTTTGGCGCCACCAACGCCGCCACCGCGCGCGTGCTGGCCCGCAACGGCTTCGAGGTCGTGGTGCCCCGCGAGCAGGGCTGCTGCGGCGCGTTGCACGCGCACGCCGGCGACATCGAGTTCGCGCACACGCTCGCCCGGCGCAACCTCTCCGCCTTCGCAGCGGCCGGCGCCGACGTCGTGGTGGTCAACTCGGCCGGCTGCGGGGCCGCCATGCGCGAGGCCGGAGCGTGGCTTCCCGGCGAGGGGGAGGCGTTCGCCGCGAGCGTGCGGGACGTGGCCGAGTTTCTCGACGAGGTCGGGCTCCGCCCTCCGCGCGGCCGGGTCGAGGCCCGCGTCTGCTACGACGACCCCTGCCACCTGGTCCACGGCCAGCGCGTCGCCCAGGCGCCGCGCCGCCTGCTGGCGCAGATCCCGGGCATCTCGCTGCTGTCCCACGACGATCCGACCAGCTGCTGCGGCGCGGCGGGCATCTACAACCTGACCCACCGCGAGATGTCGGGAGCCGTGCTCGAGCGCAAGCTGCGCTCGCTCGCCGCGGTCGACCCCGACGTCGTCGCCACGGGCAACCCCGGCTGCCTGATGCAGCTGCGCGCGGGCCTGGAGCGCGCCGGGCTGCGCGCCCGCGTGGTGCACCCGATCGACCTGCTGGACGCCGCCTACGCGGCCGGTACCTAGGCCCGCAGGCTGTGTCCAGACAAGCACCGCGCGGCCCGCGGGCCGCTCCGAGAGGAATCCGCTTGGATCCCCGAACTCCGGTGCTGGTCGGCGTGGGCACGGCCATGCAGCGAGGCGACGACCCGAACCAGGCGCGCGAGCCGGTCGCCCTGATGGTCGAGGCGCTGCTGCGGGCGGCGGACGACGCGGAGTGCCCGGCCCTGCTGCGCCGGGCCGACTCGATCCGCGTGCCCCGCGGCATCTGGCCCTACCGCGATCCGGCCCGGATCATCGCAGACGCGCTGGGGGCCGGCTCGGCGCGCACGCAGCTGGCACAGATCGGGGTGCTCCAGACAGCCCTGCTGGGCGGCGCCGCGCGCGACATCCTGGAGAGTCGCTGCGACGTCGTGCTGGTGGCGGGGGGCGAGGCGAAGTGGCGCTCGCTGACCGCCCGCAAGCGCGGCGTCGAGGAGCGCTTGACGCGCCAGCCCGAGGCGGTGGCGCCGGACGAGGAGCTGGCTCCCGACCGCGCCATCATGCATCCGCTCGAGATCGAGCTGGAGCTGACGCGGCCGGTCCGCCAGTACGCGATGGTCGAGACGGCGCTGCGGCACGCCGCGCAGAGCACTCCCGAGGCGCACGCGCGGCGGATGGCCACCCTTTGGGCGGGGATGAGCCGCGTGGCCAGCCGCAATCCCGACGCCTGGCGCCGCGACGCCGTCAGTGCCGAACAGATCCTCGACCTCTCCGACGGCAACCGCATGCTCGCGTATCCGTACACGGTGCTCCTGAACTCACAGTGGAACGTCGATCAGGCGGCGGGCCTGATCTTGTGCGCTCTCGGGGTGGTGCGCAGCCTGGGCCTCGACGAGTCGCGTCTCGTCTATCCGCTGGCGGTCGCCGAGTCGAATTGCGCGCTGACCTTGGCCGAGCGGGCGGATCCGGCCAGCTGTCCCGGCTTCGCACTGGCGGCGCAACGCGCGTTGTCCCAGGCGGGGCTCTCGCTGGCGGACGTGACCCACCTCGAGCTGTACAGCTGCTTTCCCGCAGCGGTCCAGGTGCAGCTGCGGGAGCTGGGGCTGTCGGCCGAGCGGCCGCTGACGGTGACCGGGGGAATGGCCTTCGCGGGCGGGCCGCTCAACAACTTCGTGCTCCAGGCCGTCGCGAAGATGGCGCAGGTGCTGCGGGCCGATCCCGGCAGTCGGGGCCTGGTGACCGCCGTGAGCGCGGTGCTCACCAAGCAGGGTGTGAGTCTGTGGTCGTCGTCCGAGCCGACCGCTCCCTTCGCCTACGCCGACGTCAGCGCCCAGGTGGCGACCCAGTGGCGGGCCGTCGACGTGGTCGCCGGCGCGCGGGGCCGGGCGCGGGTCGCCGGCTACACGGTGGTTCACGATCACGCCGGGCCATCCCGCGCCATCGCCCTGTGCGATCTCGATAGCGGCGGCCGCTCGCTGGCTTTTTCCACCGATCCCGAGTTGATGGCGGAGATGGAGAGCTCGGAGTTCTGCGGCCGCGCGGTGCAGGTGGACGAGCGCGAGTTTTCGGCTGCCTGAGAGGCGCTGCGCCCGGCCAGGCCCCGAGTTCTAGGCTCGTCTCAGCTCGCCCGCCCCTTCCAACGCCTGATGGAGCGAAAGGGCGCGGGCATGCCTACCTGGCGCACATCCCGTATCGCGAAATGACCGAGGACCCCGCGGTGAAGGCGCTTCTTCCTTCGCCCCGGGATGGGGTCCCGTTCAGCGGCTCGGTGCCGCGAGCGTGCGGCGGAAAGCGGCGGCTGAAGGTCGGAATAATACGCCGTCTCAAAAATCGCACCCCGATCTGACTCCGAGAATCCTCACAAACCGCGTTTGACCTGCTCCGGTCCGATTCAACATCAACGGAGAAGCAATCGCCGAGGTTCGTGTCATCGCGACGCGAGTGCGTGGGGTTCAACTCGGGGTGATTCGCCTCCGCTGGCTGCAAAAGAATCAGATCCTGAGCTGAGTTCCTTCACGTTCATCGTTCTTCGAAGCGTAATCTTGTCTTTTGCTCACTCGAAGGAGCCGATGAGCGTGCGGCGAATCGGCCGGGGGAGTGCGCGGGCGGCGCTTCGAATCGCGAGCTGCGCGCTCGGCCTCTGCGCCGCCGTCACGATCGCCCTGCCGGTCCGAAGCCAGAGCAACGCGACACCGCCAAACTTCAAGATCACGTTCATCGCCGATCAGGGCAAGGGCGGCAACGCCGAAGCCGTCCTGTCCCTGATCGCCAACGAGCAGGCGGACGCCGTCGTCCACAGCGGGGACTTCGATTACGACGACGATCCCTTGGCTTGGGACTCCCTCATTACGAGCTTCCTGGGCCCCGACTTTCCCTACTTCGCTTCCAGCGGAAACCACGACGAAGCCAGCTTCTACGGCGCCGGGGGCTATCGGGAGCAGCTCGAGGCGCGCATGAACCGCGTGGGGATTCCCTGGCACGGCGACCTGGGCGTCCAGTCCTCCTTCGAGTACGCAGGCATCTTCTTCGTGTTGACGGCTCCCGGCATCTTCGGCGCGGGTGATGGCTACCACGATCTCTACATCCGCGACCAGCTGGTGGCGAACGACTCCATCTGGCGGATCAGCAGCTGGCACAAGAACATGCGCAACATGCAGGTCGGCGGGAAGGGCGACTCGACCGGCTGGGGCGTGTACGAGGAATCGAGGCGGGGCGGCGCGATCATCGCAACCGGGCACGAGCACTCGTACTCCCGCACGCACCTCCTGAGCGACGCCGAGACACAGACGGTCGCGAGCTCCGCCAACCCCCTGGTGTTGGTAGAGGACAACCCCGGCACCCCAGCAGACGAGGGGCGGACCTTCGCATTCGTCTCGGGTCTCGGGGGGGCGAGCATCCGCGACCAGGAGCGCTGTCTGCCCGCGACACCTCCCTACGGCTGCCAGGGCGAGTGGGCCAGCATCTACACCCAGAATCAGGGCGCCAATTTCGGCGCCCTGTTCGGTGTCTTCAACCATCAGGGAATTCCGAATCTTGCTTATTTCTACTTCAAGGACATCGACGGAAACGTCGTGGACAGCTTCTTCGTGGAGAGCAGCCTGAGCCCTCCCGGCCCACCGCCCATCGCAGTCGACGACGGCCCCTACGTCGTCGCGGAGGGCGCGACCCTGATGCTGGACGCCCCGGGTGTGCTGGCCAACGACGGTGCCTCCCTCACCGCGAACCTCGCGCGCGACGTCTCCAGCGGCGCCCTGAGCCTCGACCCCGACGGCTCCTTCACGTACACCCACGACGGCAGTGCGACGGTCTCCGACAGCTTCAGCTACCGGGCCAACGACGGCGCGCTCGAGAGCAACGAGGCGACGGCCAGCTTCGCCGTGGTCGCCGCGCAGGGGGCCACTCTCGAGGTGCCCGCCAACTACGCGTCGATCCAGGCCGCACTCGACGCTGCCAACAGCGGCGACCTGATCCTCGTGGCTCCCGGGACGTACCAGGAGAACCTGAGCGTCACCAAGGCCGTCACGCTGGCCTCGTGGTTCCTCACGACGGGGGACGAGTCCTACATCGACACGACGATCCTCGATGGGGGAGGGGGCGCCGCGGCCATCGCGATTCCCAAAGGTGCCGAGGACGGGGCCACCATCACCGGGTTCACGATCCAGAACGCCGACGACGGGATCGCTCCGTGGGCGAAGTTCGACCTGCTGCGCAATCGGATCCGGTGGATGGCCGACGGTGTCGACTACGAAGACGGAAGCGGAGGGCTCTGTCGCTACAACGTCTTCGAGGACAACAGTGACGACGGGATCGATCTGGACGACGCCGTCGACATCGTGATCGAGTTCAACACGATTCGCAACAATGGCGACGACGGCATCGAGATCCGGCTCCAGGATTACGCGGGGCCGACGCTCGACTACATCATCCGCCACAACTCGATCTACGGCAACGGAGAGGATGGGATCCAGCTGATCGACTACGGCGGCGTGACGGATCGCTTCTTCGAGATCAGCTACAACGCAATCCATGACAACCTCCAGGCCGGCCTGGGGCTGATGGGCGGCGCCAATACGAGCGAGAACTACGAGGCCGCGAGCATCCTGGAGACCATCAACGTCATCGGCAACACCTTCAAGGGCAACGATCACGGCATGACCGGCGGGGACAATGCGGTCCTGCTCAACAACATCTTCGTCGACCACCCGGCGCTCGCCCTCAAGAACGTGGACGGGAGCTCGGTGGCCGCCTTCAACCTGTTCCACGGCAACGGCACGGACCACATCGGTTCGAACGTGGACGCCGCCACCACGATCGCGGCGAACCCGCTGCTCGATGCGGACCTGAAGCTGTCGGCCGGGAGCCCGGCGATCGATGCGGGGACCGACTTCTACGTCTGGCAGGGCCTGACGGTCCTGGACCTCGATCCGTCGGAGTATCTCGGCGCAGCGCCCGATCTCGGCGCGTTCGAGGGCACCTCGGTCGGCGGTCCGGTGCCCGCAGCTCCGGCCCTCGCGAATCCGCTCGATGGCGCCCGCGCTGTAACGCTCACGCCCACGCTGAGCTGGGTCGGCAGCGCCGACAGCTTCGACGTCCAGGTCGCGACGGATCCGGGCTTCGCGTCGCTCGCGCTCGATTCGACGGTGGCTGCGACGAGCCTCTCGCTCGACTCTGGAGTCCTGGCGCGGGCCACGACCTACTACTGGCGGGTCGCCGGAAACAACGCGTTCGGGGCCGGACCCTGGTCGGAGATCTTCGAGTTCACGACGACCGGGGGGTTGGGCGCCCACGCGATCGAGGTTCGGATCGCGTCGGACGCGGATGACGTGGAGGAGCGGGCATCGGGGTCGATGTACCTGAACAGCAGCGATCTGGAGCTGGTGTTCGACAATGGGGACCAGACGGTGGGTCTGCGCTTCGGCCCGATCGAGATTCCGAAGGGGGCGCAGATCCAGCACGCGCACGTGCAGTTCCAGGTGGACGAGGCGAACTCGGTGGCGACGTCGCTGGTGATCGAGGGGGAGGCGGTGGGCAACGCATCGCCCTTCACGAGGTCGGCCGGGAACGTGTCGTCGCGGGCGCGGACGTCGGCCTCGGTGTCGTGGAATCCGCCGGGGTGGAGCAGCCCGGGGGCGGTGGGCCCGGCTCAGCAGACGCCGGATCTGCGCGCGGTGATCGAGGAGATCGTGAACGGGGACGGCTGGTCCGCGAACCAGTGGCTGGTGCTCATCATCAGCGG
>JAZFWH010000014.1:0-5610 GCA_036482635.1 Myxococcota bacterium
CGCCGAGCAGGCTGGCGACGCGCCCGCGCGCGCGCTCCACCAGGGCGCGCGCCGCGGCCCCCTCAGCGTGCACGCTGGACGGGTTGCCGAAGCTCTCGCGCATCGCCTCGGCCATGGCGGCGATCACTTCGTCGCGCAAGGGAGTGGTGGCGTTGTGGTCCAGGTAAATGCGCATGGCGGAGCCGCGCGAGGCGCGCTGCGACGCTACCCGCCGGCCCCGGAGGGGTCAACCCGGCTCCGCGGGGGCCCGCCTCCGCTCGGCTTCGCCTCGTTGCGCGCTCGCTTCGCTCGCTCAGCTCGCGGGGGCCCGCCTCCGCTAGGCTGCGCCTCGCGGCGCGCTCGCTTCGCTCGCTCAGCTCGCGGGGGCCCGCCTCCGCTAGGCTGCGCCGCGCTGCGCGCTCGCTTCGCTCGCTTGCCCCGCCTCGTCCGGGGGGAGATCCGCCAGCAGGTCGGCCAGCGTGCGACCCGCCGCCCCCTTCTCCGCCCCCTCCTCGATCTCGGCGATCACGTGCTCCACGGACCCGGCGACCCGCGTGTCGCCCGCCAGCTCCTCCCTGGAGCCGCGCAGGGCGGCGAGCACCTGGCTGACCTGCACGCGCTCGGCGGGGCGGCCGAGCTGGAAGCTGCCCCCGAGTTCCAGCTCCGCGCGCTCCGCGACGATTCCGGCCTCCTCGAGCGGGGCGAGCACGTCGCGCACCGTCCGCACCGGCACGCTCATGGCGTCGGCGAGCCAGTCTGCCGAGAGGGCGGGCGCCCCGTCCCGGAAGGCGCGCGCCGCTTCCAGGGCGATGCGCAGACCGATCGCCTCGCGGTCGGCGGCGCCGGGCGGGCGCCCCCGCACCTCCCGCCGGTAGAGCGCCAGGTTCTGGTGGGCGAAGGCCACCTCGGCCCCGAACAGGGTCACCGCCCAGAAGACGTAGATCCAGACGAACAGCAGCGGCAGGGCGGCGAACCCGCCGAACAGGGCGTTGTAACGCGCCACGCCGATGCTGAAGTCCAGGTAGAGGGACTGGGCGGCCATCACGGCGACGCCGGCCACCGCGCCGCCCAGCAGCGCCGACGACAGGCGCACCCGCGTGTTCGGCAGGAACCAGTAGAGGAAGGCGAAGGCCAGACACAGCATGACGGTGGGCGCGTGGCGCAGGCCCAGGTCGGATAGGGTCGCGAACAGTTCTACCTCGAGCAGTCGCTGGAAGAGCCACTGGCTCTGCAGCGTGGTGCTGAGTGACAGGGCGGTTCCGAGCAGCAGCGGGGCCACGACCAGGACCGCCAGGTAGTCGGGCAGGCGCCGCGCCCAGCTGCGCTCCTGCTTCACACCCCAGATGCTGTTGAGCGCGCGCTCCACGTTGCTCACGCCGAAGATCGTCGTGATGAACAGGGCTGCCGCCCCCAGCGTCCCGAGCCCGCCAAAGTTGGCCTTCTCGATCAGCTCCAGGATGTACTGTTGCGCGCCCGGAGCGCCAGCGGCGATCCGTTCCACCACGAGCTGGGAAAGGTTCAGCTGCACACCCAGCGCGCTCACCAGGGAGACGGCGATCGCCACCAGCGGAATCAACGCCAGCACGGTGAAGTAGGCGAGCGCGCTGGCGCGCAGCATCAGGCGGTCGCGCACGAAGCCCTCGCCGATCATCGCGCCGAACTGCACGAAGCGAAGCGCGCGGCCGGCGGCCGAGCGCGGGTCGTCCGGCGAGTTCCAGAGGTCCTCGCGGACGAAGCGGCTCAGCGCGTGCCGGCCGTGCTGCAGGCGTTCAACGAGCGTCATCTGGCTCCCGCTTCTCGCCCGGACGGTGCCCCACCGTGAGCCAGGGGGCGAGGCGGCCCAGCGTGTGCGGTCCCACCCCGCGAACGCGCGCCAGGTCGGCGACGCTCGAGAACGGCCGCCGCGCCCGCTCGCGCACGATGGCGCGGGCGCGGACCGGACCGATCCCGGGCAGCGTCTCCAAGGTGGCGGGATCGGCGCGGTTCGCATCGATGGGAAGGCCGAAGACCCGGCGCGCCGGACCGCGCAGGGCCGGAAGGCCCCGCTCCCGGCCCCGGCAGGCAACCGGGGGCGGTCCGCCCGGGTCGGCGGGTAGCGCCCCCGGTTCGGGACAGGACGGCGCCGGGACGCCGCTGCCGGGGAGCGCCAGCCCCAGCAGCGCAGCGCTCAACGCGAGGCCCGCCTGCGCCGCCCAGCGAGCCCGGCCCTGCACCGTTCCCACCCCCCGTACCCTTACGTCTCGGGCACCGGCTGCGCAGCTCCGGCCTCGACGAACGCGGCGTGCAGCGCCCGCACCGCCCGCTCTGTGTACTTCTCCTCGATCACCACCGACACCTTGATCTCGCTGGTCGAGATCATCTGGATGTTGATGCCCTCGTCGGCCAGCACCCGGAACATGCGCGACGCGACGCCGGCGTGGTCCTTCATGCCCAGCCCCACAATCGACACCTTGGCGATGTCCTCGTCGCCGTCCACCTCGGCCGCTCCGATCTCCGTGCCGGTGCCCTGCGCCAGCTTGAGCGCGGCGCGGTAGTCGTGCTTGCCCACCGTGAAGGTGAGGTCGGTGCTCCCGTCCTGGGAGAGGTTCTGGATGATCATGTCGACGACGATCCCGGCCTCGCTGAGCGGCGAGAAGATTTGCGCGGCGATCCCGGGCTGATCCTTCACACCCCGCACGCGGATCTTGGCCTCGTCGTGGTTGTACGTGACGCCGGAGACGGCCAGACGTTCCATCACCTCCTCCTCGCGGACCACCCAGGTTCCCGGACCGGGCTCGAACGACGAACGGACACAGAGCGGGACCCCGTAGCGGCTGGCGAAACGCACGGCGCGGATCTGGAGGACGCGCGCACCGAGGCTCGCCATCTCGATCATCTCGCTGTAGGACACGCGCTCCAGCTTGCGCGCGGCCGGGACGAGCTTGGGATCCGCCGTGAACACGCCCGCGACGTCGGTGTAGATCTCACAGGCGTCGGCGCTCAAGGCCGCGGCGACGGCGACCGCCGTCGTGTCCGACCCGCCGCGTCCCAGCGTCGTGATGTTGCCGTCTCCGTCGATGCCCTGGAAGCCGGCAATCACCGCGACCGCCCCCGCTTCGAGCAGGTCCAGCAGGCGGCGGCTGTCGATGCTGGAGATGCGCGCTCGCGTGTGCGCGGCGTCGGTACGCATGCCGATCTGGGCGCCCGTGAACGATTGCGCCCGCTGACCCAGCCGCTGGATCGCCATGGCCAGCAGCGCGATCGTCTTCTGTTCGCCGCTGGAGAGCAGGACGTCGTATTCGCGCGGGTCCGGCTCCTCGCCGCCGATCTCCCGGGCGATCGCGGCGAGTTGATCGGTATCCGTGCCCATCGCGGAGACGATCACGGCGACGCGATGCCCCGCCTTCACCGTGTCGACCACACGGCGCGCGACGTTCCGGATCTGCTCGGCGCCCGCGACGCTCGTGCCGCCGAATTTCTGGACGATCAGCTTGCCCACTCCGCCCGTCCCTCGCCTCAGCCGGCCGGTGCCAGCAGCGCCGACGCGGCCAGCACCTCGCGCCAGCGCGCCAGGGCCGCCTCGGCGACGCTTCCCCAAGCTACCGCGTTTACCACGCGCTGGGTCGGTGCGCCCCGCGGATCCGGTCGCTCGATGCGCACCTCGAGGCGCTCGGCGGGCAGCGCGTCCGGCACCCGGTCGGCCCATTCGACGGCGACGACCGCCCCCGGCTCGAGCAGATCGAGGAAGCCGGTCGCGTCGAGCTCGTCGCGACTCCCGACTCGGTAGAGGTCGACGTGGGCCAGGCGGCGGCCGCCCGCCAGCGGGTACTCGCTCGCGATCACGAACGACGGACTCGCGACCTGCGCCGGATCGACGCCGAGGCCCTCCGCCAGCCCCTGGGCGAAGACCGTCTTGCCCGCGCCCAGCGGGCCGATCAGGGCCACGACCAGGCCCCGCTCGTCCAGCGCCGACGCCAGGCCGCGCGCCGCTGCACGCGTCGCCTCAGGGCTCGGGGAAGCGAACTGCAAGGCCCGCCTGCAGGGGGTCGCGCGCGCCTTCCGCCTCCGCGCGCAGCGCGTCCGCGGCCGCGGGGATCGCGTCCGCCAGCTGGGTCGCCAACAGGCCCGAGGGGCCGGTGCCGCGGGCGATGCGGTCCGCGGCGTGACCGTGCACGAAGGCCGCCAGCCCGGCCGCCTCGGTGGCTTCGACGCCCTGGGCCAGCAGCCCGGTCAGCACGCCGAGCAGGACGTCGCCCGTCCCGCCGCTGGCGAGCGCCGGGCCACCGCTGGGATTCACGACCAGGCGGCCCGCGGGTGACGCCGTGACGGTCGCCGCGCCCTTCAGCAGAACGACCGCATCGGTCAGCTGCGCCAGGCGCCGCGCCGCGGCGACTCGATCCCGGTTCACGTCGGCCGCGCTGACTCCCAACAGTGTCGCCGCCTCCCCCGGATGCGGCGTCAGCACCGTGGGGGCGGAGCGGCCCGCCAGCAGCTCCGGCTCGCCGGCGAAGGCGAACAGTGCGTCCGCATCGATCGCGAGCGGCGCGTCGATGCGCGCCACCAGGGCGCGCACCAGCTTGAGCGTCTCCGCGCCGCGTCCCACGCCCGGGCCCAGCCCCACCGCGTCGCGCTCGGCGGCGAGGGCCGCGAGCGCGTCCTCGGCGCTGGCCGCCAGAGCGCGTTCGCTGGTGTCCGGGACGGGGGCGGTCATCGCTTCGGTGCACTTGATCTCGAGGATGTCGTTGAGGCCCGCCGGACAGGCGATGGTCACGAGTCCCGCCCCGGCCCGGGCCGCTCCTGCGGCCGCCAGTGCGGCCGCGCCCGTCTTGCCTTCGGAGCCGGCCACGATCAGCGCGTGGCCGAAGGTGCCCTTGTGTCCGTCGGCGGGGCGCACCGGCAGGCGCGAACCCGCCCCGCCGCGGGTCCACAGCTCGGCGGCGACCTGCACGCCCGGCGCCGAGTCGACGATCCCGATGCGGGCGACGATCACCCGCCCGGCCAGGGAACGCCCGGGTTCGAGGGCCAGGCCGAGCTTCGGCAGGCCGAAGGTCACCGTGGTGTCCGCGCGGACGGCGACGCCCAGGCGCCTTCCGCTGTCGGAGTCGACGCCGGAGGGCAGGTCCACGGCGACCACGCGCAGCCCCTGCGGCCGCGCCTCGCGGCTGGCGTTGATGCGCCGGATGCTGGCCGCCGCCTCACCCTCGACGTCGCGGGTGAGGCCGGTGCCGAAGACCGCGTCCACCAGCACACCGGCCGAGGGCGCGCGCCAGCGGCCGCCCTCGATGGGAACGCCGACCCGCTGCGCGCGCTCCAGGTTCGCGGCCGCGTCGCCGCGCAGCGCACTGGCTTCGCCCAGCAGAGCGGCGCGCACCGGGATGCCCAGCATGTGGAGATGGCGCGCGGCGACGAATCCGTCGCCCCCGTTGTTGCCCGTGCCGCACACCACGACCGCCGAGCCCGCGCCGACCGCGCGCAGCGCGACCTCGGCAACCGTCCGGCCTGCGTTCTCCATCAGCAGATCGCCCCGCACGCCGAGCGTCTCGATGGTGTGGCGATCGAGCTCTCGCATCGCGGCCGCGTCGCTGAGCGGCCAGCTCCCAGCGCTCACGAACCGGCCTCCAGCACGACCTGCCCGATGCAGTGGGCGGCATC
>JAZFWH010000015.1:0-2044 GCA_036482635.1 Myxococcota bacterium
GCACGAGGAGCTGGGCGACCAGCTGCGCGTGATGGGGCGGACCGGCCCCGTCGCGCCGGCTCGCGAGCGCGTCCAGTTCATCAATGAGAATGACCGCCGGGTGGTGCGCGCGGGCCCGTGCGAAGACCTGCCGGAGCTGCGCCTCACTCCCCCCCACCCACTGGGAGAGGATCTCCGGCCCACTGACGATCTCCAGGTGCGCCGCGGTTTCGGTCGCCACCGCCTGTGCCAGTAACGTCTTGCCATTGCCGGGCGGCCCGTAGAGGATCACGCCGCGCGGGGGGGCGAGGCCGAGCGCGGCGAAGTACGCCCCGTGGGTCAGCGGCAGCTCGCACACGTCCCGGACCGCCTGGACCGCGGCCGCTTGGCCCGCCACGTCGGCATAGCGCACGGTGGGGACGTGCCGCGGGACGGCCGCGTCCTCGTCCTCTCCCTCCAGGGGCACACGGACCGACACGGCCAGGTCCCGATCCGGGTCCATGCGGGTGATGCCCACGGGCCTGGCGGGATCGCGCTCCCCGTAGCGCAGGGCATAGCCACTGTCCGGCGAGACCGCGACGTCGTCCGGCAGCGCGGCTACCACGGCGTCGACCGCCGGCCACGCGAAGGCGGGACACCAGCGACACGCCCGGTCGCGGGACACGTGGTGCAAGGTCTCGGTGATCGCCCGCTTGTCGACGACGAAGCGGGTGTGGTCGGCGGTCAACTGGCCGAAGTGATACCAGGGGGCGTGGCTCTGGCCCCAGGCCTCCAGGTCGACCCCGCGCACGAAGCGGCAGCCCCAGGTGGTCGCGTCGGCCGTCGGCGTGGGCGTGCCCCGGCAGTAGTCCGCGCCCCGCGCGCCCGCCGGCCGCCGGTGGAAACAGGTGAGCACCGCCTCCACGTCGTGGACGCCGCGCCAGAGGGGCCAGCACCGGCGCCCGCCGATCTCGATCACCGAGGCCGTCCACCGCCCGACGGTGTCGATCACCACCCGCAGGCGCTGCCACGTGGCGGGGTCCGCAAAGGGCAGGGGCGTGTCGACCACATGGCGCACGCGCCGTCCCGCGGCCTCCACGTGGTAGCCCGGCACCGCCTGCGCCGCCCGAATGGCGGCGGGCAGCGCCGGCGACGTGGTCGGCCCAAACGCAATCCGGAGACGCGGGGGACGATCCTGGCCTGGCTCCGTCTCCCTCATCGTGCACCCGGCACTCGGTACGCCCTCCGGGTCACCGCCGGGGGCTCGCCGTCCAGTTCAGCAGCTCGCTCGGCAGGCCGTCGAGCGTCGCGCGCAGGTCCTGTTGGGCCTGCCGGCAGACCCACCCGAGGGCGCGGCTCCCCGCCGCCGACAGCCGCCCGCGCTCGTCGTCCGGAGCCAGCCCGTGCAGGGCGAACACGTCGACGAGCAAGGCGAGGTGATCGTGCGCCGCGTAGAGGCGTTCCTCCAGGGTGCGGTCGGGCGCCGGGGCCGACACGGGTCTGGGGCCACGGGCCGCGCTCATGAGCCGGCCACCACGCCGAGCGTGACGGGCGGCGCCGGCGGCCGCGCCGACAGGTACGCACACAGCCGGGCACTCGCGTGGTGCAACTCCGCTTCCTGCACGATGTTGTAGCGGTCAAAGATGGCCCGAGACCGATGGCCGGTCAGCTGCATCGCGACCCGTTCGTGGACCCCGGCCCGGACCAGATTGCGGGCGGCGGTGCGGCGACAGTCGTGCAACAGGCGCCCCGGCACCCCCGCCCGCCGACACGCGAGCGGCCACGCGGTGCGCCACGTCCGGACCGTCACCGCATCGCGGCGAAAGACCAGGGGATCCAGCCCCCGCCGGTGGGCCCGGCGCCGCGCCAGCACCGCGCGGATCGGCGCCGAGATCGGCAGCACGCGCCCGACCCGCGTCTTCGAGCGCTCGGGCGACAAGCGCACCACGCCGCCCGCCGCGTCGACCTCGCTCCACCGCAGCTCGAGGATCTCCCGCTTCCGCCAGCCCGAGTAGTAGGCAAAGTCCAAGACGTCCTGGTAGGGCGGCGGCAAGTACCGGCGAACCGCCTGATACTCCGCATGTTC
>JAZFWH010000016.1:0-7911 GCA_036482635.1 Myxococcota bacterium
AATCAGATGCTGCCCGCCGGGGCCGTGGGCGAGCCGAAGGCCCACGTGCGCGCGCGGCAGATGGCGGCGCTGAATCCGTCGTGCCCGGTGCGGGCGCTGCCGGCGCGCGTCGAGGACCTGGGGCTCGGCGTCTTCGCGGACTGCGACGTGCTGCTGACCGGCCTCGACGGCCGCGCCAGCCGCCTCACCGTGAACCGGATCGCCCAGCTCCTGGGTATCGACTGGATCGACGCCGCCGTCGACGGCTCCGGGGAGCGCCTGCTCGGCACCGTCACCTGGTTCCGGCCGTACGACGCCGACGGCCCCTGCTACGGCTGTCAGCTCGACGGCGCGCGGCTGGCCGCGATCGCGGCCGAGGGGCGCGGGGCCGGCTGCGCGTCGTGGCGCGCCCCGGGGCTCCCGGACACGCCGCCGACGCTCACGGCCTCGCCCTTCGGCGCCGTCGTGGCGGGCCACCAGATGGCCTGGGCGATCCAGGCGCTGCTCGGCGAGGGCGAAGACCTGGTCGGACACCAGCTCCAGATCGCGGGCTCCGGGATGCCGCGCGCCCGCGGCGTCGCGCTGGCGCGGGGGCCGCGCTGCGTCTTCCCGCACCGGCGCCTCGCGGCGCTGCGGCGCGTGGAGTGCCGGACGCCGGCCGCGCTGCTCGAGCGCGCCGCCGGCGATCTCGGCGCCCCGCCCGAGGCGCTGGTCTTTCCCGGCCGGTCGCTCGCCCACGGGCTCGTCTGCCCCCTCTGCGGCGCGACCCGCGCGCTGGTGAAGCGCCGCGAAGCGGTGCGCGACGACGAGGTGCGCTGCGGCTGCGACACGACGGCCGAGATGCTGCCCCGCGCGCTGGTCGACCGGCTCACCGCCGCGCAGGCGCGCCGGCTCGACGGCGTCGGGTGGAGCGCGCTCGGCCTGCCGCCCGGGGACCTGGTGGTCGCCCGGGCCGCCGGGCGCGAGGACGTCCACTACCTGCTGCCCCCGGAGGAGGAGGCGTGAACGCGCCCGTGATCCGTGCCTTCCGCAAGCGCGTGTCCGAGGACGCAGCCCGGATCCGCGAGGAGAGCGCCGTCGTGCGCCTGGTCGCCGATCCGATGAGTGGAGAGCCCCCGGGCCGCTACCACGGCCTGCTGAGCGGAGTCGAGCACTTCGAGCGCGGGCCCGAGGGCGCGCTGCGGGTCAGCGGGCTGCCGCTGCCCTTCAGCCTCGACTTCCCCGACGACTACTGCAGCTGCACGGACGGCTCGCTCCAGCTGCGCGTCGCGCGCGTCCACGCGTCGATCGCCCACCCGAACCTGGGACCGGGCGGCAGCGTGTGCCTCGGGCCGCGCTTCAGCCCCGGCACGCGGCTGCGCCCGCTGCTGGAGCACCTCCACCGGATCTGCTCCGGGCGCGTCTTCGCCAGCGACAGCCCCTGGGATCCCCACGCGGCGGAGTTCTTCCGGCGCCACCCCGACCGCGTGCGCGCGCTGCGGGCCGAGCCGCTGTGGCAGCGGCCGGTCGCCGCGAGGGTGCGCGTCGCGGCGGCGCGCCGCGAGGAGGGCGCGCGGTGACGCCCACCCGGTTCGCGAGGTCGGCGCTCTCCCGGGCCGGGCTGCGCGCGCAGGCCGGCGCTGGAGTGCGCGTGCAGCCCGAGGGCGGGATGCTGGTGGCCACGCTCGGCTGCCCCGGGCTTGCGCCCGAGACCGCCCTCGCCCGCCAGCCGGAGCTGCTGGCGCCCGTCAAGCTCGCGGCGGCGGCCGGCGGCGGCGCGGAGCTGCGCGCGGAGCTGCTGCGCGCCCGCGGCGTCGACACCGAGGCGCTGGCGCGGAGCGCGCTCGAGCGGGCCGGCGCGTGGCTCGCGGGAGACGGCGGTCCGGTCGCGGACGTGGAGGCTGTGGACGCCGAGGAGGTTGCGGCCGGACTCGCCGAGCTGCCGAGGGCGTGGGCGTGGGAGCCGCGGGGGGCTGACGGCTTCCACGTCCACGCCACGGCGTTCGGGACCAGCGCGCGCATCGTGGTGGAGGCGCGGGCCGGCACCGCGCGCGCCTTCGTGCGCAGCGCGGTCCCGGCCACGGGCCTCGAGACGCGCGCGGCGCTGGTGCACTTCGCCCTGGAGGCGAACGCCCGCCTGCGGCTGGCCCGCATCGGCGTGGCGGCGGACGACGACGGCACGGCGCGCCTCACCTGGGACGCCGTCGCCTCGCCGGGGGTGGCGCTCGAGCGCGCCCTGCCCGCCGCCGTCGAGGCGGTGGCGGGCGCCCACGCGGCGACGCGCCGCGCGCTCCGGGCGCTCTCGCACGCGGCCGTCGCCCGGATCTATCTCGACGCGCGGGCACCCCGCGCTGGAGACCTGCCGGCCTGACGCCGGAGGGAGAGAGGAGAGAGCAATGAGTGCACCCATGCAGAGCACGGTCGAGTTCGTCGACCTGCGCCTCAGCGACTGGGAGGGCGCCCGCACGGCGCACCTGGACCAGGTGCCGCGCAGCTCCACGATCGGACAGGTCGTGAGCGAGGCCGTGCAACAGCTCGGCCTGCCGCTCGGCGGCCTGTTCAAGGCGGTCTTCCGCGGCGTGGAGCTGGACCCGGCGGGCACGGTCGACGAGCTCGGAATCGCGAGCGACTCCGAGATCGAGCTCGTGCCCGAAGTCAGCGCGGGCTGCGGGTAGGCGAGCGAGCAAGGGGAGCGAGAGGTGACCGAGGGGGCCTGCACGTTCGCGATCGAGGTGCGACGCGCCGACGGCGCGCTCGCGGGTACCGCGGATGCGAGCGTGTCGATGTGCGTCGAGGACGCGCTCTTCCGCGGCGTCCAGGCCGGGCACCTGGCCAACGACGGCCAGCTCCCGGCGCTGCGTCTCACGCCCACGTGGCACGAGGCGCAGCGCCCCTCGGTCGCGGCGCTCTCGCTCCGCCTCGAAGGCGTGCCGACCCGGCACTACGACCGCGAGGTCTTCGCCGTGCAGGCCCGCGCGCTCGTCCAGCGGCTGCTGCGCGAAAAGAAAATCAGCGACGGCGAGAAGGTGCAGTGGCAGGTCGTGGCGCGGGAGGAAGACGCGGACGCGGCGCGACCCCGTGCGCGCACCACGCGCGCGCCGTTTCCTTGGGAGCCGGAGGCGCTGCCGCAGGTGCCGCGCGGCGGCTTCGAGGTTCGCTTCGAGGCCGGCGTTCTCCGCAAGCTCCATGATCGCGTGCGCGCGTCGGGCGAGACCGAGGGCGCCGAGCTCCTGCTCGGGCGGCTGGCCCACGACAGCGCGCGGCAGGCGCTGGAGCTGCGGATCGTCGACGCGCTGCCGCTCGCGGCCGGGCGCGGGGGTCGCTCGAACGTGCACTTCGCCTTCGACCCGGGCTCGTTCGTCTCGGCGCGGCGGGCGGCCGAGGCCCGCGGAGACGGCGTGCGTCCCGTGGGCTGGCACCACAACCACAACCCCTGCGCGGGATGCCGGGACAATCCCGAGTGCAAGGTGAACTGGGTCTTCTTCTCGGAGTTGGACCTGGAGGTCCACACCAGCGCGTTCGGCAGCCCGGCGATGGTCGCCCTGGTCGGCGGCAAAGTGGGCCACCTGCCGGCGCAGCGGCCGGGCTTTCGCCTCTACGGCTGGCGCGATGCGCGCGTGGTCGAGAGGCCGTTCCGCGTCGAGGGATCGGGGGCGGGCGTGTGGAGCGCCCGCGACGGGGCGTTTTTGGACGAGGAGGACGGTTAGATGCCCGAGGACAACCCGCTGCTGCTCCTGGCCGGGGAGCCGCGTGACGAGCAGGCCGAGGACCGCGTGCTCCGCGAGCTCGCGAAGCGCGACCCGGGGGCGCTGTTCGTCGCCGCGAAACACTTCTTGAACGAGCGCCACAGCCTGGGGCGCCAGCTGGCGAAGGCGAAGGTCGGCCAGGCGAAGGCCCGGGCCGAAGCCGCGAAGGCGACCAAGCAGCTGGAGGAAGCGCTGCTGCCGCCGCTCCAGCCGGGCACGGTGCTGCGCCCGCTGGACGGCGGACGGCTCGACGTGGTGGTGCGCGGCGGTCGCCAGATCGTGGGCATGCTGCCCGAGCTGGCGAAGCAGACGCTGCGGGCCGGGGACGAGGTCTGGCTCGACCCGAACACCGGCCTCGCGGTCTCTCGCGGCGCGGAGGGCCCGCGGCTCGGGCGGGTCGGCGTCGTCGCCGAGCAGCTGGACGAGCGCCTCGTGGTGCGCGGGGAGGGTGACGAGGACACCCTGGTGCTGTGTGCGCCGGACCTCGCGCGGGAGATCGAGGTCGGCGACCGCATCCTGTACGCCGGTGAGTTCCCCTGCGTGCTCGAGCGCCTGCCGAGGCGAGAGCACAACAGCTACCTGCTGAAGACCCCGCCCCCCACCCGCTTCGAGGACATCGCGGGGCTGGACCACGTGATCGACGAGGTCCGCGTGGAGCTCGACCTGCACCTCTTCCACCCGGAGCTCGTCGACGACTACCGCATGAAGCTGATGCGCGGCATGACGCTGGTGGGGCCGCCCGGCGTCGGCAAGACGCTTCTCGCCAGCGCCATCGCTCGGCACCTGGCCGACGTGGCGCCCGAGACGCGCTTCATGGACGTGCCGCCGGGATCGCTGCGCGGGCAGTACTACGGGCAGACGGAGGCGCGCATCCACTCGCTCTTCGACACCGCGCGCGCGGCCCCGGGCCTGGTCGTGATGTTCTTCGACGAGCTCGACCACTTCGGCGCCCGCGGCACGAGCCTCGCCCACGACGTCGACGACCGGGTGATGGGCACGCTGCTCGCGGAGATCAACGGCCTCGCCGCGGCGGACAACGTGTTCGTGATCGGCGCGACCAACCGGCTCGAGCTGATCGACGAGGCGATGGTCCGCCAGGGGCGCTTCGGCGACCGCATCGTCGAGATCTCGCGCCCCAACCGCGAGGCCACCCGCCAGATCCTGAAGCTGCTGCTCGCGCCGGATCTGCCCTGGGACGACGCCGGCGCGGAGCCCGCCGAGGCGGCGGTGGTCGCGGCGACGAGCTTCCTGTTCGCTCCCGCCGGCGGCGCCGGCGCGATCGTGCGGGTCACCTTTGCCGACGGCGCCCAGGAGGAGGTGCGCGCCCCGCAGCTCGTCTCGGGCGCACTGCTCGCGAGCAGCGTGGAGCGCGCGAAGAAGGCCGCGGCCCGGCGGCAGCTCGAGGGCGGCGCGCGCCTCAGGGTGGACGACGTGACCCTCGCGCTCGACCAGGCGTTGGCCGACGAGGCCCGCAAGCTCTCGGCCGTGTCCGTCGCGCGGCGCACGCTTTCGCTGCCCCGCGCCAACGAGATCACCCGCGTCGAGGTGCCGCCGGAGCGGCAGCTCGGCGCCTTCAGCCGCCTGCGCGCGGCGTGAATGCGCGCGAACCAGGAGGAACCCATGGAGCGGATGCGACGACGACGGCGCCCGGGCGAGCCCGAGGCCCCCCCGGAGTACGAGGCCCAGCGCCCGCAGGAGAACGGGGGCGCGGGCAGCGGCGTCCAGGTCATCTGGGGGGCGACGGCCGACAGCTTCGACCTGGCCGAGATGACCGTGGGCGACGCGTATCGGATGCTGAGCGCGCCCCTCAACATCGCGCCGGCGGTGGCGGCCCTGGTGAACGGCAACGCCAGCGACGCGAACCACCGGCTCGCAGCCGGCGACGTGCTGGAGTTCGCCCGGCCCGCGGGCGAGAAGGGGGCCCGCGCGTGATCGGGGATCCCGAGCTGCGCATCGCGGGGACGGAAGTCACCGTGACGCTGCGGCGCAAGACGCTGGCTCGGGCGACGCTGGCCGACTTCGTGGCGAGCGTCGCCCGGGCCGGCGCCGCGTGGCCGGACCTGATCCTGCCGAGCGGGGTGCGGATCTTCCGGCCGCGCGGCGACTGCGTCGGCGTCGCGGTCGAGGTCCCGCCCCAGGCGCGCACGGTGCGCTGGATCGAGGACGACTCGAAGGGGCACTTCGGGCGGGGCACGAAGTACCGCGAGTGCTTCCTGGCCTTCCCGTACGTGGTGCTGCTGCTGGTGCTGCGGCGGGGCCGACCCAGCGGCTGGCAGCAGCTCTACTACCGCCGCGCGCCGCTCGAGTCGGCGGAGAGCCAGGAGCTGCTGCTCCCGAACATGGCCAACGTGGCGCTCGCCTACCACCAGCGCTGCTGGGTGTGCCTCCAGCACCTGCCGCCGCAGCGGAACGGGAGCCTGGCGAGCACGGTCGGGGGCGTGGTCGACCACGTCTTCAACGCGGCCTTCAACCGCAGCGCCGACGCCCACGAGGGAAACTCCTACTGGGCGTCGATGCGCGACCTCGACCCGCGGGTCGCCTCCCTGGACGCCTGGGAGCAGGCCACGCGCGAGAACCGCTGTTTCGCACTCGACGTGCCCTGGAAGCCCGCGGGCACCACGGCGAGCGCCGAGCTCGCCACCATGCTCGACCACGTGGAGCGGCCGCTCTGCGGGGAGCCGACCGCCGAGCAGCTGGCGGGGCTCGTGACCCGCGCCGCGGCGGCCCGGAGGAAATCGTGAAGTTCCCGATCGTGCTCAAGGACGCGCCGGAGCAAACGCCGCCCGGCCGCCTCTACTACGAGGTCGCCTCGAACGGCGTCTTCCAGGTGAAGGACACGCCGCTCTATCACGCGGTCACCCAGGTGACCCGCGACGTGCCCGGGTTGCAGCCGTCGGAGGAGCGACTCTGGATGAAGTTCCCGCCGCTGCCGGCCGGGATCGTCGAGGACGTGCTGGCGTTCTTTCACGAGGTGAACCGGCGCTGGGCGGGCGAGGCCATCGCGCTGTTCTTCTACCAGCCGGAGACGCGCGAGTACCGCGTGGACGTGCCGCCCCAGCGCATCCCCGGCTACCGGGACTACACCGGGAAGCTGCGCGCCTACCTGCGGCTCGACTACGGATCCGTTCCGCGCCCCGAGGGCTTCCTGCCCTTCGGCACCGTCCACAGCCACGCCGAGTTCTCCGCCTACTCGAGCGGCGTGGACTGCGACGACGAGCGCTTCCGGGGCGACGGCCTGCACGTGGTCTACGGGCACTTCGGTCGGCGCGCGCTCTCGCGCAGCGCCGCCTTCGTGGTCAACGGGCGCCGCTTCCCGCTCGACCCGGAGCGCGTGCTGCCCGATTGCGAGGTGCCCGACCGCCCCGCGCGCCGCGAGTGGATGGAGCGCGTGCGCTTCGAGGAGACGCGCTGGCGCGACCTCGGCTCCTGGAACGCGGACACCGCGGACGACCCGCGGCTGGCGAACGCGCCGCTGATCGGCGTCGCGGGCGGCGGCGATGCGGCCTGAGCACGCGCGGCGCTACGTGGTGATCGGCCTGGGCGGCGTGGGGGGACTCGTGCTGCGGCTGCTCGTGCCCTTCCTCTACCACGAAGAGGCCGACGCCACCGTGCTGGCCGTCGACGGCGACCACTTCGAGGAGCACAACCGGGCGCGCATGTGGTTCGACCGCCTCGGTCCCAAGGCCAACGTGCTCGCCGAAGAGCTGGCCGCCGCCTACGGCGACCGCGTGACGCTGCTGCCCGTGCCCCACTACCTGACGCCCCAGCGCGCGCCCTGGCTGCTGCGCGAGCGCGACGTCGTCTTCTGCCTGCCGGACAACCACGCCACCCGCCGCGTCGTCGAGCGCCGCTGCGCCCGGCTGCGGGACGTGGCGCTCTTCTCGGGTGGAAACGACGGCGTGGAGGGCGAGAAGACCGGCACCTTCGGCAACGTGCAGGTCTACCTGCGCGCGGACGGCCGCGACGTGACCAACCCGATCAGTGCCTTCCACCCCGAGATCGCCCGGCCCGCCGACCGGCTGCCCACCGCTGCCGGCTGCGCGGCCGCCACCGCGAGCGCGCCGCAGCTGCTCTTCACCAACGCGTCGGTCGCCGCGGCGCTGGCCGGCGCGTTCTACGCGTGGCGGCGCGGCAGCCTCGCCTACGAGGAGGCGTACCTCGACCTGGAGAGCGGCCGCCACGTGCCGGTGCGCCGGGCGCTCCGCAA
>JAZFWH010000017.1:0-13383 GCA_036482635.1 Myxococcota bacterium
GGAAGAAGAGCTTGCGCTGGGCGCGCGTCCTGCCCAGCCGGACGATGCGGAAGTTGTCCAGGATGTACTTGAGGATGTAGGCGCGGATCCAGTACACGGCGTAGGAGGAGAGCTTGACGCCCTGGTACGGGTCGAAGCGGCGCACCGCCTCCATCAGACCGACGTTGCCGTCCTGGATCAGGTCGAGGAGATTGGTCCAGGCGCGCCGTTACTCCATGGCGATCTTCACCACCAGTCGCAGGTTCGCGAGCACCAGCTGGCGCGCGGCGTCGACGTCGCCCTCCTCGACCCAGCGCACCGCGAGGGCGTGCTCCTCCTCGCGTGAGATGGGCGCATGACGGCGCAGCTCCGCCATGTAGCGCGTCAGCGCATCGACGGGTTCTGCCGCGCGCTCGCCACGGCGTCGCGCGGGAGGGGCCGGCTTCGCGTCGCGCGGGAGGGGCGCCCCCGAGCGGGAGGACGAATCGCGGGAACTCACGTCCGACTCCCCAATCTGGGCTGGGGGGTGGACGGTAGCAGAAGGGTTCGCGCGCTATTTCTTCAGGCTGCGGATGTAGGCGATCACGTTCTCGACGTCGGTGTCCGAGAGCGTGGGCCATGGCGCCATCAGCGGCGAGCCGCCGAACGCCGCTCCGCCCTTCTGGATGACGTTCTTGAGGTCGGCGTCCGTCCCGGGCGTGCCGTTGTCGTCGGTGTCGAACTTGAACTCGCCCTTCGACAGGTCGCGGGGCCGCGGGTCGAGCGCCGCGCCGACGGGGCCGTCGCCCTTGCCCGTCATCCCGTGGCAGGTGGAGCAGTTGGTTTCGAAGAGGACCTTGCCCGCGGCGGCGTCGCCTGCGACCGCGGCGCCCGGAGCCAGCCAGGCCGCCAGGGCGGTGGCGAGGCTCAGGGTCGCGAGGATTCGGGTCTTTCGGGACATCGCGGACTTCACGCTCTCCATGCTCTCCTCGGCGTGTTCCCGGAACGGCGGGGGAGCGTAGGCGGCACCCGTAGACGCGTCAAACGCTGCCCGAGCGCCAGTTGCGCAGCATCTCGACCAGCAGCCGCACGCCCACGCCGGTCGCTCCCCGGGGTTGGTAGGGGCCCGGTTTGCTGGTCCAGCCCGTCCCCGCGATGTCCAGGTGCACCCAGGGGACGCTCCCCACGAAGTGGGCGAGGAAGGCCGCCGCCGTCGAGGACGACGCCTCGCGGCCGCTGGTGTTCTTGATGTCCGCCACCTCGCTGCGGACCGCCTTGCGGTGCTCCTCCCAGAGCGGCAGCGGCCAGGCCCGCTCGGCCGTGGCCTCGCCCGAGCGCCGCACGAGCTCGATCAGGCGCTCGTTGTTGCCGAACAGGCCCGTCGCCCATTTCCCCAGTGCCACCACGCAGGCCCCCGTGAGCGTGGCGAGATCCACCATCGCCTCCGGCTCGAACTCCGTGCACGCGTAGTGCAGGGCGTCACTCAGTACGACGCGCCCCTCGGCGTCGGTATTCAGGATCTCGATGGTTTTCTGGGACATGGAGGTCACCACGTCCCCGGGGCGGTAGGCGCTGGCGCCGGGCATGTTCTCCGCCGCCGCCACCACGCCCACCACGTGCAGCGGGAGGCGCAGCAGCGCGCAGGCCCGCAGCGCGCCGATCACGGCCGCCGCGCCCGACATGTCGTGCTTCATCTCGTCCATGCCCGCCGACGGCTTGATCGAGATGCCCCCGGAGTCGAAGGTGATGCCCTTGCCCACCAGGCACACGGTCGGCGGGCGGCCGCCGGGGCGCTTCTTGCCGCCGGCCGGCGCGTTGTGCTCGAGCACGATCAGGCGCGGGGGGTTGGCGCTGCCCTGTCCCACCGCCAGGATCGCGCCCATCTTGCGGCGCTTGAGCTCTCGGAGGTCGAAGACGCGAGCGCGCAGGCCCACCTCGCGGGCCACCCGCTGCGCCGCGCGCGCCAGGGCTGCGGGGGGCAGGGCGTTCGCCGGCTCGTTGGAGAGCTGGCGGGCGAGGTTCTGGCACTCGGCGATCGTCGCGCCCGTGCGCGCGGCGGCGCGCGCGGAGCGGAGGTCGGGGGCCCGCTCGAAGAGCAGGGTGATCGAGGTCACCTTTCCCGGCTCGTCTTCGCGGCTGCCGCGATAGCGGTCGAAGCGGTACCCCGCCAGCACGGCGCCCTCCGCCAGCGCCTGCGCGACGGCCGGCGCGCGCAGCCGGCGCAGGCCGGGGACCGCGAGCGCGACGCTGGACGCGCGGCGCCCCGCCGCCTGGCCCACCGCCGTGCCGGCGGCGCAGCGCAGCGCCTCGGCGTCGGCGTCCCCTTCGTCTCCGAGCCCCAGGAGCAGGAGGCGCCGGGCCCGGATCTCTCCATTCGGATAGACGAGCAGCGTCTCTCCGCGTTTCCCGTGGAAGTCCCCGCTGGCCAGGACCGCGGAGATGCGGCCGCCGATCGCCCGGTCGATCGCCGCTGCCCGCGGGGCAAGGCGCCACGAGGTGGCCCCGCGCCGCGCCAGGGGCAGCGCGAGGAGGTCGACGGCGACCTGGGCCGGATCCTTCCCCTCCACGGCGACTCGCATGGTTTCTCCTTGTCTCCCGCGCGGTTCCTTGCTCTCGTGTAGGGCGTTACCTAGACTCCGCGCGTTTTAACAGCGGGCGAACACAAATGGGCTGCATCATCGTCGGGGCGGCGATGGGGGGACGCCTCGCGAGCCTCGATGCGCTTAGCCTGATCTGGCAGGCGAGCTGGATCGTCCAGCTCGTCATCCTCCTGCTCGTCCTGCTCTCCGTGCTGTCGTGGTCCACGATCGCCTTCAAATGGCGGGACATGAAGCGCGCGCGGCAGGATAGCGAGGCCTTCCTCGAGGTCTATCACGAGGGCTCCCTGGACGCCGCCTACGAGGCGGCGCGTGATCTCGATCGGAGCCCGCTGGCGACTACCTTCCTGGAGGCCTACGGGGAGATGAACCGCATGGCGCGTTTCAGCGGCAAGCCCGCGGCCGAAGCGCTCGACGACGCTCACGTCGACGCGCTGGCCCGCCACATCGCCTGGACGGTCTCGCGGGAGGGGCTGCGCCTGGAGAAGGGGCTTTCCTTCCTCGCGACCACGGGCAGCGCCGCCCCGTTCATCGGCCTGTTCGGCACGGTGATCGGCATCATCAACGCCTTCCAGGGCATCGGGCGCACCGGCTCGGCCAGCCTCGCGGTGGTGGCACCGGGCATCGCGGAGGCGCTGATCGCCACCGCCGTGGGCCTGTTCGCGGCGATCCCCGCCACGGTCTTCTACAACCGCTTCGTCGGCGACCTCCGCGGCCTGGGCGCGTCGATCGACCTGTTCGCGGCCGAGTTCGAGGGCGACCTGCGACGCCTCGCGGGCGGGCACCAGAAGACGCCCCGCGCCGCCCGGGGTTAGGGCGGTGCCGGCGGCGCGCACCGGCTCGGCGCAGAGGCCGCTCTCCGAGATCAACGTCACGCCCTTCGTGGACGTGATGCTCGTGTTGCTCATCATCTTCATGGTGACGGCGCCCATGATGCAGCAGGGTGTCGATGTCGATCTCCCGGAGACCACGACGCAGCCGCTGCGCATGCGCGACGAGCCGCTGGTTCTTACCGTCAAGAAGGACGGGACGTACTACCTGGCGCGCAAGCAGATCCCGCTGGAGGAGCTGAGCGAGAAGCTCCAGGCCATCTTCGAGGGGCGGGACACGAAGGAGATCTTCCTGCGTGCCGATAAGCAGGCACCCTACGGGATGGTGGTGAAGGCGCTGGCCGCGGCGCGCGAGGCCGGGGCGACCAAGCTCGGCATGGTGACGGAGCCGGAGGCGTAGCCGCCGCCGGGCAGGGTGGGAGGCGTGAGTGAAGTCCTGCAGATCGCGGACATCCGGCGGCGCGAGTTCCGCCAGCTGCTCGTCGGCTCGGCGCTGGCCCACGTCGTCCTGTCCGTGCTCATGGTGGTCGCGCCCCTCCCGGGCGTGGCGCCCCTGCCGGGTGTGATCACGGTGGAGCTGGTCGCGGCCCCGTCTCCGGCCCGGGCCCCGGCGCCCCGGCGCGCGGCGCCGGCCCCGCCGGTGCCGAAGAAGATCGTGTTGCCGAAGGAGCCGACGCCGCTGGAGTCCAGGCGCGAGGAGCCCGAGCCGGTGCGCAAGCCGCCGCCCCCGCGGCCAGAGCCGGCGCAGCCGACCGAGAGGGAGTACACGGACGTGCTGGCGCAGCTTCGCAACGAGCTGGGTGAACAGGCCGCCGAAGAGCCCGCCCAGGCGGCGGCCGCGGCGGCGGCGGGCGGGCCCGGCGTACTGGTCTCCCCGGAGGTCGCGGCCTGGATCCGCAAGACCAAGATTCACGTGCGCAGGGCCTGGGTGGTGCCGCCGGGCTTCCGCACCCAGCCGCTGGAGACCCACGTGATCGTGCGACTGGACGCGCAAGGGGAGGTGGTCGGAGAGCCCCGCATCGTGCGCCGCTCCGGCAATCCCTGGTACGACGAGGGCGTGGTGCGGGCCATCCAGAAGGCGAGTCCGCTGCCCCCGCCGCCCCGGGCCGACGAGTGGCCGTTCGTGTTCCTCCCCGAGGACAGCTACTGATGCGCTGTGCGTCGATCGCCACCGGCCTGGCCGCGGCGCTGGCACTCGCCGCCGGCCTGCCGGCCGCCCCGGCCCGCGCCCAGCCGCCGCCGGCCGTGGTGGTGACCCCCGGCTCCGCGGAGACCTTCCGCGCCGCCGTGCAGCGCTTTGCCGATGGCTCCGCCGTGCCGGACCCGCAGCGGGCGGAGGCCTTCCGGCAGGCCCTCGGCTCCGCGCTCGAGTTCTCGAATGTGTTTCGCGTGCTCGACCCGAAGGCCTTCCTCGGCCCCGAAGCGACCGGTTCGCTCGACGACGAGTTCGACGTGGTGTGCTCCGACTGGGGCCAGATCGGCGCCGACGCCCTCATCCAGGGGGAGCTCAGCGTCAGCGCGTCGCGCTTCAGCGTCGAATTCCGCATCTGGGACACGGCAGGGTGTAGGAGGCTGCTGCGCAAGCGCTACCGGCAGGCCGCCGATGCGGACCCGAAGGTGATCGCCAGGCGCATCGCGGACGACGTGGTGGAGGAGTTCACCGGTGTGCGCGGCGTGTCGAGTACCGAGATCGCGTTCGTCTCCGACCGCTCCGGCAACACCGAGATCTACGTGATGGACGCCGATGGAGGCAATCAGCGACCCGCCACCGCGAACCGCTCGATCAACAACTTCCCGAGCTGGGACGCCGCCGGCGACGCCATCGCCTACACGTCCTATCGCGACGCCGGCTATCCCGCCCTCTTCGTCTCTTTGCGCGGCCGGGGCCGCCCGGGGCGGCTGCTGCCGAATCTCAACTCCGGCGTACCCCAGTACCGCGCGGTGTTCGATCGCCAGGGAGACCGCGTGGCGGTGGTTCTCTCCGCCGACGGCGCGGCGGAGATCTACACCGCTCGCCCGAACGGCAAGCAGATCAAGCGCCTGACCCGGCACGGCGCCATCGACGTGTCTCCGACCTGGTCGCCCGACGGCTCGCGGCTCGCCTTCGTATCGGACCGCTCGGGCTCGCCCCAGGTCTACATCGTCCAGGCGGACGGCAGCGGGCTGCGGCGGCTCACCTACGAGGGGAGCTACAACACGACCCCGACCTGGTCACCCGACGGCCGCTGGATCGCCTACGAGACTCGCCTCGAGGGTCAGTTCGACATCTGGTTGATCGACCCGGAGGGTCGCGTCAACGTCCCGCTCGTGGCGCATCCCCGGAACGACGAGTCGCCGACCTGGGCGCCGAACTCGCGCAAGCTAGCCTTCAGTTCGAACCGGCGCGGAAAGCGGGACATCTACGTGATCGACAGCGATGGGGAGAACGTGCGGCGGATCACCCGGAAGGCCGGCAACAACAAGAGCCCCGCCTGGGCCCCGTTTCCGCGCTAGCCGGTCTGCGACGTTGGGAGGAAGCAAGATGGAGAGTCGACGACAAATCGCGCGCTGGGTCGGGCTGGCGTTTGCGCTGGCGACACCAGCGCTGCTCTCGGGCTGTGCGACGGTGGCCGAGTTCCGCAAGCTCGAACGCCAGGTCGCGGATCTCCAGCGGGGGGGCGGGGGCAGTGCAGGGCCCGCGCAGCGCGAGCGGGTCGCCGACATCGCGGCGCAGCTCGACAGCGTCGAACAGGCGCTCGCGCGCCTCGAGGGGCGCGTCGAGGTGGCGGAGCACCGCGCGGAAGAGGCGCTGAGCGAGGCCCGCAGCGCGCGGGCCGAGGCGGCCTCGGGCGTCCCCCGCGACGCGCAGCCGCCCGAGTCGCCGGAGGGGCCGCAAGCGACGCGGAAGCCCGGGGCCGACGGGCAGCCCGGCGCCCGCGAGGCGGGCGGTGCCTCCGAGGAGGTGAGGGCCTACCGCGCCGCGTACGGCGCCTGGCGCGACGCGGATGCGGAGGCTTGTATTGACCGCTTCCGAAACTTCTTGCAAACTTATCCGTCTTCGGCTCACGCCGACGATGCGGCGTACTGGCTGGCCGACTGTTACTTCAAGCAGGGAGACTACAAGACCGCCGTTCTGCGCTTCGACGACGTCGTCGCGCATTACCCGAGCGGCAACAAGGCGCCGGACGCCTTGTTCCGACAGGGAGAAGCGCTGCTTCGCCTCGGTCCGGGCTACGGCAAGGCCGCGGGAAAGGCGTTCGAAAGGGTGGTCAAGGAGTACCCGGATTCGGCGAGGGCCGGGGAAGCGAAGAAGCAACTCACTCTGCTCGGCGCCGGCTGACCGAACCACAGGCAGCGCCCCGAGAGCGCGTAGGGAAGAACGTTGAAGAAGCGCGACCTCCAGAAGTTCCGAAAACTGCTCCTCTCACAGCGCGAGGGGATCGTGGGAAACGCCAAGAAGGCGCTTTCCGGCGACATCCACGTCGACCCCGACGATTTCCCGGATGAGATCGACTCCGCGTCGTCCGAGGTCAACCTCCAGTTCACGGGGCGACTCCGCGAGCGCGAGTCGGGTCTGCTGGCCAAGATCGACGCCGCGCTCGAGAAGATCGAGCAGGGCGAGTACGGCGCCTGCACGAGCTGTGGGGAAGAGATCGGTTTGGCGCGGCTGACGGCGCGCCCAGTGGCCGAGCTCTGCATCGACTGCAAGTCGGAACAGGAAAAGATCGAACGGCGCACCGGCTAGTCGCCGCCCGCCGCGCGCCCCAGCTTCCATGAGCGCCCCCGAGTTCGTTCTCGGCATCGAAAGTTCCTGCGACGAGATGGCGGCCGCTGTGGTTCGCCGCGGGACGCAGATCCTCTCCAGTGTGGTCCGCGATCAGGACGCCGTGCACCGTCCCTACGGAGGTGTCGTCCCCGAGCTCGCCTCCCGCGACCACGTGCGCTGGGTCTCCTCGGTGGTGCGCTCCGCCCTCGACGAGGCGGGGCTCGAGCCGGAGGGACTGGGGGCCGTGGCGGTGACGGCGGGCCCCGGGCTGATCGGCTCGCTCCTGGTCGGCGTGTCCTTCGGCAAGGCGCTGGCCTATCGCCTCGGTGTACCCCTCGTGGGCGTGCACCACCTGGCGGGTCATCTGGCTGCCGCGGAGCTGGCCGCCCCGGAGCTGCGCCGGCCGTACCTGGGGTTGGTGACCTCGGGAGCGCATACGGCGCTGTATCGCGTCGAAGCGGAGCGGGCCCCGGCGCTGCTGGGCCAGACCCGCGACGACGCGGTGGGCGAGGCCTTCGACAAGGTCGCCGTGCTGCTGGGACTGTCGTTTCCGGGGGGGCCGGCGCTGTCGGCCGTCGCGCGACGGGGCCGGCCCACCGCGGTGGCGTTTCCCCGGCCGATGGGGGCCGGCGGCGGGCTCGACTTCTCGTTCAGCGGCCTCAAAACGGCGGTGGCCCTCGAAGTCGAGCGGCGCGGCGCGCTCGACGCCGCCGACGTGGCCGACCTGGCCGCGTCCTTCGAGGCCGCGGCGGTCGACGTGCTGGTGGCGCGCTCGCGGCGCGCGCTGGAGCAGGAGGGCCTGGCGCGCGTGGCGGTCGTGGGGGGCGTGGCGGCGAACCACCGGCTGCGCTCGCAGATGGCTGCGGCCGCGCGCCGCGACGGCTTCGAGGTCACCTTTCCACCGCCCGAGCTGTGCACCGACAACGCGGCGATGATCGCGGCGGCGGGAACGCAGCTTCTCGCCAGGGGCGAGCGGCACGGACTCACGCTGAACTCGTTCTCGCGGGTGCGGATCGGCGCAGAGCCCTGGGGCGCGCAGCGCCCTGCGTGAGTGTCCAGGGCGTTCGCTCCCTGCTCCGGCGCCACGGTCTGCTGGCGCGCCGCGATCTCGGCCAGAATTTCCTCGTCGACGAACACATGGCCGTCCGCCTGGCGGAGCTCGCCGGGGTGGCTCGCGGCGACAGCGTCGTCGAGATCGGTACGGGCTTCGGCACGCTCACCCTGGCCCTGGCGGAGCGCGCGCGGCGGGTGCTGACCATCGAGGTGGACGCCGGACTGGTGCGCGCGTTGCGCGCCGAGCAGACCCTTCCGGCCCACGTCGAACTGATCCACGCCGATGCGCTGCGCGTCGACCTCGCGCGCCTGGTGGGCGACCTGGAGCCCCCGGTGCGGCTGGTGGCGAACCTGCCCTACGCGATCTCGGCGCCGCTGCTGCGCCGGCTGCTCGAGCTGCGCGAGGTGCTCGTCGAGTGGTCGGTGATGGTGCAGAGCGAAGTGGCGCAGCGGCTGCTGGCCCAGGCGGGCTCGCGCTCCTACGGCTCGCTCAGTGTGCTGCACCGGCTCAGCGTTCATATGCAGCGCGAGGCGGTGCTGCAACCGCGCTGCTTCTTCCCCGTGCCCCGCGTGCGCTCGGCCTTTCTGCGCATGACGCCGCTGGCACAGCCGCGGCTCGAGATGGGCGAGCTGGACTGGGTGGAGCGGGTGGTGCGCGCCGCGTTCTCGCAGCGGCGCAAGACGCTGGTGAACGCGCTGCGCGCTGCGGACCTCGGGCTCGCGGCGGCGGGCGAGGGCGCGCGCCGTGCCCTGGAGCGGCTCGGCGCCGACGTCCGCGTCCGCGCCGAGGGTCTGCAACCCGAGCAGCTACTCGAGCTGGCGCGCGAGCTGGCGCGCGAGCGAATTCGCTCCGAAACGCGCCCGGCTTGACCGCCCGCGGGACCCCCCGTATCTTCTCCGGGCTCAGAGGGGAATCGCCGGTTGGCGATCTCCATCGCAAGCAACCGCCCCGCGCGCAGCGCGCTGGGAAGACAGGGACGACGCCTCGCAACGCCCGAGACAACGCTCGGATCCGCCGTGCGGACCGAGACGGGGGCGGGAGATGGCAGGTTCGCGGTCTGGTCGGCAGACCCGCCGCGGGCCACGCCGCGCCTCCGGATGCTGTTCCGGCAGGCGCGTTTTTGTTTTCGGGCGCCGGGCTCGCGGGGAGCCACGGAGACGCCCATGTCCACCGTCACCGTCGAATCCGCGCGCGAGCACCGCGTCACCGTTCCCTCGCTCGCCCGCCGCAAGCGCCGCGGCGAGCCGATCGCGATGCTCACCGCCTACGACTTCACCTTCGCGCGCATCTTCGACGTGGCGGGCATCGACGTCCTGCTCGTGGGCGACTCCCTCGGCAACGTGGTGCAGGGCCTCGAGACCACGCTTCCGGTCACGCTGGACGAGATCATCTACCACACACGTCTGGTGGCCCGCGGCGTGCGCCGGGCGCTGGTCGTCGCCGACATGCCGTTCGGTAGCTACCAGGTGTCGCCGGAGGACGCGCTGCGCAGCGCCGTGCGCTGCGTGAAGGAAGGCGGGGCCCACGCGGTGAAGCTCGAGGGCGGCAGCGCGGTCGCGGGCACGATCGAGCGCATCGTCGCGGCGGAGATCCCCGTGATGGGGCACGTGGGGCTCACGCCCCAGGCGATCCACCGCATGGGCGGCCACCGCGTGCAGGGCCGCAGCGAGCGCAGCCGGGCGCGCGTGCTCGAGGACGCCCGCGCCGTCGAGCGGGCCGGGGCCTTCGCGGTGGTCCTCGAAGGCGTGCCCGCCGAGCTCGCCGGCGAGATCACGCGCTCGCTCTCGATTCCCAGCATTGGCATCGGCGCCGGTGTCCGTTGCGACGGCCAGGTGCTGGTGATGCACGACCTGCTCGGCCTCACCGACTGGACGCCGAGCTTCGTCAAGACCTATGCAAACCTTGGCGCCCTCGCGGCACAGGCGGCGCGGGCGTTCGCCGAGGAAGTGGCCCACGGGAAGTTTCCCGATGAGGCCCATTCCTACCGCTAGCCGTGATGCGCGTCGTACACGAGATCCACGAGCTCCAGGCGCTGGCGGACGCCGAGCGTGCCGCCGGCCGCACGATCGGCCTGGTGCCGACGATGGGGGCGCTGCACGCCGGTCACCTGGCGCTGGTCGCCGAGGCGCGCCGGCGGGCCGACCGGAGCTGGGTCTCCATCTTCGTGAACCCCGCGCAGTTCGACGACGCCGCCGACCTCGAGCACTACCCGTGCACCCTCGAGTCGGACCTGGCGCGCTGTCGCGAGGCGGGCGTCGATCTCGTCTTCGCGCCGCGCGCGGCGGCGATGTACGCGCCCGACTGCGAAACGTGGCTGGAGGTGACGGAGCTCTCCAAGCCCCTGTGCGGACGCGCCCGCCCGGGCCACTTCCGCGGCGTCGCCACTGTGGTGGCAAAGCTGCTGTTGGCGGCGAAGCCCCACGTGGCCGTCTTCGGCGAGAAGGACTTCCAGCAGCTCGCGCTGATCCGGCGCATGGTCCGCGACCTGAACATCGACGTCGAGATCGCGGGCGTCCCGACCGTGCGCGAGGCCGACGGCCTCGCTCTCTCCAGTCGCAACGCGCTGTTGGATCCAGTGGCGCGGCGCCAGGCCACCGCGCTGGTGCGGGCCCTCGACACCGCCGAGCGCGCCGTCGCCGCCGGCGAGCGCGACGCAGCACGGATCCTGCAGCTGGCGGTGGCGGAGATCGAGAAGGCGCCGCTCGCGGAGATCGACTACGCGGAGCTGCGCGATCCGCACAGCCTCGCGCCCGCGCCGGCCCAGCTGTGCGGCGCCGCCCTGCTCGCACTCGCCGTCTGCTTCCGCCCGTCAGAGGGGGAGGGGGCGGCCGTACGCCTGATCGACAATCGCGTGCTGCGCGCGCAGCCCGAGCTGGAGGAATGACCGTGATGCGGACCATGCTCAAGTCGAAGATCCACGGCGCGACGGTGACCGAAGCCAACGTCGAGTACGAGGGCAGCATCACCATCGACAGCGAACTCCTGCGGGCCGCGGACCTCTTGCCCTACGAGCGGGTCGACGTGTACGACTGCACCAACGGCAGCCGCCTCCAGACCTACGTGATCGAGGGCGAGCCGGGCTCGGGCGAGATCTGCGTGAACGGCGCGGCCGCCCACCTGGTGAAGCCCGGCGATCGCGTGATTCTGTGCAGCTACGTGCAGGTGGACGACGCCCAGGCCCCTGGCTGGGAGGCGATTCGGATCTTCGTGGACGAAGCCAACCGCCCGCGCGACTGACCGACCGACCCGGTACCCTCGACCTCGCGATGGCTGCAGGGTCTGCGGAAGAGCGCGTGGTCGCCACCAACCGCAAGGCGCGCTACGAGTACGAGATCCTCGACACCTTCGAGGCGGGGATCGCGCTGCTCGGCCCCGAGGTCAAGTCGCTGCGCGCCGGCCGCGCCAACCTCAGCGACGCCTACGCCACCGTTCGCCGCGGCGAGGTCTTCCTGGTGGGCGTCCACATCAGTCCCTACGCGCAGGCCGCCCGCGAGAACCCGGAGCCCCGCCGCGAGCGCAAGCTGCTGCTCCACCGCGCGGAAATCGCGCGCCTGAAAGGGAAGGTGGCGGAGCGGGGCCTCACCCTCGTCCCCCTCAAGCTCTATTTCAAGAACGGGCGCGCCAAGGTGGAGCTGGGGCTCGTTCGCGGCCGACGCCGCTACGACAAGCGCGAGGCGATCCGGCGGCGCGAGACGGAGCGCGAGGTGCAGCGCACGCTGCGCGGCCGAGGCCGGTCGCGCTCGTGAGGCGAGGGCGCGCTGCGGGGCTGCCGCTGCTCGCCGCGCTGGCGGCCGGGGCCTGCGCGGAGCCGGGTGCGCCCGGCGGCGAGATCCCCTACCGGCCCGACCGCCGTGACTACGCCGCCTTCCGCGCCGCCCACCCCGATCTGCTCGAGCCCAACTACCTGCCGTTCATGGTGCATCGCATTCCTTCCGAGGGGCCCGAGGGCGACTACCTGGTGTTCTGCCGCTGGTCGGCCGAGTCGATGCCGCTGCCCGTCTACATCGGCTCCCCATCGCTTCCGGAGGCGCTTCAGGACGAGTTCCATCTGCAGGACCCGGCCGCGTACGTGGCCGCGGTCGAGGCGGCGCTCTCCGAATGGGAGGGCGAGCTGGAGGACCTCGTCCGCTTCCGGCGCGTCGCCCGCCCCGAGCAGGCGTGGCTCGAGATCGCGCTCGTCGGCGAGGAGGCGCCGGTGCCCGACCGCGAACACCGCGTCCTCGGCCTCACTCCTCTCAAGGGCGCGTGTCGCAGCCGCGGCCCCGATCCCGACGCCGAGCGGCTCGAGGTGGCGTTTCGCGTACCCGAGCTGCGCATCTACCTGGCCGATCGCTTCGGACTGCTCGAGCCGGACCAGGTGGAGTGGATCGCGCTCCACGAGATCGGCCACGCCCTGGGCATGCGCTCCCACAGCCCCATCCCCGCGGACCTGATGTACGAGGTGGTGCGCGATCGCGTCAGCGTGCGCGGGCTCTCCAGTGAAGACGTGAACTCCTTCGTGTCGCTCTACCGGCTCCCGAACGGCGCGATCTTCCGGCGCCTCCCGCCCGGCGAGCCCGAGGCGCGCAAGCCGTCTCCGCCGCCGAGCGGTGCGCCGCAGCTGGCCCTCGCCCCGCACGTGAGCTCCCGGCTGGGCTTCGCGGTGCGGCCGCCGACGGGCTGGACGCGGGCCGAGACGGCGCAGGGCATGGTGGCGGTGGACGGCGTGACCTGGGACTATTCCGCTTCGTTTCAGGTGATCGTGCAGCGCTATCCGACCATCGAGGCGTACCTCGAGCGCTACGGCCCGGCCTATCTGTCCCACGGCTGGCTGCTGAAGAATTCGTTCACCGAGCGCAACGGCCTGCGCGCCTTCGAGGCGGTGATCGAGGACTTCGAGCATCGCTTCGTCGAGCACCTCACGTTCATCGAGAGCGGAGACGGACGTTTGATCGTGGTGATCGCGGACTGCCCGGTCGAAGCCGCCGAGGCCTATCGGCCCTGGTTCGAGGCCGCGCTGGGCTCGCTCGAGATCTGGCGCTCGCCGGGGCGCCGCAGCCCGGTGGCCAGCGGCGCGGAGGGCGCGGTCCGGTGAGGGTGGTGATGCTGATCATCCTGCTGCCCGCGTTCTTCGCGACGCTCCTCTACAGCGCCCGCAACTACGGGGGAGAGGTCGCCACGCTCTACACCACCGACACCGACGGGCGCACCTTCCAGACG
>JAZFWH010000018.1:0-2041 GCA_036482635.1 Myxococcota bacterium
CGCGAGCTCCCCGCGTCCCGTCGTGCTCGGACGCCGCCGCCTGTACCGGACCAAGCGCGATCTCTTCTACGTGCGCGACTGGCCGAGCCGCTCGAAGTGGATCGGGTCGCTGGACGGCCGGGGCGCCACCTTTGCCCTCGACGAGGACCCCGGCGAGCGCCGGCCGCAGTGGGGGGCCGAGGTGCCGCGTGCACTGCGCCGAGCGCTCGAACGCGCTCGCCCCTCCGACCCGGCCGAGCGCCACGCGCTCGACCCGGATCCCGAGGTCCGGCGCGCGCTCGAGGCCCTCGGCAACGCCGAGGAGTAGCGGGCCGGTTTCAGTCCACGTAGCCCAGCGCCCGCAGCGCCTCGCGCGTGTCGGGATCGACGCGCTCGGCGGATGCGTGGTCCCGCCGGGCGTCGAGCAGCTCGCGCGCCGCGCGCAGCAGCTCGGCCAGGCGCGCGTCGGACGCGGCGGGCGACGAGCCGTCCTCGGCGACGATCACCAGCTCGTCCCCGTCGGCCGCGGCGGCGGCGTGGCGCCGCACGGAATCGGGCACGTCCGAGCGGAACCGCCGCCGCTCGATGCGCGCGATGCGCCGCTGTTCGGCGGGCCGGCGCAGGTCGCGCCTCTGCTCCTGGCGCGCGAGTCCGTCGCCGACTCCGGCGGCTTCCAGGATCGTGGTGTAGAGGTCCCGGATCGACGCCGTCCCCGTCGAGCGCCCCGGCGTCACGCCCGGACCGGCCAGCAGCAGGGGAATGGCGACGCCCTCCTCGTCGAGATACTTGCCGTGGTCGTAAGCGTAACCTCGCTCTCCCAGGTGCTCGGAGAGGCTCTCCCCGTGATCCGCCACCGCGATCACCAGCGGCGGCTGCTCGAGCCGCGCGCGCACGCCCGCGACCAGGCGCCCCAGCGCGGCGTCCGCCGAGGCCACACCGCGCGCGTAGCGCGCCTCCATCTCGACGCGGTCCGCCGGGCCCGGGTATCGGTCGGGGTCGACCCAGCCGTAGCTCGAGACATCGACCGGCAGCGTCCGGCGCTTCTCGTCGGCCGACCCGTACGGAGCGTGGGCGTCGTACAGATGCACCCACAAGAAGACCGGCCGGCGCGGTTCGACGTTCAGCCAGGCCAGTGCCTGGCTGACCACCGCATCGCTCGCGCGCAGCGGCTCGTGGGGGGCGTCGTAGATCTCGAAGCCCCGCAGTCCGGTGGCGCTCGGGGAGATCAGCGTCGAGCTGACGAACGCCGCCGTGGTGTAGCCGTGCTCTCGCAGCAGTGCGGCGGCTTCCCGCGCGGCGAACTCCGGCAGCAGCGGCTCGCCGTTGCGCCGCCCGCCGTGCTGGTGGGGTTGCAGGCCGGTGAAGAGCGATAGGTGGGCCGGCCCCGTGGTGGGCATGGTCGTGTAGGCGGCGGCGTGCAGCAGTCCCTCGGCGGCCAGGGCGTCGAGGTGCGGGGTGAGACCGAGTGGCGACCCGTAGGCGCCCACGTGATCCCGGCGCAGGGTGTCGAGGGTGACCAGCAGGATGCTGGGCGGTGTCGGCGCGGGCGAGCACGCCGTCCACGCGAGCGAGATCAAGAGCGCCGCCGCTCTACTCTTCTTCCGTGTAGCCCAGGGCACGCAGGCGCTCTCGCATCTCGTCGGGGACCTCGGCGTGTCGCGCCGCGGGCGTCTTCGTCGCCCGGCCCAGGTGCTCGCTGAGCGCGGCCTCGAGTGGCGCGAGCGCGGCGTCATCGCCAGCCGGTGCATAGGCCGGTGGCGAGCCGTCAATCAGGTGCGCGCGGCGGTTCGGAAGCGGCCGGGGGTCCGTGGCCGGGTCGTGTCCGCCCTCCCGCGGCGCGCGCGTCCGCGCGTAGTAATCGGGCCCGCGGATCACCGCCGCGCGCCGGCCGTGCTCCGCGAAGATCGCGCGGTCCCCCCGCCCTCGCAGCCCGCCCAGCTCGGGGACGGGCAGGGGCTGTCCGCCGAAGCCTTCCGGGACGTCGAGGCCGGCGACGCGCAGCAGCGTGGGGGCTACGTCCAGAAGGCTGACCGGAGCGGTCTCCACGCGAGCGCGCGCCGGC
>JAZFWH010000019.1:0-26899 GCA_036482635.1 Myxococcota bacterium
GAAACCGGCGAACACCGACGCTCAGACCGAGGAGGTCCTCAAGCTCTCGGAAGCCCTCTTCGCCCAGGACATCGAGCTCCTGCGCAACAACGAGAAGCTGAACAAGATCGAAAGGCTCAAGAACGACTTCATCGAGAAGATGTCTCTGGAGCTGCGCACGCCCCTGAACAGCATCATCGAGGCCATCATCGCGGTGCTGGCCGGTGAGAACGAGGCGCTCTCGGACGGCGCCAAGTCGAACCTCAGGGACGCCCTGGACGAAGGCACCTGCTTCCAGCGTACCCTCCAGAACATCCTGGACTTGTGGCGGATCAAGCAGAGCGAGCTCCCCGTCGAGATCCAGGACGTGAACTTCCGCGAGACCATCGAAGAAGCCATCTTCAGCGTCCAGGACTCGATCGACGGCAAGTCGCTCGTGGTCGAAGCCAAGCTGGAGGAGCCCTTCCCCAAGATCCGGACGGACCTGACGAAGATCAGTCAGGTGCTGTTCCTGCTGCTGGACAATGCGGTCAAATTCACACCGAGGGGCCGCATCGAGATCTCCGCCCGCGTCGCCGACGGGCGCGTGATCTGCGAAATCAAGGACACGGGTATCGGGATCTGCCCGGACGATCAGCAGCTGATCTTTGACGAGTTCTTCCAGGTCGACGACAGCCAGTCCCGCAAGTACGACGGCGCGGGCCTCGGCCTGACGCTGGTGCGGGACCTGGTCAAGCTGCTGGAGGGCGAGATGTCCATCTCCAGCGACGCCGGGCGGGGTACGACCGTGACCTTCCAGCTCCCCGTCCAGACGGTGGGCTAGCCCGCTGGGACTCCGCTCGCCCGCCTTGCAGGGGCCCGCCTCCGCTCGGCTTCGCCTCGCTGCGCGCCCTTCGGGCTTGCGGGCTCGCTGCGCGGAGGCCGACTCTCGAGTCGGCCTCCTAGCCCTCAGGCCTCTTCGGGCTCTTCGCTCGGGTAGTCCGGCTTGATGTAGCCCGCCGCGATCTCCCTCAGCGCGATCACCACCTCCTTGTTCTCCTCGCTCTGCACCAGGGGCTTGGCGCCCTTCTTGAGCTGTTTGGTGCGGATGGAGGCCATCTGCACCAGGTGGAAGCGGTTGGGGACCGTGCTCGTGCAGTCCTCGATCGTGATGCGGGCCATGGGGTCCTCGCCGGGTCGAACGTGGGAAGCCGCCGAGGCTAGGACAGTTGGAGGAAGAAGGAAACCCCGGCCGACGGCTGCCGGCCGGGGTCCTGCGACCTTCCCTCAGAAGGTCGATCGGTCGCGACCGCTGCCTTCAGCTGGCCTTCTTGCGGCGGCGCCGTCGGGCCTTCTTGCGAGTCGCCTTCTTGCTGGTCGCCTTCTTCTTGCGGCGGCGCTTGCGAGTGGTCTTCTTCGCCGCCTTCTTGCGGGCCTTCTTTCGAGTGCCCTTCTTACGAGTCGCCTTCTTTCGGCGAGTCTTGCGACGAGTCGCCTTCTTGGCGGTCGCCTTCTTTCGCCTTCGTCGAACTGCCATACTTAGGTCACCCCCCTAGGGTTCGTGGACACGAGCACCGCGGCCGTATGCGCATCCCGACCAGAGCCGAACGGCGAACCGCCCGATAGCCGCAAGCACGTCTGCGGCCGCCTTGCTCTCGCCCCATATCGGAGGCCGGAAAGCGCGACTTGAAGGCTATCTGCCTTCCTTCTCACCAGAATCCGCGGTACTACAGCCACTGTTGCGACTGACGCTAACACCAGAATTTCAGGGTCGTCAAGTGATAAATGAAAAAAAACAATACGATGGGGGCCGAAATTGCGGCTCGACGGACAAACTTCGGTTGAAACCTAGCTCGCCCGCGGCTGCCCCCGGCCCGCGCGGCGTTCGCTGCGGGCGCCCGCCGCGGCAGCGGCGCAGGCGGCCAGCTGAGCGGAACCGCTCGGACTCAAAGCGAATTTCTAGGATGCGGGGAAGGTTCGATCAGCGCTTGCGCTTGTGGCGGGCGCGCCGGAGCAGCTTGCGCTTCTTGTGCTTTCGCATCTTCTTGCGGCGCTTCTTTATCACGCTTCCCACGAGTTCCACCTCGCCCCGCGCGTTACCGCGCCGAACGGGCGGGAGGCATAGTGATTCACGCCTCCAAAGTCAACTTTCCGCGGCCGCCGGCGCCACCGCGCCAGCGCAGGCGGGGGCCCGCCAGCAGGCGACCGAGGCAGCGATTCAGCGCGTGCCGCCGGGGCAGGAAGGCGAGCACCGGAAGACGCCTCACACCCAGGTTCCGGAGGTCTTCAAGGATGGGCCCGTGGTCGGGGTCGATGGTGAGCCCGCGGCGCAGGTAGCGGATCGCCTCGGCCTTGAGGCCGAAGGCCATGTGCACGTGGGCCAGATTGCGGTAGTGGGCCGGATCGAAGAACTCCTCCTTGGCCGCGGAGCGGCACAGTTCCAGGGCCCGGTCGAGGCGCCTTTCCGCCAGCGCCACACACAGCCCGTAGTAGGACCGATAGCGGACCACCGCCGGATCCAGGCGGTGCGCGGAGCGGAAGTGCTCGAGCGCCGCGGTGTGGCGCTGGCTCTCCAGCGCCTCCTGCCCGCGGCGGAAGTGATCCTCGGCCGAGAAGCTCGCGTCCATTTCGCCTCCGGAGGGAGCCGCGACAGCCGGCCGCTCCGGGGGGGTTCACTAGCAAGGCCCGTGCCGAACGGCCCGATCGGCAACCCCGGCACCCAAGCCCGCGTCTCCCCAACCGCGCCCGCGGGAGCGCGGCCACTGCGACGGGTGGCTCGGTTGCGAACCCGTAACCCGGAAGTTCGAACTCGTGCTCGGGACTAGCGGTCGAGCAGGTCGGCGCGCTCGGCGGCCTCGAACTCCCCGCGCAGCTGCTCGTAATCGCCCGGGCCGAAGGGGCGGTAGGCCGCGTCGCCGCGGCGGCGCCAGTAGATCTCTGCATCGGCGAGGCGACGCCGGTCGAAGTGCACCTTCTTGAGGACGCGCACCAGCACCTTCTGCGTCTGCGTGTACTCGAATTCTTCGACGATTCGAATGAAATCCGGGAACCACTTCCGGTCCATGCTGCCGTGGCTCACCTGGTGCTGGCAGTACTGGAAGAAGCCCGCCGGATCGAAGCTCGCCCCGGCCCGCAGCTTGAGGGCCGCCATCACCAGCTCGTCGGAGACCGCGCAGGGAGCCCCGTAGGCCGCCGCCAGCACCACGTCGGGGTGCTCCTGGAGGATGCGCGCCACCTGGGCGGCGGAGAAGTTCTCACCGTCCTTGCGGATCCAGTCGTCGGTACGACCATCGAAGAAGAGGAATCGCACGCCGTCGCGAAGCAGGATGTGACCCAGGTCCCCCGAGCGGTAGACGCCGTCCCGATACTTCTCGGCGCTGGCACCCGGGTTGCTGTAATAGCCCTGGAAGAGGCCCGAATCGGGGGCCACCCGGCAGATCTCCCCCACGGCCTGGGCGTAGTTGCTGATCTTGCCCTCGTCGTCCAGCTCTGCGGCGGGACACTCGACGCCCCGCTCATCGAGAACCTTCACGTTCTCGTCACCCACCTCGCCCACGCTTCCACGCGGATCGCCCTGCTTGCGGAACGTACTGATCGTGGCCTCGGTCGAACCGTACAGCTCGAACATGTCCTCGAGACCCAACCAGCGCGCGAAGCGGTCGATGTCCGGCGGGGCCGCTCCGTTGCCGATCGCGTAGCGCAACCGGTTGCGCGGATTCCGCGCCACCTCGGCCAGGATGCGCGCCTCGTCGGCGTCGTACTCCCGCTCGATCGCCGCCAGGATGTAGTGCACCGGCTCACCCACGTAGTTCCAAAAGGTGACCCCGTAGCGGAGCACGTCGGGCACGAAGCCGCCCGCACTGAAGCGCTCGCGCATGGCCAGGCCGCCTCCCACCTGGAAGGCCGGCTGCAAGCCCAGGAAGAGCGCGTTCGAGTGGAAGAGAGGCATGCAGGCATAGCCGATGTCGTCGGGCCCGAGCCCGAGCTGCCGGCTCACGTGAAGCCCGATCACCAGCAGCTTGAAGTGGTTGTTGTTGATTCCCTTGGGCAGCCCGGTCGTGCCCGAGGTGTAGATGACGATGAGATTGGTCTCCGGTCGGACGTCCCGCGCCGGCGTGTCGAGCGACTCGCCGGACTTCGCCACCTCGGACGAAAGGCACTCCTCCAGGTCGCTCTCACCGAGCGAGGCTCCGCTCTCGGTCCGCAGGACCAGAACGTTCTCGCCCGGGATGTGCTGGAGCCGGCCCCGGACCCTCTCCAGCTCGGGCAGGAAGCGCTCTCCCACCACCAGCAGGCGGGCCCGGCTCTGGTTGATCACCCCTGCCAGCGTCTCGCCGCGCAAGCCCGTGTTGACGCCAAAGAGCGTGAGTCCGGCGTAGCCGCAACCCGCGTACAACGACAGCAGCTCCGGGTGGTTGTCGAGGAGCATCGCCACGTGACCGGGGCGCGCGTCGTCGAGCGGGAGGAGCCGCCGCAGCAGAAAGTGGGCGCAACGCACCGCCTCGTCGCGGAACTGGGCGTACGTCCAGATCCGCTCTCCCTGGCGGACGGCGATCCGGTCGGCGAGCTCCGGGTCGTTGGCGCGCGCATCGAGCTGTGCGCCCAGGGTGAAGGGAACGTCGTACTGAGCGGGCTCCGTCACGGCCACTCCGCAGCGCTGTCGCCTGGCTGACGCATTTTACCAGAGTGGGCCGCGCGGGCGCAGCCGCCGATACACCGGCGGCGCGCCCGAGAGCCCGAGCTGCACTGCGTCCGCGCGGGCCGTGCCGCCGGCGCTCAGTACTCGATGATCTCGAGGATGTAGCGCTTCTTCTCTTTGCCGCTGGCTGCGGCCATGATCGTCCGGATGGCCGACGCGTGGGCCCCACCCTTCCCGATCACCTTGCCCAGATCTTCCTTGGCCACCCGGAGTTCGATCACGTGGGCGTGCTCTCCGATCACCTCTTTGATCTGGATTTCATCCGGCTTGTCGACCAGCGCTTCAACGATCGCAACCACGAGGTCCTTCATCGGCCCCTCCACAACCGCCTGACTCGGACGGACGCCGGTGTCCGCCCCATCCCGCCACCGCGCGGCCACGGCAACTTCATCGCCACGCAGTTTACGCCTCCAATCCCTCGAACATGAAGCGAAACCTTTGGCTCGGAGCACGAAATCGCCGCCGCCTGCCATGCCCCTCGGGGCGACACAGAATCGGGGCTCGCCCGATCCGCTGCAAGGAGGCAATACCCTCGGTACGGTTCTGGTTTTCCGCTTGGGGAAGCCGAGAAAAACGCGGATCGCGGCGCCCGCTCAGCGCAGCCAGCCGCGCGGGGAAAACGACACCCCCGGCCGGGCCGAGGGCCGCTCGCGCACCACCAGGGTCCGGCGGAGCGCCGACTCGACGACCCGCCCGGAGCCGATCTGCAGGACGCGGTTCGCGAAGCGGAGGCTGGCCGTGCGGTGGGTGATCAGGATGACGGTGCGGCGCCGCAGCCAGGCCAGATTGCGTTCCAGGAAGTCGAGCTCCCCACGCCCGTCGAACATCGACGTGGCCTCGTCGAGCACCAGGATCGACGGCTCCGTCAGCAGCGTGCGCGCGAGCGCGATGCGCTGGCGCTGTCCGCCCGAGAGCCTGCCCCCGCGCTCGCCGATCGGAGTGTCGTAGCCATCGGGGAGCGCCGACACGAATTCGTGGACACCGGCGCGCCAGGCCGCCGCCTGAACCTGCTCGAAGCTCGCCCCCGGCCGCCCGAACGCGATGTTCTCGCGGATCGAGCGCTGCAAGAGCTCGGCTCGCTGCGGCACCAGCCCGACGCGACCGCGCAGCCGCGCCAGATCGATGTCGCGAACGTCGCGGCCGTCGATGCAGACGGCTCCTGCGTCGACCTCGTAGAAGCGCACCAGCAGGTTCGCGATGGTCGTCTTCCCGCCCCCGTTGGGCCCGACGAGCGCGACGAGCTCCCCGGCCTCGATGCGCAGGTCGAGTCCGCACAGGGCCGCAGGCCGACCCGGGTAGTGAAAGTCGACGCCGCGGAACTCGATCTCCCCGCGGAATCCGCGCAGCGCGGTGGTCGAGTCGCCGCGGGGCTCCGGGCGCTCGCGCCAGACCGCCTCCAACCGCTCCAGCGCGGCCCGGGTCTGCTGTGCATTCACGTAGAGGTGGGCGAGCGCGCTGGAGGTGCGCGCGAGCAGCAGCCCGTACAGCAGCAGGCTCAGCAGCTGGCCCGGCGCGACGACCGAGCCGGCGCTCGGCCGGCCCGCGAGTGCGATCGCACCCAGCAACCCACCGGCCGCCAGAACCTGTGACACGGGGGAGACCAACAGCTCCCTGCGCAGGCGTCGGTCCTGGATTCGCCCGAGCTCGCGGTTCGCGGCGCGGTTCCGCTCCGCCTCGGCCGGCTCCTGGGAGAACGCCTTGATCGTGCGCAGGTGCTCGAGATTCTCATCCAGCAGGGCGAACAGTCGGCCGTAGGCCTCGGCGAGCTGGCTGGAAAGCGAGGCGACCGGCCTGGCGAGGAAGCGAACGGCGAGCTGGGCGAACGCAACCGCCAGGACCGCCAGCAGCGCGAGACGGGGATCGATGCGGACCATCAACGCGAGGGCACCGAGGGCGGTGACGGCCGCCGGCAACAGGCTCGCTGGGGCGCGGCTGGCGAAGCCGGCCGCCACCTCGACGTCCACCGCGACGATGCTCAGCAGGTCTCCGTGGGTGCGGCCGTCGAACCAACGCAGCGGGAGTGTTTGAAGGCGGCTGTAGAGGCGCTCGCGCAGACCGCCGGCGATGTGGACCTCCGCGGAGGCGATCGAGTACTGGCTGCCAAAACCCGCCGCACCGTGCAGGGCGAGGAGTCCGAGCAGCACCCAGGCGTACGCGGCCAGGCCCGGCGCCGAGCCCGCGCTTCCGGCCACGTACGCCTCGGCGAGACTTCCTGCCACCCAGGGCACGAGCAGAAGCGCGGCGCTCTGCGCGAGGCCCAGCAGCGCGCCACCCGCCAGGCGCCGGCGCTGGCCGCGAGCCAGGCTCCACAACCCGGCTCCCGATTCGCCATGGGACTCCGACGCGCTCAAGGCCGGCGCCGCCGTCGCGCGAGGCCGACGACACCCCGGACCAGGTAGGCGAACGGCAGCGCCAGGGACGAGCGCAGCGCGTAGCGCGCGCGCAGGTAGGCGGGGCTCGGGAAGGCGGCCTCGACCAGGAAGCGGAGCCTCTTGCGCCAGGAGCCGATCGCCGCGACGTCCTGCCAGAACAGGTCGGCGGCGCCCGGATCGAGCAGGCGCGCGGCGCGCTCCACGGCGTCCGTGCGCAGCGCGGCCAGGGCGCGGGCCGGAAGGCGGGTCCCCAGCCGGTCGCTCGCTTCCACGAGGGCCGACTCGCACAGTCGGCGCAGCCCGCGGCGGGCGGCGCGCTCCACCAGGATCTCCCAGTCTCGCGCGCCCAGCGCCGACGCCAGCAGGTGCACGTCGTAGAGCCAGATCAGCGGCCGCTCCTGGCCGCGGTGGTGCGCGGGGCCGTGGACGGCGGCCACCAGGATGGCATCGGCCGCGGCGAGCGCGCGCGCGGCCGAGCCAAGCTGGGGTACGGCCACGGAGCATGCCGCCAACTCGTCGAACGGAAACTCTGAAGCGAGCACCTGTCGGTTGGAGACGCGCCAGTGCAGGTCGAGCACGCTGCGGATGCCGTGGGGCCCGTCCCTGAAGTAGGGGGCCTGGTACTCGATCAGGCTGCCGGCGATGCGGGTGGCGCGGGCGTAACCCAGCTTCACCAGCGTCCGCTCCGCCCGCTCGCGGTGTGCGTCGCGCACCAGCAGGTCCGTGTCCACGCGCGGGCGCAGGGCCGGCGAGCGGTAGGTGGTGTGGGCGAGTGCCGCGCCCTTCAGCAGAAGACTCTCGACCCCGACGTCGGCCAGGGCGCCCAGCACCCGCGCGAGCTCGCGGCTGCGCAGCATCTCGCCGACGATCTCAGCGCGGGCCAGCTCCGCGATCCGGCCGCGAACCGAGTCCGGCCAGCCAGCCGACCTCGATCCGGACACCCCCTGCGCGTAGAGCAGCACGTGGGTCCGGTGGAAGCGGACCCGCTCGAGAAAGGCCTCCTCGAAATCAGGCGGGGCCGCGCGGGGCCAGTCGGCCGAACGTCCAGCGAGGCTCGCGGCGAGCAGCTCGTCGATCGCGTGCGCGCTGGCCACCGTCGGCGCGACGGGATTCACGCTAGTCGCCCCCGTATTGCGCAGACAGACTGCCGACCCGATCCACGGCGTCGCGCCAGCGCGGAAACCGCTCGGGAAACGAGCACGCCAGGCGCCGGGCGATGCCCTCCAGCGCCACCCCGCGGCCCATCAGCTCGAGCGCGAGGGCGTCGATCCGCCCCCACGCATTGAGCCCGGGCGCGTGGTCCAGCGCCCGGCTGCGCAGCCGGTCCGCCGAGAGCGGCGCGCCGTAGAAGGACGACTGCCGGAAACGCGCCTTCACCGCCCCCCCTGCCCCGCGCTCGCGCACCACGCCCTCCCAGCTCCAGACGTAGTCCGCATCCACGAGGTCGGCGCTCACCCGCGCTTCGAACGCGTCGCCCTCCCCCACCTCGACCGGCTCGGCCAGCGGCAGGCAGACGCGTCCGTACACCCGAGCGCGGCGGTGGGGTGCGTTCGAAAAGCCGATGCCCTCGGCCAACGTGGCGTCGAACCACAGCAGCAGACCGTGCGCCGTCCCGGGGCGGGTGATCCGCCAGGTGGAGCCGCTGCGAAGCGACACGGAGCCGAGCGAGGCGTAGTCGACGGTCGCGAGATGGCGCGCCTTCGCGAGAACCTTCTGGGAGCGCGAGGCCGACCAGAGCGTGTTGGTGACCAACCGCCGCGCCGGGCTCATGTCCAGGCCCCAGGCGTTGTCCGTCCAGATGGCGGCGTTCTGGTCGTAGAGCTGCCCCACCTGGACAGGCACGGCCTTGAGCTCGTCGCGCAGGGGGATCAGGGTTCCACCCGGGGCGAGGAAGCGCTGGCGGGCTTCCGCGATCGCGCGGAGGTGGGTGCCGTGGAACGGCAGCGAGCCGCGCAGGTCCGAGACCAGGACGTCCACCTTCTCGGGGAGCTTCACGTCCTCGATGCGCTCGCCGAGGAAACGGATGCGCTCCTCGAATCCGTTGGCGGCCGCGATTTCTCGGGCGGCTTCGATCGCACCGTCGGGCTCCACGGCGTACACGCGCCGCGCTCCGAGCTGGCACGCCAGCAGCGAGAAGATCCCGGTACCGGCGCCGACGTCGAGCACCACCGAGCCCGGCCGGACCGCGCGGCGCAGGGCCCGTGCGTAGGCGTCCATGCGCACCGGGTCGGCGATCATGTGACCGTATTGGAGGATCGAGTACACGCTTCACCCGACCCCTTGCGCGACCGCCCGCCGCGCGTCGCGCACCACGAGCTCGCAGAGTTCTCCGATCTGCGCGGCGGCGGCCGACCTGCGCAGTCTCCGCACCGGCACGCGCGCGGCCAGCCCGGCCAGCCGCTCGAACTCCCGCGCACGCATGGCGCTGTCCTGCAGGTAACCGACGTACGAATGCGTGAGGAGCGCGTGCAGCGCCTGTCGCGGCGTGACGGAAGCGAGCTGCGCCCGCTCGCCGTCGCGGCACAGCGGCTCCAGCAGGTAGATCGCGCCGAGCGGTGCGGCGCAGCGGCGGAAGAGGCCGGGAATCGCCGCCACGTCGAAGTAGTGCTTCTCCCAGTTTGCCGTCAGGAGCGGCAGGCGCGCCGCCGAGCCGAACAGGGCCTCGGCAGCGTCGGACCACAGCCGGATGCGCGGGCTGCCCGGCAGCACCGCCATTCGATCGCCGTCGCCCGTGAGTGCGGCGGCGTCGTCGCACAGGACGGGATGCCCGCGGCGGGCCAGCGCCGCGGCCAGCGTGGACTTGCCCGCGCCGGAGGCCCCGAGGAAGAGCACAGCGCTTCCGTCGATCGCAACCGCGCTGGCGTGCAGCACGATGCCGCCGCGCAGGCGCAATGCGAAGCCCAGCACGGGACCCAGCAGATAGGTGACCGCGTCCTCCAGCGTGAAGGGTGCGGCCCAGCTGCCCCGAATCCGCCTCCCCCCGCGGTCCACCGAGAACGCGGTGCCGTCGGCGTAGGTCAATTGGAAGGGCCCTTCGGGTCCGGAACGGCGCACCTCCACCGCGGGCCTACCGGATTCATCTGTCACCGGGTGGACGCGCCACAGGCGCCCCTCGCTCGCGGTGGGCCCCGCGCGCGAGGCGAGCTCCACCGTCAGGTCGGGCAGTCCTCCGCTGCGGTCGTCCAGCAGACCGGGGAGGGGTCGGTTGGCGGCGAGCCTGAGGCCCGAGCAGCGGTACACGTGCCGGTGCACAGTCCTGCGCTCGGCGCCCGCGACGTGTTCGATCTCGGGCATCACAGGCTCTTGAAGAAGCCCTTCTTGGGCCCCGCGCCGTCGCCAACCCCCCCCTTGAGCAGGTTCGCTCGGGTCAGCTCGACGATCGTGCCGTAGCGGACGAGCCGGGGCGGCCGGTAGTGGCGCTTGGGCTTTCGCGGCTCAGGCTTGGGCGTAGACAAGGCTCGACTCCTTGGGCGCGTCCCGTCTCGGCGCGGGCTGGGTTCGGGCGGCCGCGGGCCGCCAGGGGCCGTGGAGCCACTCGGCGAGCGCCACGGCGGAAAAGGTCTGGTGCAGCTCGAGCGGGCCGATCGACTCGCGGGCGGAGAGCCGTTCGACGAGCGCCTCGACTCGCACGAAGCGCTCGAGACCCGACGCCCCGCGCAGGAACTCCGCCAGCGCCACGAATCGCGGGTGGGGAAAGGGGTGGACCGCGTGGCCCCTCAGAGGCGACTTGGGCCGGATTCTCACGGCCTCGGGCAGCCGGCCCCGCATGCAGCGGCGCATCAACTCCTTGTGCACGCACCAGGGAATGGCGGGGATGCCCAGCACGAAGCGCAGCAGGCGTACGTCGAAGAAGGGGTGGCGCACCTCCAGATGGGCCACGGCGGTACCCGGATCCAGGTACTCGAAATGATTGGGCCAGGCCGAGGCCTGGAGGGCGGCGTGGGCCTCGGGGCGGGTCGGGTGGGCGGACTCCACCCGGCCCAGGGGGCGCTGCGACTCCCGCCAACGCTCGCGCAGATTCCAGCGCGCCTCGAACCCGGGCTCGAGCCAGCTGGGATAGGCGGCGAAGGGATCGGGTGGCCGCAGCGTGCGGCGCCAGAAGGTGCGCGCGCCGGTTGCCGGCGGCCGTCGGAAGTCCAGCAGGTGGCGCAGGGTCTCGCGGGCGAGCCGCAGGACGCGGCCGCGACGCAGCAGACCCACCAGGTAGAAGGGCGAGGAGCGAAAGGCGGGGTCCCCACCGTGACCGGTGAGCAGGACCCGCGAGTGGGCGGCGGCCGCCCGGTAGAGATCGTCGCCCGCCTCGAGGGGGTCGATCACGGGCTGCGGCGCCGTCGCGGAAGCGCGCCCCAGAGTCGCGAAGAGCTCGCAGTCGTCGGCCGCCGAGGTGAGGATCGGGATGGCGAGGTGACGGGCGACGAGTCCGGCGTAGTGCCCCTCGTCGTCGGGCAGCAGGCGTTCGTACACGCCGGTGAATGCGCACAGGGCGTCGGGGGCCCCGCGCCCGTCCATCACCTCGCGGGCCAGGGCCGCGACGGAGGTGGAGTCGAGACCGCCGCTCATCGCGAGCGAGACCCGGCGCGCCGGCAGCCGGTCGGCCACGGCGCGGCGGAAGAGCTCGGTGAAGCGCTCGATGTACTCCTCGCCGCGCCGGTAGCGGACGTCGTCCGCGACCGGCAGCTCCCAGTAGCGCGACACCGACACGCTGTCGCCGCGGGCCACCAGGCCATGCGCCGGAGCCAGGCGACGGACGTCGCGGAAGAAGGTGGCGCCGAGCTGCGGGTTCTCACCCGTGACCAGGAAGTCCGCGATGACCTCCTCGTCCGCAACGCGCTGAACGCGCGGATGGAGCAGCAGGCAGCGGAGGGTATTGCCAAATACCAGCGCCCCGCCGACCCGGCTGTAGAAGAACGGCTTGACGCCGAAGTGATCGCGCCGCGCGACCAGCCGGCAGCGCGGCCCGTCCCAGATCGCGAAGGCGAAGTCTCCGATCAACGCGTCGAGACCCGGCTCGCCGCGCTCGGCGTAGAGCTGGAGGATCAGCGCCGCGTCGCTCGCTTTGCGCAAGCGGCTGCGGCTCTCGGGTGAGAGCGCGGCGAGGGCGTCTTCGCGCCCATCGAGCCGGGCGTCGGCGACGATCTGCAGCCCTCCGCCCGAGCTGGCGAGGCCCGCCTCGGCGCGCCCCACGTCGTCGGTGCGCAGCAAGGCGTGGCCGAGGCCGATGGGCCCGTCACAGCGGACGCTCACGCCGTCGGGCCCGCGGAAGGCGAGAGCTCGGGCCATCCGCTCGAGCAGCTCCCGGTCGACGGGCGCACCGTCGAGATTCGCGATGCCGACGAAGCCGCTCACGGCGAAGCGACCTCCGCTTCGGTTGCGACCCAGCCGACGGCCCGCGGCGCGCCCAGCGCGCGCCAGTGGTCGGGCTGCGGGTCCAGCGCGAGGCCGCACACCTCGACCCAGGCGTGGGCGTCGAGCCCGGCACAGGGCGCCCGCGTCGGCTTGCGGACCCCGAAGCGCAGCTGCGCCGAGATCCCCTGCCGCCGCAGCAACGCCCACAGGACCAGCGAGGTGGCAAGACACGCGGGCCGCCCCGGCGCACGGCGCGCGCCGCGCTGGACGAGCCCCGCCAGCCGGGCAGCCTGACGGCCGGCCGCTTTCGGCGCGAAGGCGCGGCGGGCGGGAAGCGAGCGTTTCACGGTCTGGTAGACGCGCCGAAAGCCGAAGAGCCGCAGCCCCAGCGACGCCGCCGGCAGCAGCCACAGCGCCAGCAGCAGCGTGCGCCGATCGTCGCCGGGCAGACGGCGCCAGTGCAACCAGCTATCGGGTGTCCAGTTCCAACAAGCCATGTCGTAGCAACTGCTCCGCCAGTCCGATCAGGTCGCGTTCGAGAACGCCACGCTCCGCGTCGAAGCTTTCGAGGAGCTCTTCGAGGGCGGAGCCCAGCGCCGAGCGACCCGTCAGGACACGCCACATCTCCGTTCCCACCTCGTCGAGACCGAAGTAGCTCTCACTGCCCAGGTTGAGCAGAACGCACTCGCCGCCGAGCTCCCGGAACAGGATCCCGCTCGGGACGACCACGCGAGTCGACAGGTCGATCTTCACCGCTCGCCCCCGGCCACTTCACCGGCTCTGCGCCCCGTGAGCCCGTTCTCCAGCGCATGCAGCGAGCCGGCCTGCGCGGTGCCGGCCGCGGCCGGCGCCGACGCCCCGCTGTGACCGACCTGCCACCACGAGTCGCGGAGCAACAGGCGGGCCGCCCAGCCCGCGCCGCCGCCCCTCCGCTGCAATGCCGACGCCGCCAGGCTGCGATGCAGGAGCCGCCGTCGCAGGGGCCCCGGGGCGAGGCGCGCGAGCACCTCCTTCGGAATGGGCGTGCGCAGCAGCTCGCGCGTGGCGAGCAGTCCGGCGTAGAGCGCACGGCGCATGCGCCACTCGCTGGCGGCCGCGACCACGCCGTCCCAATCCAGGGGAGCGAGTGAAACCAGCCGGTGGAGATCGACCAGCCAGATCCAGCGCGCCGGAGCGCGCCGCGCCGCCTGGCTGGCGGCGAACAGCAGACAGCCGAGCCGGCTCGCGCGGGTGTCGCCGGCCTCCGCCCGGTCGCACAGCCGCTCCAGGAAGCGGTCGGCCGAGTCGGCCCCGCCGCGACGCGAGCCCGGGGAGGGATCCCACGCGGAGTGGAGAGCCAGGACCAGCTCGAGATCCGCCTCGGGGCGCTGGAAGAGCGGCGCACCCTCGCGGGAGGGACGCGGCAGCGGGCGGAATCCCAGCTCTCCGAGCGCACCCGCGGCCCGTCCGAAGTCGCGCCCGCGCACCAACAGGTCGAGCCCGTCCAGCGGCCGCGTGCCCGGGTCCGGATGCGGCGGCGAGCCCCCTTCCAGCAGGGCCCAGCCCGGCAGCGACGCGGCCGCGATCCCGGCGCGGTCCAGGGCGCGGCGAATCGTCCAACCGGCGTGAAGGGCCACTCGGGTGCGACGCCTGGTGTCGGCGTAGACGGCGAGGCACGCCGCGCGGAACGAGTCGGGCAGCGGATCGGCGATGCGGCCCAGGGCGATGCCCCGGTGGACCACGGCGGCCACGCCCTGCTCCCGCGCCAGGCGCTCGACCGCGCCTGCCTCGAACGGCAGCTCGTCGTCGAAGGGATCCCCCGCGCGGCTCGAGCCCTCCGCCGCCCTGAGCAGGTGGGCGAGCCAGCGGCGGGCCGGCGGGGCCGGGTGGGGAACCACGATCACGCGAACCTCCTCGAGTGCGCAGCCGTGCGGCGCGGGCGCTCGCCGCCCTCGGTCGGTTCTTCGGCGCGAAGGCCCCGCGCCTTGAGCCGCGCTTTTGTTAGAGATCGCTAGGGCTTCCAGCGCCGCTTGCGCGCCCGTGGAGACGCGTCACAGCGGAAGCCGTCGCCGGAAGCGCGAGCTCCCGGTAGGCCAGCCCGATGCGCTCGAAGACGGCCCGCTCGTCGAACAGCGCCCGGGCCCTGAAGCGCGCCGCGACGCCGAAGCAGCGACTGCGCGCCGGGTCCTGGAGCAGCGCCTCCAGCGCCTCGCGCAGCGCGCGAGGGGCGGCCGGCGGAACCAGCAGCCCGGTGCGCCCCGGCGCGATCGCCTCCCGGCAGCCGCGGACGCGGGTCGCAACGATCGGGCGGGCCATGGCGGACGCCTCGAGCAGCGAACGGGGCAGACCCTCCCGGTGGGAGGGGAGCGCCACCACGTCCATCGCGGCGTAGAGGGGGGGCAGATCCCCCTGCAGGCCCAGGCAGCGGACGTGGGAGCTGGCGTCCAGGACCCGCGGCTCGAGTGCGTCACGCTTGACACCGCACTCGTCCGGCCCCACCAGCCAGACCCGCCAGCCGCGGCGGCCGGCGGTGGCCGCCAGCAGCTCCGGGATGCCCTTCTCCCGCACCAGTCGCCCGACGAAGCCGATCACGCGTTCGCCGGGCCCCACACCCAGGCGGCGGCGAAGCGCTGCGCGGTCCTCCGGACCGATGCGACTGGGAGAGAAGCGCTCCAGATCGACGCCGTTCCCCAGGCAGCGCAGGCGCCCGTCCGGAACGATGCGCGACCAGCGGGCCGTGCGCACGTCCTCTGCCGACTGGCACAACACGAGGTCGGCCAGCCGCGCCGACGCCCTTTCCAGCATGCGCCACGTTCGGCGCGCAAGCGGCCCCTGGCCTTCGTGGGAGTAGAGGCCGTGCAGTGTGGAGACCACGCGGGGCACGCGGGCGATCCGTGCGGCGAGGGCAGCCAGGCCGTTGACCTTCGGGTTGTGGGTGTGGACCACGTCGAAGTGCTCGCGCCGGAACAGCGCGACGTAGCTGGACAGCGTGCGCAAGTCCGCGAGGGGCTCGATGCGCCGCGAGTTCGCGACGACGCGAACGGGGAATCCTTCGGCCCTCAGCCCGTCCAGCAGCGGGCCGTCCCCGCACACCAGACTGACGTCGTGACCCGCCCGCTGCAGGGCGCGAAGCTGTCCGCGCAACAGGAACGCGCAGAAATAATCGGTGTTGGCGACGTGTGCAATCCGCACCCAACCCTCACAGCACGCGGTAGCGGGCCGCCCAATCGACCAGCACGACCAGGCTCCAGAGCCGCCACGCGTGATCCGAGCGGCCGCCCAGGTGGGCCTCCACCAGGTCCGCCACGGGCTGCGCCGCGAGTAGGCTGCCCCGCGACAATCGCGCGGGAGCCAGCGTGTCGCGCACGAGCTCGCGCAGCGGACCCCGCAGCCAGCTTGTGATCGGGGCGTCGAAGCCGGACTTTCGCCGCCGCCGCACGCGCCCCGGGATGACGCCGCCGAAGACCTCCAGCAGGGCCGCCTTCGACCGGCCGCCCCGCAGCTTGAGCGCGGACGGCAGGGTCGCGGCGTGCTCCACGAAGCGGTGGTCGAGGTACGGGACGCGAACCTCGAGCCCGTGTGCCATGCTCGCCCGATCCACCTTGACCAGCATGTCGTCGGGCAAGCCGAGCTGGAGATCCACTCGCAGTCGGGTGTCGAGCGGGTCGCGCCCTCGTACGCGCTCCATCCGCTCGCGCAGCAGGGCGAGGCCACTTCCCGCATGGGGCGCGAGCTGAGGGGAGAGGCGCAGCTTCTCGGCCTCGGCGAACAACCTGGCCAGCGCGAAAGCGCGCAGGCCCTCGTCGCTCTCGTCGGCGTCGATCAGCTTTCGCGCGCGGCGCCCCAGCTCGCCCAGCGCGCGGCCCCGTTCGTTGGGCAGCCGCGCGAGCAGCCGCGGCAGCAGGCGTCGCCGGACCGGCGCCGGCAGGCGATGCCAGCGCGCGAGCCAGCGATCCGCGCGGTAGCGCCGATAGCCGGCGAAGAGCTCGTCCGCTCCGTCTCCCGCCAGTGCGACCGTGACGCGCGACCGCACCGCGCGGGACAGCACGTGACTGGGAAGCAACGAGGAATCCGCAAGCGGCTCGTCGACGGTTTCCAGAATCGCGGGCGCGCTGCGCTGTATCTCCGCGGACGTCACCGGCACCTCGCAGTGCCGCGTGCCCAGGGCGCGGGCGGCGTAGCGCGCGTGGGCCGACTCGTCGAAGGCCTCTGCGTCGGGGAACGCCGCGGAGAACGTGTCGAGCTCCCCCTTCTCGCGCTGGGCCAGGGCCGCGATCAGGGTGGAGTCCACTCCACCCGAAAGCAGACAGCCCACCGGGACGTCGCTGCGCAGATGGAGTCGCACGGCATCCACCAGGCGCGAGTGCAGCCCCTCGCGCCAGCCGGGCTGGGCCTCGGGCTTCGCCCGCGGCAATCGCCACCAGCTGCGCTCGCGCAGCTCGCCCTCCTGCCACTCGAGCAGGCTGCCGGGCGGCAGCTTTGCGACCCCCTCGAGAATCGTGGCCGGCGCGGGCACGAAGCCGAAGTCCAGATAGGAAGACAGGGCCGCTGCGTCGATGCGGCGCGCGAAGCGCGGCCCGGCCAGGATCGCGCCCAGCTCCGACGCGAAGACCACGCCGTCCTTGTCGCTGCGGTAGAAGAGAGGCTTGATACCCACGCGGTCGCGCGCCAGCCAGAGGCGACCCGACGCGTGGTCCCAGGCGGCGAAGGCGAACATTCCGTTGAGGTGAACGAGGCAGGCGGGGCCCTCGCGCTCGAACAGCTCGATCAACACCTCCGTGTCGGTCGCGCTGCGCCACGGGAAGCCCGGCAGGCGGCGTCGCAACTCCGGGTGGTTGTAGATCTCACCGTTGAATACGATGGTCGTGCGGCCCGAGCGGCTGGTCATGGGCTGCGCACCCGCGGGAGTCGGATCGAAGACGGCGAGACGCCGGTGGGCAAGGCCCAGCTGCCACGCGTCGCCGGCGACGGAGAGGGGCTCCAGGCGCGCGATGCCCTCACCGTCCGGCCCGCGGTGCGCCAGCTCGCGCGCCATAGCGCGCAGCCACTCCTCTTCGACGCCCCCGCGCCGCAGCATGCCGGCGATTCCGCACACGGCTAGCGCTGCGCCTCCACACGACTCGCCGGTGATGCGCGCCCGAGCAGGCGGGTCTTCTGCTGGCGGCGCTCGGCCAGCGAAGCCCGAACGCCACGCAGCTGATCGCGAAGCGCCGCGCGCAGGTGCGGGCGGCCGATCGCCTGCACCAGCTTCACGAGCTCGAACGCCGCGAGACCCGGCAGCTCCCGCAGCCCCTCGCCGCCCGTGGCGTTGCGCAGGCTCACCCACAGGCGGTTTCGCACCAGGTGGTACTCGGTGAAAGCCTCGTCTGCGCCCGATCCCCCGCGCTCGTGCACGGCCTCCGCGTCCGGGCAATAGCGCACCCTCCAGCCCGCGTGACGCAGACGCCAGCAGAGATCGACGTCCTCGTAGTACATGAACAGGCGTTCGGCGAAGGGCGACTCGCCGGGCGCCTCGACCGCGTCGAGCGCGGTGCCCCGGTACAGGGCGGCGGCGCCACAGGCGCCGAGCACGTCCTCCTCGCTCGCGTACCGCTCCGGGCTCGATCCTCGGCCGCGGTCCACGAAGCGCGCCCGCGCAGGTCCGTAGGCGATTCCCGCGGAGTCGATCCGCGGCACCGGACCGGGCGACAGCAGCCGCCCACCCGCCGCACCCAGCCCGGGATCTGCCTGGAGGCACTCGAGAAGTCGGGGGACGTAGCCGGGTCCCAGCACCACATCCGGGTTGAGCGCCAGCAGGAACGCGCCGGAGGCAGCCGCCCAGTTGCGGTTGTGGGCGGCGGCGTAGCCGGCGTTGCGCCCCAGCGACCGGACGCGCACCCGCGGATGCCGGGCTCGCACGCACTCGAGAGTCCCGTCGCTGGAACCGCTGTCGGCGAGCAGCACCTCGCGAACGCAGGGGCCCTGGGACTCCAGCGAGGCGAGACACGCATCCACGTGCCGGGCGCTCTGGTGGGTTACGACACTGACGGTGACGGATGCGTCCATCTCTGTTTCCTGCGCCGGCGCGAGTCCACGAGGGCGCGCTCGAAGACTGCGAGAACTCGGGCCAGCGCGTGCTCGTTGGACAGCGCGCGCCGACTCTCCTCAGAGGGGCCGGGGATCGCCTCACCGCGCAGCACGCGTTCGCGCAGACCGGCCAGCAGCTCCACCACCCGCTCCGTGTTGCGCGGATCCACGGCGTAGCCGAGGCCGCGCGCGCGCACGATCCGTGCCAGGGCACCGCCGGGCGTGAGGACCAACGCGGGCCGCCCCGCACCCACGGCGTCGAACAGCTTGCCGGGAATCGGCTCGCTGCCGTAGGGCGCTGCGGCGGCCAGAGTCAGACACGCGTGAGCGCGCCGCAGCCGCACCCCCAGCAGCGCCCGCGGCGCCGGCGGCTCCACGCGAACCCAGCTGCCCAGGCCGGCCCGATCGAAGCGCTCCGCCAGCTCCGGCTCGGCGCCCACGAAGCAGACGCTCACGTCGGCCGCCACGCCCGGATCGCGGGCCACCCAGCTGCGCAGCGCGTCCAGCAGCCGATCGAGCGTCTCGCACAGGTGGTTCGTCACCACCGAACCCGCGTGCACCAGCTCGAAGCGACCTGCCGGAGGCGCCGCGTCCGAATCCGGGAAGTCCGCGGAGTCGAAGCCGGTGAGCACGGTCTCACTGCGGGCGCCCAGACCCGCCACGCGCTGCACGGCCGCCTCGCGCGCTCCCTCCGACGCGAAGAGCACCTGGTCGGCGCGCCGCAGCACCGCCTGCTCCATCCCCAGCTCCAGGCGCCGGCGCCACGGCGGGAAGTCGAGGCGCGTCGGGCATTCGATCCAGGCGTCGCGAAAGTCCGCCACCCAGGGCAGACCGCAGACGCGCGCCGCGAACCCGGCCGCGTGAGCGGAGTACGGAGGGCAGCTGGTGTAGACGAGGTCGACGGCACGTGTGGCCGCCATGGCCGCCGCGACGGGCACGGTCAGCGCGCTCCACGCCACGTGGAGATCGGGGATCAGCCAGCGACGCAGGCGGCCCCCAGCGGCGGCCGGCGCGCTCCGCGGGGCGCCGCGGATTGCCACACGGCCCCAATCGGGGTTGGGCAAGCGCAACACCGGGGCGCGTCGCGGGACCTGCGAGAGCAAAGCCGGGTCCTGGACCCAGGCGGCGCGCGTCACCGTGAGAACGATCGGCTCCCAGCCCGCCGCGGCGAGTCCCCGCACGACCTTCAGGGTGCGATTGACGCCGCCGCCCCCCACCGGCGGGAAGTAATAGGCGACGACCAGCGCCTTCACGGAGCGGCCGCCGGCGCCGGCGGACCGGTGCCCAGCACCCGGACGCCACGGTTCGGCGTGGCAGCCGGCCGTTGCGACGCGGCGCACCTGGCGTGGCGCGTCGCGAGTCCCACCGCGGCAAAGATCAGGAAGAGCACGAGGACCTGGGCGCGGTGGCGGTACGCGGTGCCCAGGTTCGATTCGACCAGGGCGTAGGAGACCGTCCCCAACAGGGCGAAGGTGGCGAGGGGCAGCGCGGCGTGGCTGCGCGTGCGCAGGGCGTGGCGAAGCCCGAAGAAGACCTGGGGCAGGAGGGCGTACCAGGCCAGCATCTCGGGAAGCGTCAGCCACTGCCGCGAGTTCCAGAGCTGCCAGGGGGCGGGCGCCAGCAGGAAGTAGGCGAGCCCGATGGGGAGGAAGCGCAGCGCCCGTCCGGGCGTCGAGATGTCCACGTCGCCGTGGTACACGGACTCGCCCAGTGCCAGGTTGCGCCGGTGCCGCCCGAGCTCTTCGAGCGCGGCTCCGTCGGTGAGGGTCTCGAAGGACCCCGCGAAGCGGATCACCAGCACGCACAGGACCAGCCACACGGCGAGGGTCGCCGGCGCCGCGGCCTGCCGCAGTCGCGGCAGGACCAGGCCGACGGCCAGCGAGACGGCGAGGACCACCACCAGGTAGGTGCGAAGCTGGGCGAGTCCCAGCAAGCCCGCCGCGAGCAGCGCCGCGCTGGCGAGAGAGAAACGGGTCTGCAGGCCCTGGCCACCGCGCAGGGCCGCGAGGATCGCGAGGATCGCGAATGCGTCCTTGAGGTTGAGGCTCGACCACAGCACGAGGGACGGAAAGAAGCCGGCGAGCAGGGCGGCGACGCGGCCCGCGCGGGCCCCCGCCACCTCGCCCGCCAGGCGGTAGGCGAGGATGGCGGAAAGGCCGCCGGCGACCGCGTTGCACAGCGCCGCGGCCAACGGCACGTTCCCCACGACGCTGTAGACCAGCGCGTTCCACACGTAGTAGCCGCTCTTGTCCGTGATGGGCTCGGGGGCCGTGCCCCGGCCCGCCCACGACTCCGCGATCTCCCAGCCGATGCGCTGGTAGAGGCGCTGATCGAGGGCGAAGTACTCCGCGGGGACTCCGTAGGCGATCGTGATCGCCACGGCGGCTCGGGTCAGCGCGGCACCGAGAAAGATCGCCACCAGGACGCGCGCCTCGGCGCGGTCGGGGCGCGACGCCAGCCACAGCGCCACGGGCACAGCCAACGCGCCGAAGACCGCCAGCGCCGCGGGGAGCTCCCGGGGCAGCAGCAGCGAGACGATGCCGAGCCCCGCGCCCGCACCCGCGTAGCGGAGCAGCGGGGTCACGCCGCGGCTCGGACTCACGAGGAATCCCGTTCGGCGCCCGGACCGGCGCCTACGCTCATCGCGCGGCCGATCCGCTCGAGCTCGTCGCGCAGCCGGGGGTGGCCGGGCTCGAACTCGAGCGTCCGCTCCACGACCGCCGCCGCGTGGTGCGCCTCGCCCGCAGCCCGCAGGGCCCGCGACGCCTCCAACGCGACGCCCGGGTCGGCGGGTTGCAGAGCCGCCGCGCGCTCGAACACCCGGGCCGCATCCCACCGATAGCCGGCTCGGGCGAGGGCGCGGCCCGCCCCCAGCATGGCCCGCGGATCGTCGGGCACGGCCGCCCGCGCGAGGGCCGGATCCCCCGTCGCCCGCAGCAACGCGCCCAGAGCGTCCAGCGCGGCCACGGGTCTGCGCTGCACCGCGGCCCGCACCGCCCTGGCCGCGTCGTCGGCACGCGAGTCTGCCAGCAACAGCCGCGCGCGGGAGAGCCGCAGTCCCGGCGCGGCGGGATCGAGGCGGATCGCCCGATCGAGCGCCGCAAGGGCACCCTCCAGGTCCCCGACCTTCGCCAGCGTCCGCGCCCGCTCCGCGTGGAGTCCGGCCTGGCGGGGGCTCGCCTCCACAGCGGCCGCGCGGGCGCTCAGCGCCCGCTGCAGCGCCGCGGCCCCTCCCCCACCCAGTTCGTGGGAGTGCTCGGCCGCCTCGGCGACCAGCCGCCAGAGCTGGGAACGCGCCGGTCGAGCCCGCAACCCACTTCGAGCGCTTCGCTCGGCGTCGGCGAAGTCACCGCTGCGCAGGTGTTCTTCCGCGCGCGCCGCCGCGCGCAGCGCCGCGAACTCGCTGCCCGCCAGCAACACCAGCACCGCGGCCAGGGCCGACAGCGCCACCTGCGTGGCGCGTTGCGAGGCGCAGCGCCCACCGGCGGACACGCGGCCGGCGGCGCCCCAGGCCAGACCGCCTGCGGCCGCGCCGGCCAGCGCGATGGCCGGCACGTGGAGCGTGAAGTCGACGAGTGAGTGCGCCGCGATGGCGACGATCGCCGCGCTCCCTCCCCAGCTGGCGAGCGCGCGGGGCCGTTCACGCCCCCGCAGCACCCGCCGCAGCACCAGCACGCCCGTCGCCCCCAGCGCCAGCAGGAAGGGAGCTCCCAACTCCACCGCGCCGTGCAGAAACTCGTTGTGGGCGAAGCGCGGCGCGTAGGGCAGATCAGCCGGGCGGTGCGTCGCGAAGGCAGCCGCGAACCCACCCAATCCGACGCCGAGCGGCGCCGCATCCAGCGCGCTGTGCGCTGCCACCTCGTAGACCTGCCAGCGTATCCCCATCGAGGACTCGCTGGCGTCGCGCGCCGCCGGAATCAGCCCGGGCCGGGCGGCGGGCAGCGTCGCCAGGGCGATCCCCACCGCGGCCAACGCCGCCGTCACGACCGGCGCGCCCAGGCGACGCGGGGCTCGCACCAACGCGACGAGTGCCCCGACAGCCGCCGCTGCGGCCAGCCCGCCTCCGCGCGAACCGGAGATGGCCATGCCCGCCCCGCTCAACAGCAGCACGCCGAACCAGAAGACCACGAAGCGCCGGTCTTCGCCCTCCTGGGTCAGAAACAGCCCGGCGCTGGCGACCGCAGCCGGCAGCAGCAGCCAACCGGCGAGGTGATTGGGATTCCCCAGCGGAAAGCTCGCGCGCACGCCGGGGGTCATGGAGGCGATGGCAAGCGCGGCGACCGCGGCACCGATTGCGCCGATGGCGACCGCCATGCGCCGCCTCTCGACTTCCCCTAGGCCGGCGTGAACGAGCAGGAAGACCAGTGCTGCGGCCAGCAGCGCGGCCGCCCCATCGAGCGCCGCGTCGCGGTCGGCGCTCCATCCCACCTGCGCGAGCGCGAGCGCGCCCCACAACAACGCCACACCCAGCGCGTCGCGTGAGGCGCAGCCCAGGTTGCGGGCGAGCGCCGCCGCGAACCCCAGCCCTGCGGCGCCGAGGTAGAGCGCGGGTGCGGCCGCGGTGGAGACGCCACCGCGCAGCAGCACCGCCGCCAGCAGCAGTGCCGCGAGCGCGTAGCCCAGCCAGCGACCCCCGCTCACCGCCTCACCCCGCGCCCGCCGCCGGGATGCCGCCGGCAGCGGCGTCCCCGGTGACGTCCGAGCGGTAGCGGGTGTAATCGTAGAAGCCCACGCCCTCGTCGCGCGGCGCCTTGTTGAGCACCACGCCGTAGATCTTGGCCCCGGCGCGATCGAGCTGGCCGAGCGCACCGCGCAGGACCTTCAGCTCGAAACGGCCCCGCTCCACCACGAACACGACGCCGTCGGCCAGGGAACAGAGCAGCGACGCGTCGATCAACCCGCCGGCCGGGGGCGAGTCGAGCAGTACGTAGTCGTAGCGGGAGCGCAGCTCGGCGATCTGTTCCTGCAGCCGGACCGACTCGATCAGCTCCGCTGGATTCGGGGGCAGCGTGCCCGAGGCCAGCAGGTCCAGATCCGCGATGTGACTGGACTGGATCGACTCTTCGAGGGTCGCGTCGCCGGCCAACAGGTCCGCCAGACCCCGCGCGTTGGGGAGTCCCAACAGGCGGTGGAGGCTCGGCCTGCGCAGATCGGTGTCGACGACGAGCGTCCGCCTCCCCGACTGGGCCAGGGAGACGGCGAGGTTCGCCAGCACCGTGGACTTGCCTTCCTCCGATCCCGTGCTCGTGACCAACACCACCCGCTTTGGCTTGTCGACGTGGCTGAATCGCACGTTCGTCCGGAGCGTGCGGAAGGTCTCACCCTCCAAGCTGCCCGACGCCTCGGCTACCAGCAGCCGCTTCGTCTCGCCGGATTCGAAGCGATGGACGACCGCCAGCGTCGGGATCCCGAGCGCGCGCGACACGTCCTCGGAGCTGCGCAGCGTGCGATCAAAAGACTCGACCGCGTACGCCAGTCCCAGCGCAAGGCACAGGCCCAGCACCGCGGCGACGCCCACAGTGCGCAGCGGGTTGGGAGCGATCGGCGAGCGGGGCAGCTTGGCGGTCTCCAGCAAGCGGATGTTCGGCTCGGCGACGCTGGAGGAGAGATCGGCCTCCTTCAGCTTCTTGAGCAGGACCTCGTACATCTCGTGGTCGAGGTCGGCATCTCGCTTGAGGATCCGGTACTGGATCAGCTTGCGGTGCTCCTGGGCGCGCAGCTCCTGCTCCGAGCCCGCGCGCCGGCGCAGGCTCGCCAGGCGGGTCTGGCCGTCGATCACCTTGGGGTGTCGCTCCCGGTAGCGCTGCCGAAGCTGGGAGAGCTCGATCTCGACGATGGTGATCTGCGCTTGCAGTGCCTCCACCGCGGCGTTCGAAGCGGGCTGGATGGCATCCACGTCAGCCGAGGGATCGATCTGCTCCCGGGTCAGGTATTCGACCAGCCTCACCTCGGAGGCGCGGAGCTCTTCGCGGAGCTTGCCGGTCTCCGTGGTGAGCCAGGCGATCGACTGACGCTGGGCTTCGACCTGCCTCTCCCGGGTGAAGGCGACGTAGGCCTCCGCCATGGCGTTGGCGAGGTCGCGCGCGCGGGCAGGATCATTGTCCTGCGCCCGCAACAGGACAACCCGCGTGTCGCGGACACGGTCGACCCGCACGGCACGCTTCACGGAGCGGACCAGCGCCTCGCGCCTCTCGCTGGGCGTGGCTGCGTCGATCCAGCCCAGCAGCGTCGCGGCGCGCTCGGCGACCGGCTCGCTGCGCATCACCTCCAACTGCGTCTCGAACGAGCGCATCTCCAGGAAGTAGCCGTCGAGTGCGATCGACCGTTCCGAGATCAGGTTGTTGGGCGAGCCGTCGCCCACCAGCAACCGCGCACCCGCCTCGTAGACCTCGGGCATGCGGTAGGCGGCCACCGAGGCGACCGCCACGAAGCCCACGAACACCGCCGCGATCAACAGCCACTGCTTGCGCAGGAACTGGACGTGATCCAGCAGATGGTTTTCTTCCAAGGCAAGCTGAACCGGTTTCACGACTTTCCGCCCCTTATCGGATGCGCCTAGAAGAAGGACTCGGGTACGACGATCAGGTCGCCGCTCTCCAGCGATACGTTTTCCGAACCGTCCCGTCCGTGGACGATGTCGCCGAGGCGAAGCTTGCGAACGCTGCGTTCCTCGCCCTCGCCGCGCACCAGGCGCGCCCGGTTCGACGACGCGTATTCGGTGAAGCCTCCGGCGGCGAGCACGGCATCGAGCACCGTCGGCGCCTGACGCAGGTCGTAGCTTCCGGGCCGCTCCACCTCGCCCACGATGCGGACCCGGCGCGGCGCCATCGACTGCGCCGGCCCGCCCTCGCTCGAGACGACCAGGACGTCACCCGCCTGCACCTCGAGGTTGGCCGACAGGTTTCCCGCCAGCAGCGCCGCCAGGTCGACCTCGAACTCAGCGAGCGGAGTGCCTTCGCCGGGTGCGGGCATCGCGTCTCCCGCCCCGGGCTCACCCATCCGGTAGAGCACGGCGCGGCCATCCGAGTCCGCCGCGACGCCCCCGGCTGCGAACACCAGATCCAGCAGTCGCGGCTCCCCGGGCAGCGGGTACGGCCCGGGCTCGTCCACCGCGCCCAGCACCCAGGCCCTGCGCCGCGCCGACGTCTTCACACTCACCATCACACGGGCTTCGCGCAGGTAGTCGCGCTCGAGCCGGATGCGCAGCTCCTCGGCCAGCTCCTCCGCGGTCATGCCACCGGCCGGCACCGCCCCGGCCAGCACGTGACGCAAGGTCCCCTCGCTGTCGACCTTGTGCGGACCGGACAGATCCGTCTCCCGCCACACCTGCACGTCCACGATGTCGCCGGGACCGATGCGGTAGGCGGTACCTACCGCCCCCGCGACGAGCGCGGAAACGCACACCAGGCCCGCCAGCAGTACGACGACGACCCTAATGGCGGTAAGAAAGTTCGAGTGACACCGTGTTCTTTCGGTAGTCATCAACGTCGTAATCCCCTCCGTTGCGCCAGTGCCGATAGGACAGCACGGCTTGGATCCGGCGATTCAGCTGTCGCCGCAGGCGAAACTCCCCGCCTCCGAACAGGTTCGCACCCTGGTTCCAGGTTTCGTTCTCGACGCGCGTCAAGAAGAAGCTGAGCGACGCGGACGTGCGCTCGCCGAGACGTTTCTCCAGGCCCGTGCGCGCGCTGGTCTCCACGAAGTCGTTCCCCGCGATGTCTGCGGTGAACTTGTTGCGGACCGAGAGCTTCCAGGTCCAGCCGCCGGGAAGCTGGTAGCGGACGTGGCCGCGCCCCAGGAAGCGCGGCACGTTGGGGCGGTGCGAGAAGGCGATCAGGCCCCAGCCCCCGGCGATCTCCGTTTCCAGATTGCGCGACCATTGCGAGCGAAGACCCACCAACAACGAGATGTTCGAGTGGTCGGACAGCGGGGTTTCGTCAAATACGCGGTGCTGGAATTGTGTGCGCGCGAACGCGGATGAGCGCCGTCCGAGCCCGTTCTTCACCTCCAGGAAAGCCGCACCCTCCCAGTAGTCGGCGTGGAAGTCGCCCTTCGGACCCGTACCCGGGACGATGGCCTCGAAGCTCTCGGTCGTGAAGCGAGTGCCCTGGATGGAGGCCTCGATCTCCCGGCGCCCCGGCAGCTCCCGCACGTAGCGCAAGCGGACCACCGTTCGATTGCTCTGGATCAGGTTGTCGGTGTCGTTCTCCGGACGGCCGAGCTCCACGGGCTGCGGAACGAACTTGTTCGAAACGCGCAGGCTGAGGCCCGGCAGCAAGCCGAGCTCGCCGAAGGCGTTCACGCGGAAGAACTCCTTGGCGAGAGACGAGTGATTCAGGTAGCGGCGGATGTCCGCGCCCAGGTCGGCTCCCGCCTCCAGGACGCGGCCCTGGTAGCCCAGCTCGACGCGCGGCGAGATCCATACGCCGACGTCAGAGCTCCGGCCGTTCTCCTGACTGAACACGTTGTCGTCGGCGAC
>JAZFWH010000020.1:0-11767 GCA_036482635.1 Myxococcota bacterium
GGTCGTGCTCCACCACGACGACGGCTCCGAGGAGACGCTGCGGGCCCGGCATTCCCTGAGCGAGGAGCAGATCGGCTGGTTCCGCGCCGGCTCGGCGCTCAACCTGCTGCGCGCCGGGTCGTAGCCACACAGCCGAGCAGAAAAACGCGAACGAGTTCGAATTGTCGCCCGGTGCGGACCCGCGCCGGCGCCAGGGAACGCGGGTTGTGGGGAACCGCCCGCGCGCTAGCATGTGGTCCGACCTCGGACCTCCGACCTCTGGTGCCCAAACGTTCAGGAGGCCGTCATGGCCGTCACCCTCGAGCCCCTCGCCTCGGAGCGCCGCGCCGACGGGGTCGTCGAGCGGCTGCGTTCTCTCATTCTGACCGGCGCCTACCCGCCCGGCAGCCGCCTGCCCAACGAGCGCGAGCTGGCCGAGGCGCTGGGCGTGAACCGCGGCTCGGTGCGCGAGGCGCTCAAGCGCCTGGAGTTCCTCGAGCTGATCGAGGTGCGCCACGGGCAGGGCAGCTTCGTGTGCGACATCTCGGCCTCTTCGGCCCTTCAGCTGGTCGAGGCGCTGCTGTGCGACCGGCGCACGATCACCGCGGAGCTGCTGCGCCAGCTGCTCGAGTTCCGCCGCCACATCCTCACGCAGGTGGTCGAGCTGGCGGCGCGCAACCGCACAGCGGGGCACGTGGCGCGCGCGCGTGCCCTTCTGGAGCGCGAGGGAGCGGGCAGCGGGGATCCGGACACCGCGCTCGAGATCGATCTCGAGATGAACTCCCTGCTCGGCGAGGCGACGGGCAATCTCATGTACCGCTTCCTCACCAACCTGTTCACCAAGCTCGTTCGCCGGCTCGGACCGCTCTACTACAACGAACGCCGCGACCACAGCCGCTCGCTGCAGACCCACCGAGAGCTGCTCGCCGCCATCGAGGCGCGCGATTCCGCTGCCGCGCGTCGCCTCCTCGAGGTGATGCTGGGTTACAGCGAAGCGGTCATCCTCGCCCAGGCCGACCGGCTCGAAGCGGAGGGGCTGATCGGACCGAATGCGCGCGAGGCGAATGCGTGACGCTCGTCCGCTCCGAGCTGCGCTGGAATGGCTGGGGCTTCCTCGGCCGGTCCGCCGCCTTCACGCGAACCCAGGAGCAGGGGATCCTGCGCGAGCTCGAGCGGCGCCTGGGTTGCGCCCTCGAGCCGCTGCCCGCGCCGGTGCCGATCGAAGCCGTGAAGCTTCCCGACAGTCGGATCGACGAGCGGACGCACGCCGCACTGCGCTCCGCCTGCGGCGACAGCGGCGTGCGCTCGGGACGCTTCGAGCGGGTCTCGCACGCCGCGGGCAAGAGCCTGCCGGACCTCCTGCGCCTGCGCCGCGGCGAGATCGCCCACGCGCCCGACCTCGTCGTCTATCCGCCCGACGAGGGGGCGGTGGCGGCGGTGCTGCGCATCGCCGCGGACGCGAGCCTGGCGGTGGTCCCTTTCGGCGGCGGAACCAGCGTGGTGGGCGGGATCGAGCCACGGCCGGCCCCGCAGCACACGGGCGTGGTCAGTCTGGACACGACCCGGCTCGACGCAACGATTCGCATCGACGCGCGCAGCGGCTTGGCGACCTTCGGCGCGGGCATCGACGGCCCGGCGCTCGAGGCGGCGCTGCGCGAGCAGGGACTCACCCTCGGCCACTTTCCCCAGTCGTTCGAGCACTCGACGCTCGGAGGCTGGATCGCCACGCGTTCCGCGGGGCAGCAGTCGGATGGCTACGGGGCGATCGACCGGTTGCTGGTGGCGGTGCGCGTCGTGACGCCCGAGGGTGTGCTGCGCACGCTCGACGTGCCGCGCTCCGCGGCCGGGCCCGACCTCAACCAGCTGATCCTGGGGTCCGAGGGCACGCTCGGTACGATCGTGGAGGCGACGCTGCGCGTCGCCCCGGCGCCGACCGTGCAGGACGACCGCGCGCTGTTCTTCCACAGCTTCTCGGACGGGGTGGCCGCGGTGCGCGAGGCCGTGCGCGGCGGGCTGCGCGTCGGGATGCTGCGGCTCTCGGACGGGGCCGAGACGGAGCTCGGCGAGGTCCTGCGCCGGGACCCGGCCCGGCGCTTCGACCCCACCCGCCTGGGGCGCCGCGCCCTGACCCGGCTCGGCTACGGGCCCGAGAGCGCGGCGCTTCTGTACGGCGCCGAGGGCATCGACCCCGCGGCCGTTCGCGCGGCGCTGCGGCGCCTGCGCGCGATCGGGCGGTCGCACGGCGGTTTCCCGCTGGGCCGCTCGCCGGGGCGCCGCTGGCGTCGCGACCGCTTCCACACGCCGTACCTGCGCGATTGGTTCCTCGACCGGGGCGTCGCCGTCGACACCCTGGAGACCGCCGTCTGCTGGGGTCGCGTCGAGACCGCCCGCGAGGCGGTCGTCGGCGCGCTGCGCCGCGCCCTCGACAGCCACGCGGGTGGCGGCCTGGTGATGGCGCACCTCTCCCACAGCTACCTCGACGGCGCGTGCCTCTACTTCACCGTCATCTACGCCCTGGATCCGGCCAACGACGTGGCCCAGTGGTCGGCGATCAAACGCGAGGGGACGGACGCGATCGTCGCGGCGGGCGGGACGCTCTCCCACCACCACGGCGTCGGCTCGGACCACGCGCCCTGGCTGGCCGCCGAGAAGGGCAGCCTCGGCCTGCGTTCGCTGCGCGCGGTGAAGAGCGCCGTGGATCCGGCCGGCGTGATGAACCCGGGCGTGCTGCTGTGAGCGGCGCCACCCGGTCCTGGTCCCTCGCCGAGCGCGCCGCGGAGCTCGACCGGGCGGAACGCGACGGCGTCGACCTGCTGGTGGTGGGAGGCGGAATCACCGGTGCGGGGGTGCTGCGCGACGCAGCCAGCCGCGGTTTGCGCGCGTTCCTGGTGGAGCGCGACGACTTCGCCTGTGGCACGTCGAGTCGTTCCTCCAAGTTGATCCACGGCGGCCTGCGCTACGTCGGCGAGGGCCATCTCGCGCTCACCCGCCAGGCCTGCCGCGAGCGCGACAGGCTGCTCGAGCTCGATCCGCAGCTGGTGCGGCCGTTGCCCTTCCTGTTTCCGGCGTACGAGCGAAGCCGGGTTTCGCTCTGGCAGGTGCGCGCCGCCCTCTGGATCTACGCGGCCCTGGCCAACTTCCGGCCCACCTCGCGCTTTCGCATGCTCGCGCCGGACGAGCTGGCGCAATACGCGCCCGACCTGTGCAGCGAGGGACTGCGCGGCGCGGGGCTCTACGTCGACGCCCAGGTGGACGACGCGCGTCTGGTGCTCGAGACGCTGAAGAGCGCCCGAGCGCTGGGCGCCACCGCGGCGAACCACGCCGAGCTGGTCGAGTTCCTGCGCGGACCCGACGGCCGCATCTCGGGGGCCCAGGTGTGCGACGCGCTCAGCGGGCGCTGGCGCCGCATCCGCGCCCAGGCGGTGGTGAACGCCGCCGGCCCCGCCGTGGAGCGGGTGCGCGGGCTCGACCGGCCGCTCGCCGCGCCCGAGCTGCGTCCGGCCAAGGGCGTCCACCTGGTGATTCCCAGCGGCCGGCTGCGCATCGCGGCGGCCGTCACCTTCGAGGGCGGCGACGGGCGGCACCTGTTCGTCGCTCCCTGGGACGACGTGGTGCTGATCGGAACGACCGACACCTTCAGCGACGAGATCGACGAGCCGGTCGTCACCATCCGCGAGGTCCATTACCTGCTGGCCGCAGCCAACCAGGCCTTCCCGCGCGCCGGCCTCAACACGAACGACCTGCTCAGCGTGTTCGCCGGTGTGCGGCCGCTGGCCGCAGGCGCCGACGAGGCGAAGCCGCCCTCGTCGGTCTCGCGCGAGCACCGTATCCGCCGCGACGCGTCGGGGCTGCTGTCGGCGAGCGGCGGCAAGCTCACCACCTTCCGCGCCATGGGGGAGAGCGTCGTCGACCAGGTCGTGCGCCGGCTGCCCCGGGACCGACGTCGCGCGCTGGGACCGAGTCGCACCGCGCAGCTCCCGCTGCGGCCCGAGTCCTTCGAACGCGGCGAGCTCGAGTCGGAGCTGTGCGCGCGCTTCGGCGTGGCGCGCCCGCGCGCCGAGCACCTGGTGCGGAGCTACGGCGCCGACGCCGCCGTGCTGCTGTCCGAAGCGGAGCCCGAGCTGCTCCGTCCGATCGGGACATCCCGCTACACGCTGGCCGAGATCCCCTGGTCCTTCGCGACCGAGTGTCCCGTCACGCTGTGCGATCTGCTGGAGCGCCGCCTGCGCCTGGCCGTCTTCGCCGCCGGCCAGGGCCTGCCCGAGCTGGCGGAGATCGCCCAGACGGCGGCGAGCGCTGCGGGCTGGGACCCCCAGCGCGCGCGCGAGGAGGCCGCCGCCTACGCCGCCGCCGTGCGCCGCAGCTACCAGATCGTCGCCTCGCCCGCCGAGCGCAGCGCGGCCTGAACCGGCGCGCGTCCCCCGAGCGGACCCGCCGCCCCGGGAAGCCTTGAGAGACGGGCCGCAATGCAGGAACGTCCCCGCTGGTGCGGACCCTGGTGATCGTGAATCCGCGCAGTCGGAACGGCGCGACCGGTCGGCGCTGGCACGCCGTGGAGGGGAAGCTTCGCGACGCGCTCGGTGCCCTGGACGTCGAGCGCACGCGCGGCCCCGGCGACGCGGAGCGCATCGCGCGCGAGGGAGTGCGGGCGGGAGTGGAGCGCCTGGTCGTGGCGGGTGGGGATGGGACCCTCGGCGAGGCCACCACGGGCCTGCTCGCAGCCGACCTGGGCCGCTACGCCGAGCTCGGCCTGCTTCCGCTGGGAACCGGCGGCGACTTCGCGCGCACGTTGGCGATCCCCCGGGATCTCGACAAGGCGATCGCGTGCCTCAGTGCGGGGAGGCTTCGCAAGCTGGACGCGGGTCGCGTGACCCGCCCCGCGAGCGGCGCGGCGCCGCGCTACTTCGCGAACGTCGCCAGCTTCGGCATCAGCGGGCTCACCGTCGAGCTCGTGAACCGCACCACCAAGGCGCTGGGCGGAACCGTCTCCTTCCTGATCGGGGCCCTGCGCAGCGTCGCGCGCTTTCGCAGCCGCGACGTCTCGATCCGGGTCGACGGGGCGCTCGTGCACGAGGGCCCGCTGCTGCTCGCCGCCGTCGCGAACGGCCGCTACTTCGGCGGCGGCATGTGCGTGGCACCCGAGGCGCGCCCCGACGACGGACTGTTCGACGTCGTGGCCATCTCGGAGATGAGCGCGCCGCGCGTGCTGGTGAAGCTCCCCACCATCTACCTGGGGCGCCACCTGGGGGACGCGGCGGTGAGCCTCCATCGCGGCCGGCTCGTGGAGGCCGAAGCGGTCCCGGGCACGGTGCCGCTCGAACTCGACGGCGACGCGCTGGGCTCGCTTCCGGTGCGCATCGAGCTGCTCCCGGCCGCCTTGTCCGTTCGGGTACCCAGCTCGTGAGGGGTGACGTCTTCACGCGGATCCGACGCGCCTGCGCCCGGGTGGTGCGCCGCGCGCGCCGCGTGCGCGTCGACGAGGCGCGACTCGTCGCGCTGGCCGACGAGCTGGCCCAGACGCCCCCGCCCGTCTCCCATCTGGATCCGGCCCGCGCCGGCCTCGCCGACGCGGACACCACCCTGGCCTACGTCGTCGTCCTCGACGCGATCAACTTCGGCTCCGGTTACTTCCCCTACTTGAAGAAGCGTCCGGGATGCTCGGGCTACTTCACGGTGGCCGCGGCGTTGAGCGAGCGCTTCCAGCGGGAGGGAGCCTGGCGGGCGGACGAGCTGGCGGCGCTCTCGGCGCGCGACATGGCCCGGGTCCTGGGGCAGGACACCGCGGTGCCCGAGGTGGCGGAGCTGATGGAGCTGTTCGCCCGCGCCCTGACAGAGCTGGGCCGCTTCGCGCTGGAGCGCTACGACGGCCGGCTCGAGGGCGCCATCGCCGAGGCGGACGGCTCCGCCGCTCGGCTCGTGGAGATCCTCGCCGCCATGCCGCCGTATCGGGACGTCGCGAGCTACGCCGGCGAGGAGGTTCCCTTCTACAAGCGCGCGCAGCTCACCGCGGCCGATCTGGCGGCGGCCTTCCGCGGAGAGGGCTACGGGCGCTTCCGCGATCTCGACCACCTCACACTCTTCGCCGACAATCTCGTCCCCCACGTGCTGCGCCGCGAAGGGGTGCTGGTCTACGACCCGGAGCTGGCCCGGCAGATCGACGCCGGCGAGCTCGTGGACGCCGGTTCGCCCGAGGAGGTGGAGATTCGCGCCGCGGCGGTGCACGCCGTCGAGCGCTGCGTCGAGACACTCCGCGCGCGCGGGGTTGCGGCCACGGCGCACGAGCTCGACTCCGTCCTGTGGACCCGCGGACAGCGGCCGGAGATGAAGGCGCATCCCCGACACCGCACCCGGACGACCTACTACTGATGAAGGGGAGGGCAGGCCCGGTGACTGGCACCCTGTTCGCAATGCTGGGGCTGTTGGGGGCGCTGGCTCTGGTGGCCTACGCGCGCGGTGGCGGCGAGCTGCTCGGGCAGGGCCTGGGTGGGGGGCGCGATCTGCTCATCCGCTACGCGCCACTGGTGGCGGCCTCGTTCCTGGCGGCGGGCTTCGCGGAGGTGCTGATTCCGCACGAATGGGTACGCGGCGCGCTGGGGCCCGACTCGGGACTGCGCGGCATCCTGATCGCCACGGCGGCCGGCGCGATCACGCCCGCCGGTCCCTTCGTCTCGCTGCCGATCGCCGCCGTGATGATCCGGGGTGGTGCCGGCCTCGGTCCGGTGGTGGCGTTCGTGACCGGCTGGTCGCTGCTCGCGTTGCACCGCTTCGTCGCCTGGGAGGTGCCCATCCTGGGCCTGCGCGTCGCGCTGCTGCGCTACGCGGTGTGCATCGCGCTACCGGTGGTGGCGGGACTGCTGGCCCGGGCGCTCGCGCGCATTTAGGAGGCCGGCTCGAGAGTCGGCCTCCGCTCGGCTTCGCCTCGCTGCGCGCCCTGCGGGCTTTCCGCTGAACTCCGCTCGGCTTCGCCTCGCTGCGCGCCCTGCGGGCTTGCGGTCGCCGCGGGCGGCTGCGAGAGTCGCGCGATCGCGTTGGCGATGGCCAGCGCCGACCCCTCCGAGACCCGCGGCGTGCGCAGCGCGTCCCGGGTCGACTGGCGCAGTGTCGCGAGGTCGGGCTGCGCCGGGAGTGCCAGCAACAGTCGCGTCTGGCGCTCTCCGATGCGCAGCAGCGCGGGGCGGAGCGCGGAATCCAGGTCCGGAAGCGACGCCGGCGGCGAGAATTCGGGATCGCGCACGGAATCCCACTGCACCTGCTTGGCGGCGTCGATCTGGGCGCGGAAGAACCCGCGGACCTCCGCTCGCGGCGGCGGCGGGGAGCCGGCGCGCGCCGCGGCGTCCAGCGCCTCGGCCACGGCGGCGTCGAGCACCAGCGCCTCGCGCTCCGGCACCTCGAGGGGGAGGCCCTCCCGGCGCTTGGCGACACCGATCAGCGGCATCAGCGAGAGACGCTCGTCGACCGCGGCCAGCATCGCCCCGAGCGGCGTCGCGACCGGCCCGCCCGCGGCGTCACCGAGATGCGCCCGGCGCAATCGGGCGAGGCTTCCGTCGCGCTCCCGCGCCAGCAGCCAGGCGTCGAGGTCGGCGGCCAGCTCGGGCCGGTCGGCCCGCACCAGGTAGGCCTTGCGGTCCCGCGTAAAGGGACCGAGCGCGGCGAATCCCTCGCCCGCCCGCAGCCACACCGGGGCCTCGAGTGTGTCGGTGACGGCGGCGTCAAGGCTCCCCTCGAGCAGCGCACGGAGCACCGTGTCGTTGTCGGGAATCGCGACCAGCGTCGCGCGCGGGAAGCGCGCGCGGGCCGCGCGCTCCAGGTGCCCGCCGGCGTTCACGCCGATGCGCACCCGCGGTCGGTCGAGATCGTCCAGGCTCGGCCATCGCTCTGGCTGCGCTACCAGCACCACCGCTCCGCTCTCGAGCACCGGTACCGTGAAGCGGCCCGCGGCCGAGCGCTCGGGTCGCACCGTGATGCCGGACATGGCCACGTCGAAGCGGCCCTTGGTGAGATCGACGAGCAGGCTGGGCCACCGGAAGATCACGAACTCGAGGGTCAGCCCGCGCTCTTCGGCGTAGGCGCGGGCGACGGCGACGTCGAAGCCGTCCAGCTCCGACGGGTCGTTGCCGCTGGCCGCGCTGAGGGGGGCGTAGTCGCCGCTGGTACCGACGCGCAGCGTCTCCGCGGCGGCCGCGCGAGCGGCCAGCGCGGCGATCAGTGCGAGTAGCGTCAGCCACCGGCGGAGCTGAGCGGGATGCAACGGAACAAGCCCTCAGACGGCTCGGGGGGCGCCCGCAGCATAGCCGACACGCGCTGCGCCCGGGCCATTTGACCGATCGGCACGCATCCCCTAACCTCCCGGCTCCGCAGCGTTTCTGGCTGTTCTGCGCCGGAACGGGCGCTACTCGCCAGCCGGTCCTCCGGCGGACCTGGGTCGGCGGGCGGTGCTGCAAATTCTGTGAGGACTGGCCTGTGAGAACTGGTGGTATGGCGCCGATGGAAAGCATCGAACCCGGCGCGCACGTGACCCACAGGAACACCGGGCTGCGCTACTCCGTGGTCGACCTGGGCGACGAGGAGGTGCTGCTGAGCGCCGACTCGGCGGACCTGCAGGACCTCGTGGTCCCCATCAAGCTCTTCCGCGAAGAGTTCGTCTCCAGCGACCGCTACAGCGCCGGGCGCACGCGCGGCCGCAGTCGCGGGCGCCGCTCCGCCATGGCGAGGACGGTTCCCAGCGGCCCGAAGGTGAAGGGCAAGATCAAGAAGCTGGTCCGCGAACGCGGCTTCGGCTTCGTGCGCGGCGACGACGGCAAGGAAGTGTTCTTCCACCGCTCGGGGCTCGGGCCGAACGATTACGACTCGCTCTCCGAGGGCGACGTCGTGGAGTACGTGGTCCAGGAAGGACCGCGCGGCCCGCGGGCGGAGAACGTTCGAGCGGTCTCCGAGAGCCCTACCGCAGCGACGCCCCAGTAGACTCGCGCCTCAGTCCGCTCCACCCCAGTAGCGGTGCACGATCGGCAGCCGGCGCCCGGAGCCGAAGGCCTTGGGCGAGGTGCGCAACACGAGCGGCGCCTGGCGCCGCTTGTACTCGTTGCGGTCGACCCGCGCGACCACGTCGCGCACCGTCTTGGGCTCGGCGCCCGGCGGTGGCGTCACGCTCGCGGGGCCCAACCCGCGCTCGACGAACTGCTCGAGAATGGCGTCCAGGATGTCGTAGGGCGGCAGGTCGTCGCTGTCGAGCTGGTTCGGGGCGAGCTCTGCCGAGGGCGGCTTGTCGAGGATGTTCTGGGGGATGCGTTCCCCGCCGGCGTTGGCCCGGCGCGCCAGGGCGCAGACGTCGCGCTTGTACACGTCGCCCAGCACCGCGAGGCCCCCCACCATGTCGCCGTAGAGCGTGCAGTATCCCACTGAGAGCTCGCTCTTGTTGCCCGTGGCGAGCACGAGCCGGCCCTCGGCGTTGGACACGGCCATGAGGATCGCCCCGCGAATGCGCGCCTGGATGTTCTGCTGCGCGATGCCGTAGTCGTCGCGCTTCCCGAAGAGCTGCCCGAACACGCTCAGGTAGCTCTCGTAGATGGGCGTGATGTCGACGCGCCGCAGTTCGATCCCCAGGTTGGCCCCGAGCACCTCCGCATCGCGCAGGCTGTGGTCCGAGGAGAACGGGCCCGGCATGGCCACACCCAACAACCGGTCGGGACCCAGCGCCTGGGCCGCGAGGTGGGCGGTCACCGCCGAGTCGATCCCGCCGGACAGGCCGACCACGGCGCCCTGCGCGAAGTCCTGCTTGCGGAAGTAGTCGCGGATGCCAAGGCACAGGCCGGCTTCGAGCTGCGCCACGGCGTCCGGGTCCTCGACCGCGCCGGCCGCCGAGCCCTCCGCCGGGGCGTCGAGGTCCGCGATCGCGAAGGCCGGCTCGAACAGCGGCAGCGCGCTGAGTATCCGCCCGCGCGCGTCGGTCGCGAAGCTGCCGCCGTCGAAGATCAGCTCGTCGTTGCCCCCGACCTGGTTCACGAACGCGATCGGCACGCCGTGGCGCGAGGCCAGCTCGGCGAAGATGCGGCGCCGCGCGGCGGCCTTCTCCACGTGCCAGGGGGAGCAGGAGAGGTTTGCGAGGTACGCGGCGCCGCCGCGCACGAGCTCGGCGGAGGGGTCCCTCGAATAGCCGAGCTCGTCTCCCCAGGCGTCTTCGCAGACGGTGAGACCGATCAGCGGACCGTCGGGCGAGAGCCGCACCGGCTCGCAGCGAGAGCCAGGCGCGAAGTAGCGCTTCTCGTCGAACACGTCGTAGGTGGGCAGCAGCGACTTGGCGCGCACGGCCACCCGCTCGCCGCCGGCCAGCAGCACCGCGGCGTTGACGAGCTTCTGCGGGCCGCTGCCGTCGGCTGCGGGCAGCACCGCGCCCAGCGCGATCGCCACCCGCTCGGACGCCCGCAGCAGCGCGTCGAGCTCGCGCAGCTGATCGCGAACGAACCCGTCGCGCTCGAGCAGGTCCATCGGCGGGTAGCCGGTCAGCACCATCTCGGGCACCAACAGGAGGTCGGCGCGCTCGCTGGCCGCCTTGGCGGCGGCTTCCTCTACCAACCGGCGGTTGCCGCGCAGGTCGCCGACCGTCGGGTTCAGCTGGGCCAGGGCGACGCGCATGGCGAGAGGATGGCAGATCCGTCCACGGCCAGCCCGTGTGGATGGGCGCGCGGGTCACTCCACGTAGCCGAGCGCTCGCAGGCGTTCCCGCGTGCGTTCGCTCGCGTTCCGCGGCGCGCGAGCCGGCTTCCGGGCGCGATTCAGCCGCCGGCTCCACCGCTCGTTCCACACCTCGTGATGCGCCTCGCGCGCGCGCTGCACCAGCGCGGCCACGCGCGGCTCGTCTGCGCGCAGTGGACTCGACTCGAAGGGGTCCCTCTCGAGGTCGAATACCTGCACGCGCGACGTCTCGCGCGGCGGATCGTCGTCGCGATAGTGCAGGCGCACCTTGAGCGAACCCTCGCGGTAGCCGCCGATGGAGGCCCCGGGTCCGAGCGTCTCGGAGAAGACGGGGAACCAGGCGCCATCGTGGGTTCCCTCGAGCAGCGGTCGCATAGAGTGCCCTCGGATCGGGCTGGGCGGCGGCGGCAGATCGAGGTAGTCGGAGAGGGTGGGCAGCACGTCGAGCAGCGAGACGGGCTCGTCGATGCGCCTGGGCATGTGGTCGAAGCGGGGATCGTCGGGCCAGAGGAACGCGAGCGGTACGTGGATCAGCTGCTCGTAGACGTCGTGGCCGTGCCCGAAGCTGTCGTGCTCGAAGAACTCCTCGCCGTGGTCCGCGACGATCACGACCAGCGTGCGCCGCTCGAGGTCCAGCTCGGCGAGCGCAGCGCGCAGCTCGCCGAACACGCGGTCGGCCCAGCGCACCTCCTCGTCGTAGCGGGCCACCAGCTCGCGCAGCTGCGGGGTCTGGCGAAGGCGAGCGTTGGTCCGCCTCCGCTTGGGCAGGTGCAGCAGATCGTAGACGCTGAGGCGCCTGTCGAGCTGGCGGAGCTCGGGATCGATCAGTCCGAAGCCGCGCTCGTAGTAGGGCCAGTGGGGGTCGACGATGTGCACGTACGCGAAGAAGGGGCGCCACGTGCTGCGCTCCAGCCAGCGGCGCAGCGCGGCGAGGACACTCAGGCCGTCCTCCTTGAAGATGCGACAGCGCTCGGGGCGGCGGTACTCGTCGAGCGGGCGGCCGCCTGAGATGAGCTGCATCAGGGCGAAGGAGTTCAGGTAGTACTGGTGGCCTTGCGATGCCCGGAACGTGCGGAAGCCGTTCTCGAACCCCGGGCCT
>JAZFWH010000021.1:0-13298 GCA_036482635.1 Myxococcota bacterium
TCGGCACCTCGATGGGTGGGGCGAGTGCACTGCTGGCGGCGGCCGCGGACCCGAGCATCGACGCCGTCGTTGCGGAGAACCCGTGGACCCGCGTGCTGGACCTGGCGCGCGACACCTCGCTCAACGACAGCCAGGCCCCCGACGCGGTGCTGCAGCTGGTGCGCGACGCGGCCGGCTGGCGCATCGGCGCCACGGGCGAGCCCGAACCCATCGACGTGGTGGCCGCGATCTCCCCGCGGCCGCTGCTGTTGATGCACGGCACGGCCGACCGCATCATTCCGCCCGCCCACTCCGAGCGGCTCTACGCGCGGGCGCGCGAGCCCAAGGCGCTCTGGCTGGCCCGGGGTGCCCGGCACGGCATGCTGTTCGACCGCCATCCCGGTGAGTACCGCAAACGCCTGCTCGCGTTTCTCGCCCGCTGGCTCGGGCAGCCCGGCGCCACTCCGAGTTCGTCGCGATGAGCGAGCCCAGGCGCAGCCCGCGCAGGCTGAGCCCGCGGCTCGAGCGGCCGCGGGTTCAAGTCGGTGCCGTCCGCGTCCGGGTCCACGCTCAGTCCGCCGCCGCCGGCGTTTCGAGGTAACCGAGGGCGCGCAGCCGTTCCGCGTCCTCGGGTGGCGGAGCGGGCGCGGGCGGGAGCGCGGCGTCCAGTGCGCTCGACGCCACGAAGGCGTCGAGCAGAGCGCGCAGCTCGCGGTGGACGCGGGGCGCGTCGCCGATCCGGTTCTCGGTTTCGCCCGGGTCGAGCCCGAGGTGGTAGAGCTCCTCGCGCACCGGTTCCGCGCGCAGGTCGAGCGCGGCGGGCGCTCGCTGCTGGGCGGCGTGGCGCAGCTCGGGCGCGTGCCAGCGCAGCGCGGAGACGTACTTCCAGTCGCCGAGGATCAGCGCCCGCGCCACGTTGCGCCGCGGGATCAGGACCTCGGCGATCTGGGGGCGCCGCTCGGGCCGCGGCCGCACGCCCTCCGGGCCTGTCGCGAACAGCGGTGCGCCGTCGAGGCGGGCGTCGCCCGGTTCGATGCCCAGCAGCGCCAGGGCGCTGGGGAGCACGTCGACCAGGGAGACCGGCTCTTCGATCCGCGCAGGCGCCAGCAGGGGCGGCGCCCAGAACATCAATGGCACGTGGATCGACTCCTGGTAGAGCGTCCAGCCGTGCTCCACGAAGCCGTGCTCGAGGAACTCCTCGCCGTGGTCCGCGGTGATCACCACCAGCGAGCGCTCCAGCAGACCCGCCTCGGCGAGGCCGCGAAACAGCAGCGCCAGGGCCTCGTCGGTAGCGGCGATCTCGGCGTCGTAGCGCAGCACCAGGTCCTCGAAGCGCGGGTCGCCCGGGCCGAATCCATCGCGGCGCAAGGCGGCCAGCTGTGGCAGCACCTCCGTGTAGAGCGCCGCCGGTGTGGGGAGGGTGCGCTCGGCGAAACGCAAGCTGTGGCGCGGCGCGGGACGGTAGGGCGCGTGGGGATCCAGGTAGTGGAGGTAGAGCAGGAAGGGTCCCGAGCCCCCGCGCGCGAACTCGAGCGCCCGCTTCGAGAGCTGCCGGCCCGCACCACTCAGGTCCCAGCGCTTCGGCAGGTGCTGCACGACGTCGAAGCCGCGCGTGAAGCCCGGGTGGCGGAGCATCACGGTGTTGCTGAGGAACGCCGTCCGGTAGCCCGCGGCGCGGAACAGCTCGCCCAGCTGGGGCGAGCCCGGCGCGGGGGCGGCGCGCCAGCCGACGCTTCCGCTGTGCGAGGGAAGCTGTCCGGTCAGAAGCGCCGCGACGGACTCGCGCGTGAACGACGAGTTCGCGATGGCGCGCTCGAAGACGACCGCCTGTTCGGCCAGGGAATCGAGGAAGGGTGAGGTGGCGCGGTGGTAGCCGTGGTGACCCAGGTGGTCGGCGCGCAGCGTGTCGACGTTGATCAGGATGAAGTGGTGGTCCGCCAGCGGCGCCTGGCGGGAGCCCTCCCCGCCGCAGGCCCAACTCGCGAGCGCCAGCGCGAGCGCGCGGCACGCCCGAAGCCGACGGCGCCGAGCGGGCGGGCTAGCATCCGCCCGGGAGGATCCGCAGTGCGCCTCCGACAGGTGGCCCTGGTCGCGCGCGATCTCGACCCGGTGGTGGAGGCGCTGTGCCGTGTGCTGGGAATCGAGGTCGCCTATCGCGACCCGGGCGTCGGCGTATTCGGCCTGCGCAACGCCGTGTTGCCCGTGGGTGAGACCTTCCTCGAGGTCGTCTCGCCGGAGCGGCCCGACACCAGCGCCGGTCGTTTCCTCGAGCGGCGAGGCGGCGACGGCGGCTACATGGTGATCGTGCAGACGGACCCTCTCGACGCCGCGCGCCGGCGCGTGTCGGAGCTCGGCGTGCGAATCGTCTGGGAGACGACGCTCGAGGATGCCGCGACGATTCACCTGCACCCGCGAGACCTGGGCGGCGCCATCCTGTCTCTCGACGCGATGGATCCGCCGGACTCCTGGCGCTGGGCGGGTCCCGCCTGGAAGGGCCACGTGCGCACCGATGTCACCCTCGCCATCGCGGGCGTCGAGATCGAGGCGCGCGACCCCGCCGCCATGGCCGCGCGCTGGTCGGGCGTGCTCGCGCGCCCGGCCTCGGCGTCGGGCGCCGGCGAGCACGAGATTACCCTGGATTCCGGTTCGATCCGCTTCGCGCCCGAGCGCGAGGGGCGCGGGGAGGGAGTCTCCAGCCTGCTCGTGCGGGCGCGCGACCCGGAAGAGCTGCTGGAGCGCGCGCGGGAAGCCGGCAGCCCCGTCTCCGCGGCCGGGATCAAAATCGGCGGCGTCCACATCCGCGCCATCTGATCCGACTGGAGTTGCCTGAGTTTCGCCACACTGTGGATGGAAGGAGTTCACTGCCGAAATCACGGACCTCGACTTCCCGCTTATACGGCTTACCCGCCCGAGCATCGTCCACTTGTTGAGAAAGCCCGCTCCGGGCGCGACCTGACGCAGCGACGGCTACGCGCGACCGCTAGCGAGTGGAGGCAGGGTACGAGTAGAAGCAGCGCGCCGTGGCCTCCCAATCAGTACCGGCTCGGGTCTGGGCTTGCGAGTAGCACGCTTTCAGCATCCTGGAATCCACCGTGGACGGCTCGGCCCTCACCAGATCGATCTGGGGTCTCAAGCGATCGTAGGCACGTCGCTGAGCGCGCTGGCATCTGGCTCTTTCCTGGGCGTCCGATTTCCACATCACATCGCAGAACGATGCTTGGGCCGAGCCCTGAGATCGAGCGGCGGCGACGAGTGCCGCATCCCCACTGGCGACCTTGCCGTAGACGAAGCGGATGTCCTGCGCGAGCTCGGTGGTCAAGGCCTTCGCGGTCTTGTGGATTCTGGTCGGCGACTGACGGAGGTTCACACCCTCCCCGATCCTGAGTATCGCAGCGCGATCCCGGAACTCGATGTGAACGCGCAGGAGGTGTCGCTTCCAGGCGTACGCAGCAACGACGGAGCCTGGCTCCCAGGCTTCGACTCGCCACCTTCCCCGATATCCTCGTGCGACCGAACCGGGCCTTCGGGCGGCTGCGAGGACCCGGCGCAGATGATTCTCGCTGGCCTCCCCTGCGCCGCCTCGGCTCGCGCGATCGACGAACCGCGTCACCAGGTTCTGCGCATCCTGCTCGGAGAGGTTGTGGGGAATCGGAATCTCGATCGGCCCACCGATCTCGGTGGTCCGACAGCCTGCCAGCGCGATGCAGGAGATGCAGACGACGGCGAGCGCGGCCCGGGTCATCGGCACCCTCCCTCTGGAAATCCGACGTCCCCAGATCATCGGCTCGCAGTAGCGGGTGGTTGAGAGATGATCTCGTGCCCCTACTGTCTTGCTAGGGGATAGGGCTTTTAGGCTGCGTTCGGGCTTCGACGTCCGAGTACGGGCGTTATGGAAAGCCCCTACGGGGAGCCACGCGGCGGGATTCTGCCAACACTTGCCCCGCAGTCGATTGACGCGATCATCACCGACGTATCCGGAGATCTCTCGGGACTACGACCGTCTCTCGGAAGCCGATTGGCACGGCCTCATGCGGGAGGTTGTCCGCGAGACCAGAAGGGTGCTCAAGCCCAAGGGCTCCGCGGTCTTCATCCTGCAGCCGAACTCCGTGCATGTCGGACAGATGCGTCTCCGGCTGTCGGAGTTCATGGCCGAACAAGCCCGCGAATGGAACGTGGTACAGGACATTGGTGGAACCCGAGCGCTCCCCCGAATGTCCATTGCCAGCGCAAGCACGGACTGCTCCGGCCCTCGGTGAAGTACTGCATCTAGCTGGGCCCCGCGGATTGCTACCGGGACCAGCGCCAGATCATGTGGTCTCCCTCCCAGGCCATGCAGGGCGCCAGCGAGGCCCAGAGCTGGCAACTGCGCACTGGACCGAGTGGCTACTCCACCCGCGCCGGACGCATCCAAGAGACCGTGAACCAGAGGGGGAGGTGACTCCCGGCCACGGAGCCGGAACACCGCTCCCTCTATGTGACTTGCCGAGATAGAGGACGGGACCGCTGATCCGGCCTCAGGGCTTTTGCGCGCCCTTCAGCAGCGACTTCGGCAGCCGCAGCTTGGTCGATTCCAGCTGGCGCTGCGTGAAGTACTTCTCCGAGAGTTCGGGATTGGGCACGAGCATGTCGATTACGATGGTGGTGTAGGTGTCGTCGAGCAGCTGGCGCATGGTGGATTCGACGGGCAGCCAGATTCCCTCGAACTCGCGGATCGACTCGATCGGTGAGCGCATCTCCTTGATCTCGACACCCCCGCTGTCCCAGTAGCGGATCCGCAGCGGCACGTAGTGTTCCTTCTCCACGTACAGCCAGAAGCGCGAGTAGTCGGAGTCGGCCTCGGCCGTGGGGGTGGCCTGGACCACGTAACAGGGCGTTTCCTCGACCAGCTCGTCGGGAATGCGCGCGTACTCGGCGTCGTCGAGCTCGCGCGGGACGATGTCCTCCACGTTCAGGTCGGTCCCCGCGATGCTCTCCGAGCGCAGGCTCATCCGCCGCACCCGTCGCATGCTCGGCAGGTAGACGAACTGATCGCTCGGGGCATCCTGCTTGTTGATCACGAGGTAGCTGGTGCCGCGGATGTCGTTGGGCTCGAGGTAGCGGACGAGTGTCCTGGAGAGGATCCCGCCTTCTCGGTCTTCGGTTTTCTCCTCGTAGCGCTTCCACAGCATCTGGACGCGGGAGCGCTGCTCCCGGCCCACGCGGTCGCCCGAGACGAGCGCCAGCTCCTGGACGGACGCTCCGAAGCGGTTGTCGAGCACCCGGGTGTAGATCTCCCGAGCCGTGAGGGAGTCTTCGGGTGACGCGTCCTCGGCGGCTGCGGCGGGGGCCGCGGACCCACTCGAGGTCGGCTCGCCCGGGGCCTCCTCGCCGGCGGCCTGCGGCTCGCTTTCGGCCTGCGGCTCGGCGGGGGTAGCCGGGGCCGCACCGCTCCCGGTCTGCGCGGCCGCCGGGCCGTGCGCCAGCCACGCACATCCCAGCAGCGCGGCGAGCGCGGCGAGCGCGCCCGGTCCTCGACGTCGCTGCTTTGCGCTGTGAGCTCGCACGCTCGACACCTCGGGCCGGAGTGGGCTCCAGACTACCACGGGCGGCTGCGGGGATGAATCGTGCGCGGGGCGCGGCGGCGCGCCGCGTCAGTGCAGGGGGTGCGTCCACTCGGCGCCGAACACGCCGTCGACGGCCGCGACGCGCTCGAGGATCGCCGTCGCCTGGAGCTTGTTCCGACAGCGCACGTGGAAGACGAGCTCGAAGGGGTCGGGGCCGGAGGCGAGCTTGCCCGAGATGTCCTGGACCTTGATCCTGCTCTCCTCCAGCAGGGCGCGCACGTCGCTGGTGACCGCCTCCAGGCAGGCCGGCGCTCCGCGGACGAACAGGCGCCGGTAGATGACGGGCGTCACCCAGCCGAACAGCCAGTCGAAGGCGATGAGCACCGTGAGCATCGCGGTCGTGGCCGCCAGGGCCAGGCCGTAACGGCCCTGTCCGATCACGACGCCGAGCACGGCGACGGCCCACACACAGGCGCCGGTGGTGATGCCGCGCACCAGGTCGCCCGAGCGGATCACGGCCGCGGCGCCCAGGAAGCCGATGCCCGTCACGATGCCCGCGCCGATGCGGTTGGGGTCGTAGATGATGCGTCCCACCAGGCCACCCGCGTCGGCGTTGGCGGGGATGGACTGGGAGGCGTGGATCAGGATCGTCGAGGAGAGACACACCAGGATGTGCGTGCGCAGGCCGGCCGGCCTGCCGTGGGCCTGCCGCTCCAGCCCGATCGCCCCGCCCACGACGATCGCCAGCACGAACGGCGTCGCGTCGAGCTGCGCGAGCTGGTAGGCGATCAGCGAGAAGTCCATTGCGTCGCGGCTGCCTGTGGCGGGGGCGTGACCAACGAATGAATCGGCAGGCGGGGCGTGCGGATTGAGGGCAGGGCGCCTCAGGGGCGTTCGGCGACCTGCGGGGGCGGGGCCGGCAGCAGCGGCTCCACCGCCTGGGCCAGGACGTGGGCGATCGCGGCATGGCCGGCGGCGGTGGGGTGGCCGTCGTCGCCCTTCGGGTAGGCGCGCAGACCGTCGCGCACGGCGCGCTGCAGGGGTGCCACCACGTCCACGTAGACCGACCCCTCCAGGCCCTTCAGCACCTCGGCGAGCGTCTCCAGGCGCGCGCGTTCCTGCCGCACCAGCTCCGCGTAGACCGGGTCGAGCGTCACGCCGTCCCGCTGCAGTCGCTTGGCGTAGGCAGTCTCCTTGGTGGGGAGCACCGTGAACAGGGTGCGAATGCCCTCGGCGCGCGCCCGCGCGCCGATGCGCTCCGCGACCGCCGCCATGATCGCCCAGCCGGCGTCCACTGTGGGATGGTCTTCGTTGGAGGCCAGGCGCAGCCGCGGCGTGAATGCCATCCGGGTTCCGTCGGGCAGGACCGGGCGCCAGCGCTCTTCCGGCGGCGGCGGGTACTTCACGGCCGGCCGGTCGGCGAGCGAGAGCTCCGGATCGGGCCGCAGCCACGCCCACTTCTCGATGCTGTAGGCGACGCGGAAGGACTCGCGGGGATCGTTGCCCGTGTAGAAGGCGACGATCACCAGCTTCGGACGGAAGGCGACGGCCTTGTCGAACATGTCCAGATACTGGACCGCGCCCCAACCGCCGGTGGCCATGCTGTACACCACGGCGTTCTTGTGGGCGAGGCTCCGCATCAGGCGGCTCGGCCAGTTCGCTTCGAGCGGGACGTTGTTGCCGTACGTCTGGCTGTCTCCGATCGCGATCACGTCGGGGGAGTTGGGTACGCTCAGATTGCGGAAGCCCAGGATGTCGTTGGGCCCGACGCGGCCGCGGGAGCGGACCAGCGGCCGGGCGCGCACACCGAGGTACGGATCCGCGAGCAGCAGCTCCGAGTCCTCGGGGTCCCCGTCGCGAAAGACGTTCTCGTAGAACGGGACGACCTCTTCGTCGACGCGAACGACCTGGAGGTCGATGGGCACTCCGAGCAGACCGGGCGCGAGGCCGCGGATCAGGACGAGCGCCAGCGCGACGGTCACCGTCACGCTGCCGGCCAGCAGCAGCCACTCCTTCCTCATGACGATCCTCGCGGCTGGAGAGCTTACCCCAGCGGGCTGACCTATCCTGTTGCCGCGCGCGCAATGTTGTGGCGGTCGACACTCTCCGGTCTCGCGCTGGCTCACATCGAGACCCTGGACTCCTTCGCTACGGCGGCCTCCCGCGAGGCCGTACGCGCCGAAGTCGTCGCCTACGTGATCGGCGCCGTGGAGGGCCTGCCGCCCTACTACCGGGTCCCCGTGGCCGGCTTCGCCGCCTGGATCGGGCTGTTGTGCCTGGTCACTCGCGGGCGCTCGCTCGCCGACCTCGCCCCCGCGACGCGCCAACGACAGGTGGCGCTGCTGCGCCGACTGCCGTTCTTCGCGTTGCTGGAGAAGCTCGTGCGCAGCAGCGCGCTGATCCGTTACTTCGATCTGGTGCCCGGCCCCGCGGGCGCGTCCGGGACGCGTCCGCGATGACGTCTGCCCTGGCTGCCGCCGTCGAGCGACCCGCCGATCGCGAGCGGGTGCGATACGACTGCGAGTACCTGGTCGTGGGTACGGGAGCCGGCGGCAGCGTGGCCGGCGCGCGGCTCGCGGAGGCGGGTCGCGACGTGATCTTCCTCGAGGAAGGCGCGTACCACCCGACCGGCAGCTTCGTGCCCGAGGTGGGCACGATGACCGCCCGCCTGTACCGGAATCGGGGCGTGATTCCGATCCTGGGTCGCCCGACCCTCGCGTTCGGCGAGGCGTGCTGCGTGGGGGGCGGGACCGTGATCAACGGCGGTCTGATCTGGCGGACGCCGCCGTGGGTGCTCGAGCAGTGGCGCGCCCAAGCGGGCCTCGTGGGCTACGGGCCCGAGCAGCTGGCGCGGCAGTTCGAAACGGTCGAACGGGACCTCCACGTGGTCACCACGCAGCTCGAGGCCGACGCGAACCGGGATTCCGCACGGCTGCACGCCGCCGCCGGCGAGCTCGGCTGGAAGAGCGTGCTGGTGCCGCGGGCCGTGAAGGGTTGCATCAACGAGAACTGCTGCCCGACGGGCTGTATCGCGGGTGCGAAGCAGAGCAGCGTGCAGACCTATCTGCCTCGCGCTGCGGCGCGGGGCGCGCGCATCCTCACGGGCTGTCGGGCCGTTCGCATCGTCCACTCGGGAGGGGTGGCCAGCCGCGTCGTGGCCGAAGTCGGCGACGGCCCGACGCGCCGCCGGGTCGAGATCCGCTGTGAACGGCTCGTCCTGGCGGCGGGCGCGGTCCAGACGCCCCACCTGCTGCGGCGCAGCCGCCTCTCCAAGAGGGCCGGGCGCTCCCTGCAGTTTCACATGAATCTCAAGATCGTCGCGCTCTTCGACGAGCCGCTCGACGCCGCGCGCGGCACGATCTTCACCACCCAGGTCCAGGAGTTCGAGCGGGAGGGGCTGGTGATGGCCGCCTCCAACCTACGGCCCCACTACCTTGCGCTCACCCTCGCGCACCAGCCGAACGCGACGATCGATCGCGTGCTGGGTGACTTTCGCCGGGCCGGGGGCTTCGTGGCGCTGCTGCAGGCTGCGAGTCGCGCGCGCATCGAGTCGCGCCTGGGCGACCAGCCGCTGCTCCACTACCGGCTGGCGCGCGGCGACGCGGCCGCCATCGTGCGAGCCCTGGAGCGCCTGGGCCGCTTGCTGTTCCGCGCCGGCGCCGTCGAGCTCTACCTCCCCGTCGCGGGCTCACCCGCAGTCCGCTCTCAGCCCGAACTCGACGGGCTGCTCGCGGCGGCGCGGCCGGGCCGCTTCGAGATCCAGACGGTTCACGTGATGGCCTCCTGCCCGATGGGATCCGACCCTGCGCGCTCTCTGGTCAGCCCGGCCGGCCGGCTGTGGGAGGCCCGCAACGTCTTCGTGAGCGACGCGTCGATGCTGCCCTCCAACATCGGCGAGAGTCCTCAGGGGACGATCATGGCGTTCGCCCACGAGATCTGGGACCGCCACCTCGCCGAGGCGCCGCAGTGACGTCCGCGCCCCTGCGCACGGTCCACGTTGCGTGCCCGCTGTGCGGCGTCGACCGGCCCCGACTGCTCTCGCGCGGGCGCGACTTCGAGTACGCGACCTCCGACGACGAGTTCGCCTTCCAGCTCTGCGCCGGCTGCGGCGTGGCGTACCTCGATCCGCGGCCGCACGCGTCGGAGCTCGAGCGGATCTACCCGGAGGCGTACGCCTCCTATCACTTCGCCGAGCCGCGCTTCACGCTGCGCGTTCGCGCGCTGCTGGAGAGCTGGAGGGCGCGGGCGTTCGCGCGCCGGCTGCCGGCGAAGGCCGACATCCTCGACGCGGGCTGCGGCGGCCCCGGGTTCCTGGAGAGCCTGCGCCGCCTGGGCAGGCCGGGCTGGACGCTCTGGGGCAACGACGTCAGCGGGCGCGTGCTGGCGGACCTGGAGCGCCGGGGCTTCCGCACCCTGCCCGGTCGCTTCGAGGAGATCGGCGACTCCGCGGCCGGCTTCGACGCGATCTTCTTCAAGCAGGTGATCGAGCACCTGGAGGACCCGAAGGCGGTGATCGCCAACGCCGCCCGGCTCCTGAGGCCCGGCGGTCTGCTGGTGCTGGAGACGCCGAACCTCGACGCCTGGGACGCCCGCTGCTTCCGCGAGCGCCATTGGGGCGGGTACCACTTCCCGCGGCACTGGACGCTCTTCACGCCGCGAACGCTCGCCGAGCAGGGCAGGGCGATCGGCTTCGAGCTGGAGAGCACGGCGTTCCTGCTCTCGCCCACGAACTGGGTGCAGTCCGTTCACCACCGCCTGCTGGACGAGGGCCGGCCGGCGTGGCTGTACAATCGCTTCACCCACATGAACCCCCTGGCCCTCGGCGCCGCCGTGCTGGTCGACCTGGTGCAGCGGGCCGTGGCCGGCCGGACCTCCAACATGCGGATCGTGTTCCGCAAGCCGAGCGAGAAGCGATGAGCGGCGCGGGAAAGACCCCGGCCGGGCCGTCGGCGTGCCCCGCCTGCGACGGCCGCCGTTTCAAGAGCCTGTTCGAGAAGCACGGGCGGCAGTTCTGGCGCTGCCGGGGCTGCGGCCTCGAGCAGCAGCACCCGCTGCCCGAGCCGGCGGAGCTACAGCGCTACTACGAGGACGCGTACGTCTCGGGCATGTACAAGCCCTTCGTCGACGCGCAGGGGCTCAAGAGCCACACCGCGGAGCACCGCTTCAAGTCGATCCGCTCCTTCTGCCGCTTCGGGCGCTGGCTCGACGTGGGCACGTCCAGCGGTGCCTTCGTGGCGTACGCGCGCAGCCAGGGGGTCGACGCCGAGGGCATCGACTTCGCCCGGGCCGCCGTCGACGACGCGCGCGCCCGCGGAACGCCGGTCTCGCGGGCCCGCATCGAGGAGTTCGAGCCCGGCTACCGCTTCGACACCGTCACCGCGTTCGACGTGCTCGAGCACGTGCTGGACCCGCCGCGCTTCCTGGCGGGCGTGCGTCGCCTGCTGCGACCCGGCGGAACCTTCGCGATCGCGGTGCCGAACCAGGCGAGCTTGTACCGGCGCCTGATGGGTCGGCACTGGTTCTACTACATCCCCGAGGAGCACATGTACACCTACAACGCCCGCTGCCTGCGGCGGCTGCTGGAGCGCGCCGGCCTGGAGATGTCGCACTCGTCGGCGGAGCTGAAGCCACTGAACCTGAACTACGCGCTCGTCTGGCTCGAGGAGCGCAATCCGCGCATCCACAAGCTCCTCGCGCCGCTCTCCGCGCTGGTGGGAGAGCGCCTCGGCGACCGCTCGCTGGCGCTCCCGTTGGGCGACCTGCTGGTGCTGGGCTCGCGACCGGACTAGCGCCGACGCCGTCTGGAGCGGGGCGGGGGGCGGCCGGTCGGCGGCGCGTTCACCGTGCAGGTCTGCAGGTCCATGTCGAAGAAGTGGAAGCGCGCGCCCCGGTGCGCCGTCTCCAGTCGGCAGCGCGCACCACCGACCGAGCCCAGGTCGCGGCCCGACGGCCCGGCCAGGAACAGGAACTCGCGCACGCCGGCGGCGTGCAGCGCGAGCGAGACGCGGGCGAGGCCCGCGCTGTCTTCCACCCGCAGTGTCGGCTTGTGCCCCCAGAGCGACGCGAGCTGCTGGGTCAGCTCCGGGTGGTTCGTCACCACCACCGCCTGGGGTGCCGACGCGATCGCGCGCTGCACGCGCTGCGCCTCGCCCTTCTGCTGCGCGAGGATCCAGGTCGCCAGCCCGCTCGAAGCGAAGCCGGCGGCGGCCAGCAGGGCACATCCGACCGCGGCGCCGGTGCGGCGGCCGCCGCCGCCGGCGGCCTGGCTGCGCAGTGCCGCAATGGCCAGCGCGAGCAGCGCCGGTACGGCCGGCAGGAGCACGCGCGGACTCCAGTGGCCGCCGCTGGCGAAGTGGGTGAGGCTGCGCGCCACGATGGCCACGGCCAGGAAGCCGAGACTGGCGCCGATGCCGACGCGCAGCGCCGCCCACTCCGCGTCTCTCCACACCCGCACGGCGCCCACGCCGGCCAGGGCCGCCAACGGAAGCTGGACGATGACTCCGTTGTAGTAGACGAGCTCGCGGTAGGGTCGATCTGCGAGCGCGATCTGGAACCCACCGAAGCACCAGACGGCGAGGCCCGTGGCCAGCGCGAGCCAGGTCGCCGCGCGCGCCGCGCGATCGCCGCGCGTGGCCACGGCGCCGAACGCGAGGGCGGCGAGGGCGCTCGCGCCGAGCAGCGTCGACTCGCGCGCGTTCGCGCCGAAGCCGGCGAGCAGCCCGAAGAGGTTGCGGGCGAACCCGCCGACGCCCGAGAGCGACGCGCCGCCCGGTCTCTCCAGCGCGTAGGCGACGTGGACGCCCAGGGGATGGTCGTAGGCCAGCCAGTTGAACGCCGCCCAGGCCGCCAGCACGGGAGTCGCGCCCAGCGCCAGGTCGGCTGCGTCGGAGAGCCGACGCGTGTGCAGGAAGAGCGCGACGGCGAGGCTCAGGCCCAGCAGCGCCAGCTCCTCGCGGAAGGCGCAGGCGCTGGCCACGAGCAGCCCGGCCAGCACGCGCCGCCCGCGGGAGGGACGGCCGAGCGCGACGAAGGCGGCCAGGCACAGCGCCACCGTCAGGCTGTGCTCCCAGACGGTGATCCCATAGAAGAAGACCGGCGTGGCCAGCGCCAGCACCACGCCCGCGGCCGCGGCGTTGCGCCGGCCCACGACGGGTGCCAGCCAGACCGCGAAGCACAGTGCAGAGGCCGCGACGCCGAGCGCGGCGGGCACGCGCAGGCCGCGCTCGCCCAGCAGCGCGAGCCAGGGTGCCGCCAGCGCCGGGTAGAACGGGGGATAGGCGGAGACGAAGCCGCCGCGGCGCGGCACCGCGAAAGGCTCCGCGATCGGGAAGGCGAGTCCCAATGGGTCGAGCGCGGCCGCCGGATAGGTGAAGTTCAGCTCGCTGAAGCCGGTGTCGAGCAGGCGCTGGGCCACCAGCGCCTTGTTTCCGCAGTCCGGGATCCAGTAGGCGTCGCCAGGGGTGGCGTACACGACGCCGAGGCAGGCGATCCACGCGATCGCGCCGGCGGCCAGGGCGTCGCGGTGGCGCCGGGTCCAGATCCCGAGGCTCACGGGGCGCCAAGCATAGGCGCTGGGAAGGTGGTTTCCCTTTCCCGGCCGGCGGTTTTCAACGCCCGGGGGGACGCCGTCGCCGCGTCCGGCCCGCGCGCGATTCGAAAACGCCACAATCCCGTAGGGTTAGCTTCCAGGGCTCGGACCGGCGCGAAATTTGCTAAATAAAACAATGGCTTGGCCCAGTGGCGCGAGTCCGGTCGCTCGGCGCCGGGCCCCAGCCG
>JAZFWH010000022.1:0-3523 GCA_036482635.1 Myxococcota bacterium
ATCCCCAAGGCGCAGCGCCTCTACCTCCAGCTCGCCTGCGACGCCACCATCGTCGCCAGCCTGTTCACAATGGGGGAGCAGTTCTGGGAGAAGCTCAAAAGGCTGGTCACCTGGGAGGCGGCCTGGGAGCGGTCCTGAGCCGCCCCACGCTCTGCGGACGCCTCCGTTTTCGCGTGACACATCCCGTCTCGCCGAACCACAGATACGGCACATAGAATCTCCTTCCCCAGAAGGAGGCCCGGGGCGACACACAGTCGCCCCGGGCTACCACCTCCAGGGTGACCGCGGGTCGGTCCAGACCCCCATCCCGGAAAGTGTTTCACCAGATTGGGAAGTTCCTTTCCGTCGCTGCCGACACGCGATCCGGTAACTCCCCGAATTCCCTAGACCCGCCTCTTGGCACGGAGGTTGCTGGTTATGCTGGCGGGGAAGGAGACTGCCGAGCGGCAGTCCTCCTTCCCTTTTTTATTTCCGGCGCGCCTCGTGCCGGGCAGGTGGCTTGCGCCTGCGGCGCGCCGGCGGGAAGGGGTCACTCCGGGGAGGGGAGACTGTCATGCGCAGAGTTCAGCTTCTGGCGATCGCAGGGATTCTGGCGATCGGCGCCGCGGGGGCGGGCGGCGATGCGTCGGGCGCGACCATCACGCTCAGCAGTCACAGCGGCACTCCGACCCTCGATGCGGAGCTGCTGGACGCCACCCTGGACTTCCAGGTCACGGCCCCGGCGGAGCTGACGCTCACGCTGAGCAACGATACGGCCGCGCCCAACGAGTTCACGATCAGCGCCGTCTACTTCAACGTAACCTCCGACGTGACCGGCCTGACGCTCGCGAGCGGGCCCCGGAACTGGTCGCTCAAGACCACTGCCGACAAGGGCAACCCGACCAAGGCCGGCAGCTTCGGCAGCTTCGACTACGCCCTGGTCGGCAAGAACGCCAACCGGGACGGGATCCGGGCCGCCGACGGGGTCATCGATTTCGTCTTCTCGATCACCGGCCCCGGCGCCTTCCAGGACTGGTACTTCACCACGGAGCTCAGCGAGACCGGGGCGGGCGACCAGCTGGCCTTCGCGGCGGCGAAGTTCGGGCAAGGCCCGGACGGCAGCGGCGGCTTCGGGGCCTTCCACACCCCGGAACCCTCCACCGCGCTGCTGCTCGTCTGCGGCCTGATGGCGCTCGCGCTGCTCCAGCGGAACGGGGTCGCGGTCGCGCAAGTCCGCCGGCGCCGCGACCGAGGGCGCTAGCTGACGCGGCCCGGACGCGGGTGCGCCAGAACGAAGCTCGTCGCGAAGCAGGCGATCGTGAGCAGGCCCGCCGCGGACAGCATTGCGAAGACGGCGTAGGGCTCCGTCATGTCGACTTGCCGCGAGCCGTAGTAGACCTCCGCCCGCCACCAGATCGCCCGATAGGCGTCGCAGAAAGCGTAGGCCCAGGCCCCGAACAGCAGCCCGGCCGCGCCCTCGGCGCCCTGCCGCAGCGACTGGATGCCCGCGTAGAGAAGCAGGCTCGCCGCGATGAAATCGATGATGAGACTCTGCGGTGTGCCCCCGTACAGCACGCCGTGCAGGGACTCGAGAATCCAGAGCAGCGCACCGGACACGATCGAGGTCCAGGCGAGAGCGCGCTCCGCCACGGTTCGATTCACGACCACCTCCGCCGAGTCATCGTGGGCTTCCGCTCCGGCTGCGCGCCGGAACCACGTGCTCGCGCCGCGGCTTGCGTTCGGGCGGCGCCTGGCTGTAGTCGCCGAACGGGCCGTCGCGCTGGGCGATGGCCGCCCCGACGCCTTGCGTCGCGGCCCGGTCGATGAACTCCAGGGCCTCCGGCGTGTTGCGCATGAGGCCGTCCAGGATCGGCCCCAGCGTCTGCGTGGCGTGAAGCCCCATGTTCTCGTAGGCCTGGTTGACGATGAGCTTCATGGCAGCCAGCTGGGAGAGCGGGTTCTGCGCCAGCGCTTCGGCCTCGGCGCGCACCTCGGCCTCGAGCTTCTCGAAGGGAACCGCCCGATTGATCAGCCCGCAGTCGGCCGCTTCCACGCCCGAGAGCGGGCGCCCGCTGAGCGCAAACTCCTTGGCCTTCGCCAGGCCCAGCCGATACAGCCACATGCCCGTCAGCCAGCAGCCCCAGACCCGCGAGTACGGCGTGCCGATCTGGGCGTCCTCCGAGGCGATGACGAGGTCGGCGCACAACGCCATGTCGGAGCCACCGCCCACACACCAGCCGTGCACCTGGGCGATGACCGGTTTGGGGCTGCGCCACATGCTCATGAACTTCGGAACGGGTCCCGTGAACGGGCTGGTCACGCCGATCATGTCTCGACCCGGATCCCAGCGTCCGTTCGACGTGATGCCCCCGCCCCAGTGCTTCAGCCCCTCCGAGAAGTCGAAGCCGGCGCAGAAGGCCCGGCCGGCGCCCCTGAGCACGATCACCACGACCGCGGAGTCGCGGTTCGCGAGCTCGACCGCCCGCTCGAGTTCGTCGGGCATGGGAGGCACGATGGTGTTGAGGCGCTCCGGCCTGTTCAGGGTGATCGTCGCGATCCGATCGTCCGTTTCGTAGAGAATGGTCTCGAACTCCATGACGGCGCTCTCCTCGTCGAGCTGATGCTCGGCCTGTAGAGGTAGCGCTCGACGCCACGCGCGGCGACAGCGGCTACCAGGCGCCGCGCAGGGTGGTGCGCGGCTTGCGCGCCGACAGCAGCGAGTACACGCCGCCAAAGAGCCTTCGAACCCGGGCTCCCTCCAGCCTGGCGCTGGCGAACTCGAGTGGGCGGGCCGTCGGACGCGCGCCCACCAGCGGCGCCTTGAGCTGGATCAGGAGATTCGCGAAGGGTCGGGATCGCTCGGGGATCGAATCGAGGATGAGGAGCTGTCCGCCCGGCCGGAGCATCGACGACGCCTGCTCGAGACAGCGGTCGCAGTCGGACATGGTGCTCAGCGAGAGGCAGAACACGACCGCGTCCAAGGGGGATGCGGGTGCGTAGTCGAGCGCGTCACCGCGTTCGAACCGGACGTTGTGCCAGCCCAGGCGCTCGGCCTTTCGCCGCGCCCGGCCGATCATCTTCTCGGCGATGTCGATACCGATGATCGTGGCCGCGCACCCCACTTTGGGAACGAGGTAGGGAGTCAAGGTGGCGGGACCGCAGCCGAACTCCACGAGCGTGCCGCCCGGTAGCGGGTCGAGCGCGTCGGCGATCGCGCGGTAGAGACGATCCACCTGACCCAGGGACGCCAGCCGGAGCAAGACCTCGTACGCACCGGCGAGGGCGTTGTAGCGCGCGCGGTTGCTGAGCCTGCGCTCGGACATGCCCTGCCTACCTCGCGCGTGTCGCGGAAGCCGTGAGGGTGTGCCTCAGAAGACGGCGCGAAGCAGCAGCAGGAACCCCAGGATTGCCAACGGGATGCCCAACGGAGCGCCGACCACGCTGAGCGTGAGCGTGACACCCACGATCAGCAGGGCGATGCCGAGCAGCGCGCAGACCAGGCGTCCGGTGGCGCTGAGGATGAAGGTGAGCAGCCGCCACAGGG
>JAZFWH010000023.1:0-18710 GCA_036482635.1 Myxococcota bacterium
GAGTAGTTCATCGCCGAGTCGCAGTCGAGACAATGGCCGAGCCCGAGGACGTGACCGAACTCGTGGGCGACGAGCAGGCGCACCTGGTCGACGCTGAGGGTCGTGAACTGGCCGGGCGTCGTGGAGATCTCCATGCGACCACCCACCCAGGCCTTCCCGTCCACGTTGCGGTACTCGATGCGACCGAAGCCCGCCCAGGTGGTCGGAATCCGGCGCTTCCACTCGACTTGAACCGGGGCCGCCGGGTCCTTCTCGACGAACTCGAGCGCGAACCAGGGCAGCAACGGCTGAATGCCGCCTCCCACCTGCGCATCGCCTCGATCGCGACCTCGCGCGCCTTGCGGCTGCTTCCGTACTTCGGCGGTCGCTTCGGCTTCGCGATGGCAATGCGCCAGGGCATCTGCTCGGGAGTCACGTGGACGTAACCCGGGCGCCCGTCCGGCAGACGCACGTTGGGCTGGACGAACGTCGAGGCGCCGGACGGCAGGGTCCGGTTCGTCCGGTCCGGTTCGGTCTGGGGCGACGATCGCGCCGGCGGCTCCGGCTCGGCGGCGGCCTGAGGCGCAGCCAATCCGGTCGCCGCGATCAGCGCTGCGCATAAGGAGGACCGCGTCATTCGACTCCCGGTTCAGAAGTTGCGGACGATCTCCGTGGCGGCGCGGATGCCGCTGGTCACCGCGCCTTCGACGTAGGGGCCAACGAGATAGTCCCCGGCGAAGGCCAGGCGAGGCGAGCGGTCCACGCGGGAGAGGAAGCTGTCCAGGCGGTGCAGGTAGCCCGGCGCAAACTGGGGAAGCATCGGCGACCAGCGATGGACCACGCAATCCGACGGGGAGAGCCGGCCAATCGGGGTGCGCGCCAGATTCGACACGACCAGATCGGCGATCGCCTGATCGGGCGCCTGCCACATGCGAGCCGCCGCCCGGGCGGTGAGGGCCGCATTGACCAGGCCCGCGCCAGCGGGTGCCGCGCCTTCCTTGTGGTGATCGACCGCCAGACCGTAGAGGTCGAGGGCCTCGCTCTTCGGAAATGACACCCCGTAGTGGCTCAGGTTCGCAGGTGGCGCGTCGAGCAGCAGGTGCACGACGATGCCACGCCCGTAGCGGACCTGCTCGAAGAAGCCCCGCTCTGTGGGCGTGAGCTTGGGGCACAGCTCCACCACCTCCGTTCCGGGAACGGCCACGACCGCCGCGTCGGCGATCGCGCGCCCCTCCCGCCCGCGCGCCCGGTAGCGCACACGGACGCCGGCGGTTTCGCTCTCCACCGCGCTGACCTGGCAGCCGACGCGCACCGGTACCCGCGCGGCGAGCGCGCGAGTGAAGCGGCCGTTGCCCCCTGCGAACGACTGGAGGCGGCGGCCTTCCGCCGCGAGGCGGAGGGCGAGCAATGCGAACGCCCAGGACAGGTCCTCCGGCTCGCAGTCGAACGTGGAGGAGAACGCGGGCGCGAACAGGTACTCGAGGTTCTCGCGCCCCACCGTCCGGGCGAAACCGACGGCCATGTCCTCCCCGTCGAGGACGGCGGCGCGCTCCGGATGGTACGGGTCCAGATGCCGCCGCCGGCGCCAGAGCGTGGCCGCCAGGCCCGCCAGCCGCAGCTTCGCGCCGGCCGAGAGCCCACGCGAGGCGAGCAGGCCCCGGAGCGAGCCGGGATCGGCCGGGCACAGCCGGCCGCGGCGCAGGATCGCGTGGCTGGAACGGGCCAGGGGGCGCACGGCGCTCGCCAGGTCCAGGGCCGACACCAGGGTGTGGAGATTGCGGTAGCCGCTGGCGACGAACTGGGCTCCGCGCTCCACCACGAAGCCGTCGCGCGACTCGCTGCGCATGCGCCCGCCGGCCTCGGACTCGCGTTCGAGCACCTCGACGTCGTGGCCGGCGCGCCGCAGGCGGAAGGCGCAGGCGAGCCCTGCGACACCACCCCCCACCACCACCACGGAGGCCACGCCTATGGGGCCTCGGAAGTCAGGGAGGCCTGCACGGCCCTCAGCAGCTCGCGCGGGGGAAAGGGCTTGTGGAGGAAGATCCCGCGCTGCGCGCGCAGCCGCTCGCGCAGGGAGCCCTCGAGGGCCTCCCCGCTGGTCAGGATGACACCCACCCGCCCGTTGCAGCGGGCGATCGCCTCCAACACCGGGCCGGCACCCTCGGGGGGCATGGCCCCGTCGAGCACCGCGACGGCGATCTCGCGCGGGTGCGCGTCGATGGCCCGAATCGCCTGTTCACCGTCCCGCGCGGTCACCACCGGGTAGCCGGCCCGCTCGAGCACGCGTTCGAGCAGACGCAGGAGCCGGGGCTCGTCATCGGCGACCAGCACGGACCGGCCGGGAGCTGCGGAGTCCATCTGGCGATCATACGCCCGGCTGGCGGCGGGCTGGGCCCGGCTTGACTAGAGGCGAATAAAAGACGAAAGTCGAACGAGTGAGCCGCCCGGCCGAAACGGCGTCCGACTACGTGGAGCTCCGCTGCCGCAGCGCCTTCTCGTTTCTCGAGGCCGCCTCCAACCCCGAAGACCTGGTCGAACGCGCCGCCGAGCTCGGCTACCCGGCCCTGGCCCTCGGCGACCGGGGGGGCGTCTACGGGATCCCCCGCTTCCACCAGGCGGCGAAGGCCGCCGGTCTGCGCGCCATCGTCGGCGCGGAGCTGGGCATCGAGGCCGGTCCGACCGCCTCTCTGCTCCTGCTCGTCGAGTCACAGCGGGGCTACCGCAACCTGTGCCGACTGCTCACGCTCGGCCACGCCCACGGCAAGCGGGCGAAGCCCGCGCGCAGTGAGCCGGAGGCGAGCGGAGGCGGGCCCCCGCGAAGGCGGACACAGGCGCAGGTCACGTGGCAGGAGCTCGAGGAGCACGCCGCCGGACTCGTCGCGCTGGCGCGCGGCGACCGCTCGTTGTCCGCGCCGCTCCTCGATCGCGCGCTCGCGGTCTTCGGACGCGGGCGCCTGTGGGTCGACGTCTCCCGCCACCTCGACCGCGCCGCCGAAGCCGCCGCGCGCCGGGCGGTGAACCTGGCTCAGGCGGCCGCGATTCCCATCGTCGCCACCAACGACGTGCAATACGCGCGGCCCGACGGACGGCGGCTGCTCGACGCGCTCAGCTGTCTGCGCTGGAAGACCGCTCTCGACCGCGCCGGCCGGCGCCTCGCCCCGAACGCCGAGCGACACCTCCGCTCGCGCAGGTGCATGGCCGAGCGCTTCTCCGACCGACCGGAGTGGATCCGCGCCACCCGCGCGATCGCGGAGCGTTGCGCCTTCACACTGGAGAACCTCGGCTACCGCTTCCCGAAGTTCCCCGTGCCCCACGGCGAAACCCAGGCCTCGCGGCTGCGCCGCCTCACCGAAGCCGGCGCGCGCGAGCGCTACGGCACTCCGCTTCCCGCGCCCGCGCGCCACCAGCTCGAGCACGAGCTCGCGGTCATCGAGAAGCTCGACCTCGCCGGCTACTTCCTCATCGTTCACGACATCTCGCGCTTCGCACGCGAGCGGGACATCCTCGCTCAGGGCCGAGGCTCCGCGGCCAACAGCGCAGTGTGTTATGCGCTCGGCATCACCGCCGTCGATCCGGTGGGAATGGACCTGCTCTTCGAGCGCTTCCTATCGGAGGAGCGCGGTGAGTGGCCCGACATCGACCTGGACCTGCCCTCGGGTGATCAACGCGAGCGGGTGATCCAGTACGTATTCGAGAAGTACGGCGAGCGCGGTGCCGCCATGACGGCAGTGGTCATCACCTACCGAACGCGCCTGGCCGTGCGCGAGATGGGCAAGGTGGTGGGCATGGCGCCAGACGCCGTCGACCGGCTGGCCAAATTGATCTCGAGCCTGGAGCACCGCGACGACCTGGAGGAGCTCTCCGACACCCTGCGCCAGGCGGGCGTGGACCCGAAGGCCCCCCGCATCGCTGCGCTGCTCGACCTGGTGGCGCGCGTGCGCGGCCTTCCCCGCCACCTGGGCCAGCACACGGGCGGCATCGTGATCGCCGCGGGCCGGCTGGACGAGGTGGTGCCCATCGAACCGGCGGCGATGGCGGACCGGCGCGTCGTGCAGTGGGACAAGGAAGACTGCGCCGACCTCGGCATCATCAAGATCGATCTCCTCGGGCTCGGCATGCTCGATGCCCTCGAGAAGACGATCGCGCTGGTCCGCGAGCACGGAGGGGTGGAGATCGATCTCGCTCACCTGCCGCCCGACGATCCCGAGACCTACGCCATGATCCGCCGCGCCGACACCATCGGTGTCTTCCAGATCGAGAGCCGCGCCCAGATGGCGACGCTGCCGCGCATGAAGCCGGAGCGCTTCTACGACCTGGTGGTCGAGGTCGCCCTCATCCGACCGGGGCCGATCACGGGGCAGATGGTGCATCCCTACCTGAACCGGCGGGCTGGACGAGAGCCGGTCAGCTATCCCCACCCCTCCCTCGAGCCGATCCTGAAGCGCACCCTCGGCGTGCCGATCTTCCAGGAGCAGCTCTTGCGCATCGCCATGACGGCGGCCGGCTTCAGCGGCGGGGAGGCCGAGGAGCTGCGGCGCGCCATGGGCTTCAAGCGCTCCGAGGACCGGATGCAACACCTCGCGAGCCGGCTGCGCGAAGGCATGAACGCCCGGGGCATCGTCGGCGCGGCCCAGGAAGAGGTCCTGCGCGGCATCAGGTCTTTCGCCCTCTACGGCTTCCCCGAATCCCACGCGGCCTCTTTCGCCCTCATCGCCTACGCCTCCTCCTACCTCAAGGCCCACCACCCCGCGGCCTTCCTGGTCGGGCTGCTCAACGCCTACCCCATGGGCTTCTACTCCCCTGCCACCCTCGTCAAGGATGCCCAGCGCCACGGCATCGAGGTTCGCCCGATCGACGTCGCCCACTCCGACTGGGCGTGCACCCTCGAGCCGGGGCTCGCGGCGCGCCTCGGTCTGCGTTACGTCGCCGGTCTGCGCAGAGACGCGGGTGCGGCCATCGTCGCCGAGCGAGCGCGCTCTGCGTTCACCGGCCTCGCCGACCTGACCCGGCGTGTGGCGTTGCGCCGCGACGAGCTCGACACATTGGCCGAGCTCGGCGCGCTCGCCTCGATCGACCCCGCCGCGCGGACCCGGCGCTCCGCGCTCTGGCAGGTCGCCGCGGTGGAGCGCGATCCGAACTCGCTGTTTGCGGGCCATTCACCCGGTCGCGAGGCCTCCCCGCTGGCGGAGATGACGCCGCTGGAGGAGACCCTCACGGACTACCGCCGCAGCGGAATCACGGCGGGGCCCCAGGTGATGGCGCACCTGCGTTCACTGCTCCGGGCACGCGGGGTGCTGACGGCGGCGCAGCTGCGGGACGTCCCCGACGGGCACCCCGTCCGGACGGCGGGCCACGTGATCGTCCGACAGCGGCCGGGATCGGCCAGGGGCTTCTGCTTCCTCACCCTGGAAGACGAGACCGGAACGTCGAACGCGATCCTCACCCCCAAGGTCTTCCGGCGCTTTCGGGTGCCGTTGCACACGGCCTCGATCATCGAGATTGCGGGCCCGATCCAGAACGCGGACGGCGTGATCCACGTGCGCGTCCAGCAGCTCGAGGCCGTGGCGGCCCGCGACGGGTTCCCCGACTCGCACGACTATCGCTAGGGAGCCGCGTCAGTTCGTCGCGCTGACCTGGCTCTTCTCTTCCCGCCGCCGCGCCTGGAACGCCTTCACCACACTCACGCCACACCCGATGGTGAACACCACGGACAGGAAGCCGAAGGCCGCGAGCGCCAGGTAGCTCCCGCCCTCCCAGGCGCGCTGGCTCAAGCGCAGGAACAGCATCAGCAACACCACGTACATCGCCGTCGCGGAGAGCCACTCGAGTACGGCGCGACTCCGCCCCGGCTCCGAGAAGGAAACCGCGCCCCAGCCGATGACCAGCGCGGCCAGCGCAGCCAGGAACCAGGGGTCGCGCAGCAGCTCGGCGAACACGATCTACCCCGAGCTCTCGCGCAGATGTTCGCGGACGCGGGCGGCGAGCTGGTCCGGCGTAAAGCCGAAGGCCTCCGCCAGGGCGGTGTAGGGTGCGGAGGCGCCAAAGCGGTCGATGCCGTACACGAGCCCCCGTCGCCCGAGCAGGCGGTGGAAGCTCTCGCCGCGCCCCGCTTCCACGGCCACCACCGGCGTGTCGTCCTCGGGCACCAGGCTGCGGCGGTACTCGGCGGGCTGTTCGAGGAACAAGCCCAGGCACGGCACCGACACGACGCGCACCGCGACGCCCTCGGCGCGCAGCTTGCCCGCCGCATCGCACGCCAGCGAGACCTCCGACCCACTCGCCAGCAGCACGACCTGCGTCTCCGCGCCCGGGTCCTGGACGGCGTACGCGCCCCGCCACACGTCTTCCAGGGCGAAGCCGGCCTCGCGCTTGAGGGCCTTGACCTTCTGACGCGTCAACGCCAGCGCGGTGGGACCCTCGGCCCGTTGCGCGATCCAGGCCCAGGCCATGGCCGTCTCCACGCCGTCTGCGGGGCGGAACAGCGTGAGACCCGGGATGATGCGCAGCGCGTCCAGCTGCTCGATCGGCTGGTGGGTGGGTCCGTCCTCGCCCAGGAAGATCGAGTCGTGCGTGAAGACGAAGACCGACGGGATGCGCATCAGAGCGGCGAGCCGGATCGAAGGTCGCATGTAGTCGCTGAAGATCAGGAACGTCCCGCAGTAGGGGCGGAAGGTGCCGTCGAGCGCGATCCCGTTGGTGATCGCGGCCATGGCGTGCTCGCGGATGCCGAAGTGGAGATTGCCGCCCGCGAACGGATCGACCCCTTCGCCGGCGGCCGGTCCGATGCGGCCGCGGCCCTTGACGATGGGCGGCGCAGCGGAGCCCGCCAGATCGGCCGACCCCCCCACCAGGTTGGGCGCCAAGCCGGCCAGGCGCTCGAGGGTGGCGGCCGAGTGCTTGCGCGTGGCGGCGTCCACCCCCGCGGTCCCTTCCGCGAGAACCTCCCCCAGCTTGGGGGGCAGCCGATGCTCGCGGGCGGCGTCCCACGCGTCGGCGCGCTCCGGGTGCTCCGAACGCCAACGGGCCAGCTGCTCGTCCCGTTCGCTGCGGGCGGCGCGCTTGGCGGCGCTGCGCTCGGCCAGGTACTGCCGCACGTCGTCGGGGACCCAGAAGTCGGGCTCGAGCGGCCAGCCGCACGCCTGCTTGGTGAGCTTCAACTCCTCGGCGCCGAGGGCTTCGCCGTGGGCCTTGGACTTGCCGGCGCGGTTCGGGCTTCCGCGCCCGATCGTCGTCCGCACAATCACCAGCGACGGGCGCTCCGCCTCTTCGCGGGCGGCCACGAGGGCGGCGCGAAGCGCCTGATGGTCCTCTCCATCCACCCTCTGGAGGTGCCAGCGCTGGGCCTCGAAGCGCATGTGGACGTCCTCGCTGAAGGAGAGCGAGGTGGGCCCGTCGATCGTGACGCGGTTGTCGTCGTACAGGTAGACCAGGTTGCCCAGGCCCAGGTGGCCGGCGAGCGAGCCGGCTTCGGCGGAGATCCCCTCCATCAGGTCGCCGTCGCTCACGACGCCGTAGACGAAGTGGTGGCCGGGTCCGTCGCCGTGGCTCGGGAAGTGCGAGCGCGTCAGGCGCGCGGCGATGGCCATGCCCACGCCGTGGGCGAAGCCCTGGCCGAGCGGACCGGTCGTGAGCTCGACGCCCGGTGTGTCGCGGTACTCGGGATGCCCCGGCGTGCGCGAGTCGAGCTGCCGGAAGCGGATGATCTCTTCGATGGGCAGGCCGTATTCGTAGAGGTGGAGCAGCGCGTAGAGCAGCATCGAAGCGTGCCCGTTGGAGAGCACAAAGCGGTCTCGCAGGGGCCAGTCCGGGTCCGAGGGGTCGAAGCGCAGGTGCTGGTCCCAGAGCTCGAAGACCGGGCGCGCGAGCCCCATCGGCGCCCCGGGGTGACCCGAGGCGGCGCGCTCCACGGCGTCGACCGCGAGGAAGCGGATGGTGTTCTCGATGCGCTCGCGTAGCGCGGGCCCGGGCTCGGCCTTCATCGTGCTCTCCACCGGAGGACTGGGCTGGTTTGCGCCCCGACAATACAATCCCCGCCGCCCGACCACACGCCCCGCGGGCGCCCCGAGATCGGCCGCGGGCGCCCGCGCCGCGCGGGCCTCCTCCACGCCGATTCCCGCGGCGCGGGTGGAGTTTCTCGCCGAGGACCGCCCGTGGATTGCGGACCGCATCCAGGAAATCCTGACTTCGGGTCAGCTCTCTTCGCCGCCGCCGGCCTTGCGGAGGTCGGGGTCCACCGAGCGCAGGTGAAGGTCGCGCTGCGGGAAGGGAATCGTGATGTTCGCCTCGGCCAGGGCGCGGTTCACGGCGATCGCCAGGTCGCTCATGATCTGCCGCCACTGCCAAGACTGGCCGGTCCACGCCCGCATCTCGAAATCGAGGGAGCTGTCGCCGAAGCCTGTGAAGAGCACGGTGGGCTCGGGCTCGTCGAGGATCGCGTCGTTGGACCGCACCACCTCGAGGAGCAGCCGGATCACGAACTCCGGATCGCTCCCGTAGGCGACTCCGATGGGCAGGATGATCCGACGGTTCTTGTCCGACAGGGTCCAGTTCACGAACTCCTGGGAGACGAACTTCGAGTTCGGAACGATCACCTCGGCACCGTCGAAGGTGCGGATGGTGCTGGAGCGGATGCCGATGCGTCGAACCTCCCCGAGCAGGTTGCTGACCTCCACGGTGTCGCCGCTCTGGATGGGTCGTTCGAACAGCAGGATCAACCCCGACACGAAGTTGTTTACAACGTCTTGCAGGCCGATGCCGATACCGACGCCCAGGGCGCCGATCAGCAGCGCGAAGCGCCCCATGTCGATCCCGGCAGCGGCCACTGCCATCAGGAAGCCGAACAGCAGGATCACGTAGCGCGCCGACGTGGAAACGGCAAAGGGGACTCCGCGCGGCAGCGAGGCGCGCGGCAACACCTCCTCTTCCAGCACGAAGCGCACGAAGCGAGAGATCGCGAAGGCCAGCCAGATCGTGACGGCAAACGCGGCCACGTCTCCCAGGGACAGCTCCAGGTCGCCCACCGAGCCGCGCGCGACCAGCGCGTTGCCAGCCGCGTTCAGCACGATCTCCTGGAGGTCGAAATTGCCCAGGACCAGGTAGAACCACAGGACGAACAGGCCGATGCGCAGGAAGGCGACCCCGCGCCTGCGCAGCAGCCATTCGTGGGTGCGCACCATGCGCAGCGCGCGGGCGCGCTGCGTGTGCAGCAGGACGGTGTAGAGCCCCTCGAGGATCTGGAAGGAGGCGTAGAGGACGAACCCGACCAAGGCGGCGTTGAGGATCCCTCCCGCCAGGACGTTGGCCAGCGAGACGTTGCCCAGCACGTTGGCGATCACCGCCGCGGCGAGCAGCACCACGCTGAGCCGCAGGCTGAAGCCGATGGCCCGCACCCAGCCGCCGACCTGGGTGAGCTGGTCGAGCCGCGCCGGGCGCAGCACCCAGGCGAGTATCAGCCCGATGCCGATGGACTCCGCGAGCAGCAGCAGCCGGGCGGCGATGGGGTCGGGCACCAGGAACTCCCGGACCCACGCCGCCACGTACCAGGCCGCCACCAGGTAGAGACCCCGGCGCAGGCCGAGGGCCAGAACCGGCGTGAGCACGCGGAGGACCGGCGCGATCAGGAACAGGCCCAGCAGCGAGCCCACCACGAACGGCGCCTGCGGGTTCATCAGGGGCCAGGCGATGATCGCGCCGATGATGGCCGCGGAGACCGGCCGCTGCAGGATTCGCGCGGTCGGCTCGAAGGCCGCATCCTCCAGCGCTCGGCGCCGGGCCAACCCGCGCAGCGAGAAGGTGCCCGCGGTAAACGCCAGGAACAGGACCAGCTGGAATGCGATCGCGCCCTGCCGGGCCTTCCCGAAGCTCGCCGCGGCCGCCCGGTTCTCGGCCCAGGACACCTGGAGCTGCTCGACGAGGCCGTCGATGGGCCGCTTGGTGGTGTGCGCCGCCCACAGCGGCGGACTGTCGTAGGCGAGCAGTTGCTTGCGCCGCTCGCCCTGCGCCGTCTTCACCGCCTCCAGCACTTCCGAGACCTTGAGCTCGAGCTTGGTGACGGCCTCCTGGACGGTGAGCAGCGCGGCCTGGCGCTTCTTCAGCGCGTCCAGGGCCTGGTCGATCGCCGCGAGCGTCTCGTCGATGCGCTGGACGACGGCGGGGGGAAGGCTCTCTTCCCGCACCTGCTCGCGCGTGAGGCGCCAGGGCTCGCGCAGCTTCGCGAGCTCCGTCAGATCCTTCTCGAGACCCTCCGCCCGGCCGGCGAGCGTGCGCCGCGACGTGGCCAGGGAGTCGGCGCGCGCCTGCCACTCGCTCCGCACGTTCTCGATGAAGGGAACGCTGGGCCGCTCGGCCAGCTGCTCCACGGTGGCGGTGAAGCCGTCGTTGATCTTCGCGCGAAGCTCGGGAAGCGACGCCTCGATGCCCTCGACCGACGCCTCGGACTCGGCGTGCGGGAGCTTCTCCTGCACGACGCTCTGGACCACGCTGGCGCGCTCGGCGACCTGGGCGGCGGGAATCAGCGCGGGCTTCGCCGGCTCGGCTTCGGCGGGGATCGCCGCCGGCGCGGCGGCCTCGGGCTCCTGGCCGGCCGCAGCCGTCGCCAGCGAGATTAGCGCCAGCGCCACCCCGACCCGCAGCAGCGCCCGCGTGCTCGTCCGCCGGAGCGCGCCGGAGTCGTTCGCGGGCGGCAGCCCTGCCATAGAAGCGTCAGTTAGCGTAAGGCTGCGGGTCCGGCGAGCCTCGCGGCGGGCCGAAACGACGCTCGCAGCTCAGGGAGTCAACGTCCACCGAGCGTAGCTCGCGTCGCTCCCCCCCTCGGAGCGTCGGGGGCTTCCGACCCCGGCGGAGCCGTCGTCGCCCGACCCCACCCCTCCGAGCCCTCATGCTAGAATCGAGCACCACACTGCGGGGAGGCGATTCGCGCGAGGCCCCGGGCCTGGGAGGGATCGATGACCACGTCAACCCTGCGAAAGTTCGCGCCGATCATCCTGGTCGCGTTCGTGCTCTCCGGCTGCCAGTCCACGTACCAGTCGATGGCGGACAACCCGAAGACCACTACGGGCGCCGCGCTCGGCGCCGCGGGCGGTGGGCTGATCGCCGCCGCGGCCGGCGGCGGAGCCGCCGGAATCATCGGCGGCGTGCTGATCGGCGGGCTGCTGGGTGGCGCCATCGGCAACGCGCTCGACCAGCGCGACAAGGACCTCGCGCTGCGGGCGAACCAACAGGCCCTGGAGAGCAACCGCACCGGCCAGACCTCTAGCTGGCACAATCCCGACTCCGGCCATTCCGGCACCTTCACGCCGACCAGTACCTACCAGAACTCGGCGGGCCAGAACTGCCGCGAGGGCCGGCAGACGGTCAAGATCGGCGACGAGACGCACGAGGCCATCGAGACCTACTGCCGGCAGCCCGACGGATCCTGGAGAGCCGTCCAGTAGCGGCCCAGGCGCCCTCCGCACGTTTCCCACCGCGCTCTCGACGGAGCGCGAGGGCCAGCGTGTCGCTGTCGCACACGCCATGACCCTCCAGGAGACCGAAGACCCACTTGAGGCCTTCCAGGCTGGATCGCTGGCTGCGCGTATTCGCCGACGTGCGTGCCGGAGAGGGGCGCAGCGCGCTCCTGATGTTCGCAAACGTCTTCCTGATCCTGTGCGCGTATTACTTCATCAAACCCCTGCGCGAGGGCTGGATCGCCATCTCCGACGTGGGAAGCCTCGAGAAGATGGAGGTGAAGGCCTATTCGAGCTTCGGTCAGAGCCTGCTGCTGCTGCCGGTCGTGTGGCTGTACGGCCGCCTTTCCGAGCGTCGGAGCCGCGCTCGGCTGATCACCGATTCGACACTCTTCTGCATGGCCAACATGTTGATCTTCTGGCTGCTCCAGCCGGGCTTCTTCATCGAGAATCTTCCGTACATGGGAGTCATCTTCTATCTGTGGGTCGGAATGTTCGGCGTGTTCGTGGTGGCCCAGTTCTTCGCCTTCGCCGCCGACGTCTACAGCGATGAGCGTGGGCGCCGCCTCATACCCTTCGTCGCCCTCGGGGCCACGGCGGGCGCCGCCCTCGGCTCCCTGCTCACCGAGCCCCTGGTAAAGTCCGGCCGCTTCGGGACCGAGTGGTTGCTGCTGGCGGCGATGATCCCGTTGGGGGCCTCGATCCTGCTGACCCGGGTCGTCGACCGGCGCGAGCCGCGCAGCGAGGCGCCCGCAAGCGCTCCCGAAGCCAGGCCGGAAGGCGCCGGGCGCGGCGCGATTTCCCTGGTCCTTTCGAGCCGCTTCCTGATCGCGCTGGGCGTGATCACGCTCCTGCTCAGCTGGGTGAACACCAACGGCGAGAACCTGCTGTTCCGGGTCGTTCAGCAGTTCCTCGAAAGCGAGGCCAACGAGAAGGGCGTCGCCGCAGACGACGTACTGGCCTTCACTCGCGACGGAACCACGGCCTTCTACGGCAACTTCTTCTTCTGGGTGAATGCGGTGGCCCTCACGCTCCAGGCGTTCGTCGCCGCGCGCCTGCTCAAGTACGGCGGATTCGGCGTCCTGCTGCTGGCGATGCCGGTGGTCGCCCTGATGTCGTATTCGGTGATGGCGCTGATCCCGGTCCTGGCCATCGTGAAACTCATGAAGATCGCGGAGAATGCGACCGATTACTCCATCAACAACACGGCGCGGCACGTGGTCTGGCTACCGATACCGGCTAAGATTACCTACAAGGCGAAGCCAACCATCGACACGCTCTTCGTCCGGATGGGAGACGGCCTGGCGGCAATCACGGTGCTGGTCGGGGTGCAACTGCTCGCGCTGCCGACGGCGAGCTTCTTCGTCTTCAACATCTCGCTGGTGGTGATCTGGCTGGCGTTCGGACTGGTCGTGATCCGCGAACACGGCCGCCTGTCGGAGGCGAATTCAGGCAATGGGACCCGTTAGGCGCGCAGCCGCACTGCTGCTCGGCAGCCTGCTGCTCGGGGCGACCGCGGCGCGGGCGGACGCCCCAGTGGACTCCGAGGAGATCGAGATATTCGAAGACCCGATCCTGGAGAGGATGCGGGCCCTGGACCGGATCGCCCCGTTCGAGGACCTGGCGCCGCTCTGGGAGCGCCTCGATCCCGCGCTCCAGGCTCGGGTCCAGCGGGAGCTCGACGGGCTGGGGCTCGCCAAGGAGGTCCGGGAGAGGGACCTCAGTGTGGTGCTCGTCGACATCTCGAAGATCACGGAACCGAAGGTCGCCGCGGTCAACGGCGACGTGATGATGTACGCGGCGAGCCTGCCCAAGATCGCCGTCCTGCTCGCCGCCTTCGAGCACATCGCGCAGGGCAAGATGGGCCTCGACGCGGAGAACCAGGAGCTCCTCCAGCGGATGATTCGCGAGTCGTCCAACGCCGCGACCACCGAGATGATGCATCGCGTGGGCAAGCAGAACATCGCGCGGGTGCTGCTGTCCCCGCGCTACCGCCTGTACGATCCCAATCACAACGGTGGTCTCTGGGTGGGCAAGGACTACGCGCAGGCCGGCCTGTGGCGTCGCGACCCGCTGCACAACCTCTCTCACGGGGCGACCGCGATGCAGGTGGCGCGCTTCTACTACCTGCTCGAGACGGACAATCTGGTCACGCCGGAGTACTGCGACAAGATGCGGGAGATCCTGGCCGACACGAACCTGGATCACAAGTTCGTGAAGGTGCTGCGGCGGATCAACCCCCGCGCCCGTGTGTTTCGCAAGTCGGGCTCCTGGGGAACCTACCACTCGGACAGCGCGCTGGTCAGGCGAGGGGGCCGCGGCTACATCGCCGTCGCGCTCAGCAACGACCGGCGCGGGGGCGCCTGGCTCGGTCAGATCATCCGGGCCCTCGACGCAATCGTCTTCTCTTCTTCGGCGCGAAGCGGGCCCGCGAGCTAGCTGCCGCCGGCGCCCGACGCGTTCTCCGGGGGCGCGTCGATGGGCTCGTGCACCACGGCGGGATTCATCGATTGGACCAGCCGATGGATGCGTGCGGCCAGGGTCTGGTGCTCGACCGCCGAGTTCTTGCGCAGCACGTTCGAGAGAACCACGGCGATGTAGTGGAGCGACTGTCCCTCGCCTTCGTACTCGACGGTCGCCACCGAGTTCATGAAGTTGACGCGATTTCCATGGTACTTCTCGCACTCGAAGCCGGGCTCCGGTTGGCAGCTGTAGAGGGAGCCTGACTTGAAGTAGACGGCCGAGTCGTTCAGCGCCGGGTGCGACGCGTAACGGATGCGCCGGTCCGTCAGGTAGAGCAGGCGCTTGATCTGCAAGCTCGACCACTCGTCGACGAGCTTTCCCTGCTCCATCTTCAGCATGAACCGCATGAGTTCGCGGGCGGTCGCCAGGCTGTTGGTCCCCGGCACACGCTTCTTGCCTTCGCGAGTGAAGAAGCTCCCCTGGCGAAGGTGTTCCGAGTTGAGCCCGCTGCGGCCCAGGGGCTCGACGATGGCAGCGAGGAAGGTCGCCTGAAGCTCCGATTTCGGAGTCTTCTCGAAGTAGCGCTTCGCCTCCTTCTCCGACACCGGGTAGTCCGCGCCGAAGTGCTTCAACAGCACCAGCTGCGACATCACCATGGCCGCGCCGGCATTGGAGCTGGCCGACGCCATCCAGTCGAGAAAGGTCCACAGGTTGGCCTGGTCGCCCTCCTGGATGGGTCGCTTGGCCACGCGCGGGTCCCCCGGAGACCACAGCGGAACCACGTGGTGGTCGGTCCGGATGAACTCGTTGGCGGTGACCTCGGTCTCGAGCAGGACGCGTTGGCGCGCGGCGATGTCGTCGGGATAGACGTCGGCCAGCGCCTGGAAGATCGCCAGCGCAACGACGATCTTCCCCACGCTGCCCGGGTTCTGGATCATCGTCCCCCTGATCTCGGCGTAGCGGGGGCTCGAAGGATCCGAGATGTCCAGGACAGCGATCCCGTAGTGAGCCGCGTCCGGACCCAGGTACGATTTGATCACGTTCGTGAACGTCGGGTCGGGGGGCGGCACCTGGAAGTCCGGGTGGTCGAGCAGGCGCAGACGGATCTGGTCCACGGACCAGAGCGAGCCGGGCTTCAGCGTGCCCCGTTTGAGCAGCGGCTCCTTCGCCATGTCGTAGGCCTTGAGGCGGTGGATCTGGGTCTCCTCCCAGCCGTCCAGGGGATACGCAAACGCCTGGGCTCCCAGCAGTCCGCCCAGCGCGATGGCCGCCGCGATCGTTCGTCTCATGTGCCTGCTTGCTCCTAAACCCGGGGAACCCCGTCGAGCGGGACCGGCTGCTGGCCGCGCGCGCGAAAACTCGCGTCGAGCTGGCGGAGGTAGGCGTTGCTCTGGGCCCGACGGCTCTCCACGAAGGGCCGGATCTGGAGCAGCGCGAGCCGACCCCCGCGGAAGGCGAACTCGACGTCGGCGGGCAGGGGTCGGCCCTGCTCGTCGCGCAGCGCGTCGAACTCCCGCACTTCCTTCGCGAAGGCGATCAGCTGGGCGATCTCGTCCTTCTCCAGCACGGTGTCGGTCCCGCTGGCGGGAACGTGGGCGATGCCTCCGGCGCGCGACAGCACGGCCTTCTCGGGCGCCGTGGCCTGGGCGAGCAGGCGCACTTCGCCGCTGTCCTCCCTGACGAGCAGGGACTCGGTGGCCTGACCCTCCACACCGCCGCCCACCCCTTCGCTGACCGCGATGGTGAGCCAGCCGGACTCGCCGGTCTCGACGTCCACGGTCACCATCACGCCGGATTTCTCCGCCGGGAAGCCGATCTGGACCACCACCGCGGGAAAGACGTACTCGGGGTCCTCCATGTGGGACTGCCGCCAGGCGTAGGAGCGGTCGGTGAACGGCGACGCCCAGACGTCGTGAATCGATTTGACGATCCTGTCGTAGCCCACCACGTACGGAACCGTGAGGTTGAGACCGGCCCCCGTGAAGCCGGGCAGATCCTCGACGTTGGTGTCGCTGCGCAGGAAGACCCCGTAGGTGCCGTCCTCGCCGAAGGTCTTCTGAAGCGCAGCGCGCAGCTGGGAGCGGAACTCGGGCCCGGGATCCGCCGCCAGGATCCACTGGCGCAGCCGAGCCAGGAAGGCTTTCGCCTTCCGCTCCTGCCTGGCGGGATTGCGCTCGGCCGCGATCGCGTCGTACTGCGCCTTCATCCACTCGAAGACCGGTGGGCCGCCGGGCTCGAGCGGCTGGTCCAGCAGGCGGCGGAAGACGCCGAACGGGATCACGAAACCGTTGGGGACCATGTCTCCGAAGTGGTGCTTGAGCTCCCCCAGGTTCGCGCCCTTGGGCCCCGAGGTGCGGCCCGAATCCGAGGCGCGCAGGCCGGAGAGCGGCAGCAACTGCGCGGACTCGACGTCGAGCTTTTCCAGGTCCGGGCGGATCACCACGTCGGCCGGTTTCGACTGCTGCTCGCCCAGGATCGCGTCCCACTCGGGACCGTCGGCGGCGAGCTGCACCACCCCGTTGGGGCTGACGGCCAACACCGCCGCGCTGCCGATGTGCTGCTGCACCTTCGGCAGCAGCTCCTCGGCCACCACGACGTTGGGGATGCCCAGGTTGCGCGCGAGCAACTGCACGTGCGAGAGCGAGCTGCCCTCGCCGCTCGTCAGGATCCCCGCGACCGGCGGCAGATCCGCCGTCGTTTCGGGAAGCAGATAGATCCCGTCCCGCGCCATCTCGCCGCCGCCGTCCCCATCGGAGGAGCGCACCACGCCCCGGGCCAGGCCCGGGTTGAGCGCGCGAAAGCCGGCGCCGATCCCCTCGCCGAAGAGCCGGTGCTCGATCCCGGCCAGGTGGTTGGCGTCCAGCACCAGCCCATCGATGACGGCCCCGTAGAAGAGCAGCGGGCTGCCGCGTTGGCGGTCCTGGGCGTAGAGGTGGACCTCCGGCTCGATGGACGCCCAGCGGGCGACCTGGGGCCCGAAGTTGAACTCCAGCCAGCGCCCCGACCACTCCGGCGTCCGCGCCAGGTAGCGGAGCTCCTGGCGGTATGCGCCGAGCGGCGGATCCCCGTACGCCTCGATGCGGGCGATGCTCTGCTTCACGCCGGCGAGCTGGCGGATGCTGAGGAAGCCGGCTCCGTAGAGGGTCTCGGCCGCATCGTCGAGCAGCGCCAGCCGCTGGCGGCGGCTCATGCGGCTTATCCGGGTGAGGAGCGTGTTGCCGGCGACGTAGGCCTCCGTCTCGAGCGCAAGGCTGAGCTGCAACAGCTCGAGCGCGCTCTGCGGGTCGCGCACGCTGGGGAAGTACTTGCGCAGGAGACCGCTGAAGCGGCCCGCGGTGGCCAGGCGTGGCGCCGCTTCGGTCTCCGTCGCCAGGGCCTCGGCCAGCTGGTTCAGCGAGCGGGCCAGCTTCGCGTTCTCGACCTTCCCCGCCAGAGCCACGGCCTCGTCGGTGGCCCCGCCCGGGGCGTAGAGCGCGTCGATGTCGGCCGCCAGCTTCGCGTACTGTTCGCCGAGGGCCTTCTTCCCCTTGGTCCTCGCGTACTCCCGCACCTTCTCCGCGTCGCCCGCGTCCGGCTGGTTGTGGATCTTGGCCCGCAGGGGTGTGAAGCCCGGGTCCTTGTCGGCGATCACGAGGGCGAACTGGCGGACCGCAGAGGCGGAGCCCTCGTCCGCCTGGAGGGGGAGCAACCGCACCGTCTCGCGCAGCAGCATGAAGCGGGCAGGGTCTCGCCAGGCGGGGTCCGCCAGCATGGCCAGCACCGCGCGGAGCGAGCCCGCCTCTTCGTCCTCGATCTGGAGTGCACCCCGGTAGCTGCGGGCGCCGCGGAAGATCCAACCGTCGTCCCAGCCGATCAGGAAACGCTCGAGCAGGATCTGCTTCAGCGTGTCGAGATCGGCGGCATCGCCGACGAACTGGTCCGCTTCGAGCCTCGCGAGGACGTTCGCGACGGCGTAGCCGCCCTCGCGCAGCGCCGCGGCCCGCTGGTTCCAGTTTCCGTGCTGGATCCCGCCGCCGTGATCGGCGCAGGCGTACGCGCGGGGCGGAAGCACCGTCCCGTCCTTGCAGAACCAGCGGATGTTCTCGAAGGGACCTTTCGGCGACTGCTTGAACTCTTCGACCCAGACGCGCAGGGTCGGTGAGGCAGGCAGCTCCGCAGCAAGCGCCGACGACACAGAGCCGAGCTGCGCGAGCGGAAGCAGGGCGAAGAGGGCGCGGGTACGGAGAGTGGGGGGCCACATGAGGCCGGGAGAATAGCCGCTGGACGCGCCCGCGCAGCCGATCCCGGCGCGTCGAAGCGTCGAATTTCAGGCGAATGAGAGCGGTGTCGGGGTGCTCAGTCGCGCGCGAGCGAAAAGGACCCGTGGGGGCGTTCGGCCACGCTGAACTGCTCGTTCTCGTTGAACACCACGGTGGGAGTCCAGCCGGGCAGGTCGGAGAACTTCCGCATCTTCATGCTGACCGCACCGGTCGCGTCCAGCACCCAGGGATCGTCGCGACTCTCGAACCAGAGCGTCACCATGTGATTGGCGCCGTCCCGATCGCGCTTTACGATCGCCCGGTAGAGCTCTTGCTGGGAGAAGCCGAACTCCTGCAGGAGCTGGTAGGCGATGAGATCGAGGCCGTCACAGTCGTCGCCGTTGGTCTCGAGCAGCTCCTTGACGGTCGGCCAGTGGTCGCCGGCCCAGTCGCTTTCGCGGTCGAAGCGGTAGTGCTGGCGGGCCTGGACCAGGGCGAAGTCGTTGATGCGCCGCGCCAGCGCCCGCTGCTCGTCGCTCTGGAAGCTGGCCATCTTGTTGCGCAGGAGCCCGGAGCGAGCCACCTG
>JAZFWH010000024.1:0-6720 GCA_036482635.1 Myxococcota bacterium
CCCCTGCACCGCGACGACGCGCACCGCCACTTCTTCCCCGCCAGCGACTGGCGCTTCGAGAGCTCGGTCTCCTACTGGGATCCCGCCCACCACGGTGCACTGGCCGGGCTCGGCGAGGCGCTGGCGGTGCTGGCCGCATCGGCCGCGCTCTGGGGCCGCCACCTGGGCCGGGCGGCCCGTGGGACGCTCGTCGCGCTGAACCTGCTCTACCTCGCCGGTTACCTCGCGTTCTACGGCGCCTGAGCGCGAGAGCCGCCCCGGATGGCTACGCTTCGCGCGCGGCCCGTCGGCCGCGAGCCGAACGGAGGGCGCCATGCCGGAGTTCTGTCGCGTGGAACGCGACGGTCGGATCCTGACCGTCACGCTCGACCGGCCGGAGGTGCTGAATGCCCTGCACCCGCCGGCCAACCTGGAGCTGGAGAAGGTGTTCAACGAGTTCTGCGCCGACGACGGGCTGTGGCTCGCGATCGTCACCGGCGCCGGCGAGCGGGCGTTCTGCGCGGGCAACGATCTCAAGTACCAGGCTCGCGGAGGCGGACGGGTCGAGATCCCCGCGACGGGCTTCGGCGGGCTGACGGCGCGCTTCGACAACCCGAAGCCCCTGATCGCCGCGGTCAACGGCCTGGCGCTGGGCGGTGGCTTCGAGATCGCGTTGGCCTGCGACCTGGTGATCGCCGCCGAGTCGGCCGGGTTCGGGCTGCCGGAGCCGCGTGTGGGCCTGGCCGCGCTGGCCGGCGGGCTGCACCGCCTGCCGCGCCAGATTCCGCTCAAGCACGCCATGGGCATGCTGCTCACCGGGCGCCGGGTATCCGCGCGCGAGGGCCTGGAGCTCGGCTTCGTGAATGAGGTCGTCCCGCCGGGCGAGCTGATCGCGGCGGCGCGGCGCTGGGCCGAGCAGATCCTGGAGTGCGCACCGCTCTCGGTGCGGGCCAGCAAGCAGTGTGCGATGGAGGGACTGGAGAAGGGGTCGCTGCGGGACGCACTCGGCGCGCGCTACGACCCGCTGGTGGCGATGGTGAAGAGCGAAGACTTCCTGGAAGGCCCGCGCGCCTTCGCCGAGAAGCGCAAGCCCGACTGGAAGGGATGCTAGCCGCGGGCGCGTCACTCGCGTGCGAAGCGGCGGACGGGTGCCCAGTCGGCGAGGGCCTCGGCTGCGGCCGCGTGGCCGAGCGCGTTGAGGTGGGTGTCGGCCGGGAACCAGGGGATGCGCCCGGCCGCGGCGCTGCGCGCCAGCGCGTCGCCCAGGTCGAGCAGCTCGACGCCGGTGCGCGCGGCCCAGTCCGCTGCGTGCCGGGGCAGGGGACCCAGCTCCTCCGCGTAGTCCGTGAGCGCCGACCCGGCCGGCCAGCGGCACAGTGGACCGAGCACGCGCAGCTTCGCGGGAACCACCACCACGGCGTAGCCACCGCCTGCACTCTCGACCTCGGCGCGGAAGTCGACGAGCGTGCGCTCGATCGGCCCGAGCTCCGCGCTGTGGTCGCGCTGGGTCGGTCCGGGCCACAGGAAGTAGTACCGCTCGCCTGCGATCGTGCAGCTGCGCTCGTCGGCGATCGGGAGGCGCGGCTGCGTGACGCGCTGTAGCCAGTGCACGGCGTTCGCCGCGAAGCTGCGCGAGAGCAGCGACGCCTCGCGGGTGGCTCCGTTGCGAGCCGCCCGGTAGCGCGCCGAATCACCCAGGTCGTTTCCATCGAACAGAAAGTGCAGCACGAGCCGGTCCGCGACCGGCAGCCCCGCCGCGCGGAACCGCTCCAGCTCCTCCTGGGGCCCGATCGCGGCCAGCGCGACGTTCAGCACCGGTCGGCCCAGGCCGGCCTCCAGCCGCGCGGCGAGCGTGTCTTCGAAGGGCAGCAGGCCGGCCACCAGGATCGAATCGCCCACCAGGTAGAGATCCGCGTCGGCGCGGTCGGGCCGGTTGCGGAAGCCGCGGCGGTCGGTCTCGAAGTGGAAGCGCACGGGTTCGGCGGGCACTCCCCACCAGGCGGCGATGTCCGGAACCGTCTCGCCTTCCAGGTCCAGGTGGGGGACGGGCTGGCGGCCGAGCGGGGGGCGCAGCTCGGCGCGGAAGCGCTCGCGGTACGAGACCAGACCGGTCAGCCCGGCGAGCTCCAGCAACGCCCAGCTGCTGCCCGCCAGGATCGTCGCGAAGAGTACGCCGAGCAGGGCGCGACGCGAGCGGGCAGCCGCGGCCGCGAGCGCGGCGAGCCAGACCAGCCCGCAACCCGTCGCGAAGCGGCGCGCGGTCCACAAGCCGAACAGATGGCGCGACTCGCCCTGCGGCTCGGCAGCCGTCAGCGCGAACCACGCCGCGGCCGAGGCGGCCGCCGCGGCGCACAGCCATCCGGCGCGTGCTCGTCCGGTCATCGCTTCGCTCGCGCGCGCCGCGCCGGTCGGCCCGAAGCGGCGTCGTGCTAGCCTTTGGGAGTTACCCCCGCACCCGTCGCGGGAGGATAGGTTCGATCCCGCGAATGCCCATGGCCCGCACGGCGCGACCTCGCAGGCAGCCGGGTCTGGCCGCCGCGCTGACCCTGCTCGCCTGGCTCGCGGGCTGCGCTGGCGAGCCGCCTCGGATCCTGCTGCTGATCACCGTCGACACGCTGCGCGCCGACTACCTGGGCGCGTACGGGAGCGAGCGCGGCCTCACGCCGCGGCTCGACGCCCTCGCGCGTGAGAGCCTGGTCTTCAGCGCGGCCTACGCGCCGGCGGCGTTCACGTTGCCCTCGGTGAGCGCGCTGCTGACCGGCCGCTATCCACAGGAGCTCGGCATCTGGAGCAACGAGTCGGCGCTGCCCGAGTGGGCGCCCACGCTGGCCGCCGAGCTGCGGCACCGCGGCTGGTGGACGGCGGCGGTGGTGAGCAACTGGGTGCTGCGCGCCAGCTCCGGTCTCGCCCGCGGCTTCGACCGCTACGAAGACGACTTTCCCCAGACGGAAGTCGCCAGAGGCTGGCCCGAGCGCACCGCCGCCAGCGCCACCGACGCCTTGCTGCGCCTGCTCGACGCGTGTGGGGAGCAGGCCGGGGCCGACTGCTTTCTGTGGATCCACTACCAGGACCCCCACGGACCCTACACGCCGCCGCCCGGACGGCGCGAGCGACAGCTGGCGCGCGAACGCGCCGCGCCGGACGGCGCGCGGGTGCTGCCGATCGCGCCGGGCGAGCGCGGTCTGGGCGCGCTGCCGCGCTACCAGGTCGTGGACGGACAGCGCGAGGTGGCCTTCTACCGGGCCGGATACGCCGGCGAGGTCCAGTACGTGGACGAGCAGATCGGGCGGCTGCTGGCGGGCCTGGTCGAGCGGGGCGCGGAGGGGCGCACGACGATCGTGTTCGCCGCGGATCACGGTGAGGGGTTGGGCGAGAACGACTACTGGTTCGCACACGGGGAGTACCTGTCGGATCCGCTGGTGCGGGTGCCCCTCTTCATCCGGGTGCCGGGCGAGCCGCCGGGCCGGCGGGGCGATGTGGCCTCGCTGGTGGACGTCTTCCCCACGCTCCTGAGCCTGGCCGGGGGGGAGGGGGCGGAGGCGGCGCTGGCGGGGCGCGACCTGCTGGCGATCGGTGGGTCGGAGCAGGCCAGCGTGCCGTACCTGGCCACCCTGGGCGGTGCGAAGGTGCCGCGCTACGGCGTGGTGGAGGGCGAGTTCAAGCTGGTCCTCAGCGAGCGGGAGGGCGTGTGGGACGCCCGGCTGGCGCGCCGAGACCGGGAGGGCGTCGATCTCACCGGGGCCGCGCCCCAGGTGGTGTCGCGGCTGCGCGAGCGGCTCAACGCGCTGCGCGATCGCTTCGCGCGTGGCGTGGCGGAGACGCGCCAGGCCCTCACGCCCGAGGACCTCGCCACGCTGCGCAGCCTCGGCTACGTCGTGGACCCCGAAGCGGACCCGGCCGACGCGCAAGCGCGTTGAAAGCGCGCGGAAGCGCCGTCCGCGTGGCGCCCCGGCTAGGAGGCCGACTCAAGAGTCGGCCTCCGCGCAGCGAGCCCGCAAGCCCGAAGGGCGCGCAGCGAGGCGAAGCCGAGCGGAGTGCGGGCTCCCGCAAGGCAGGCGAGCGAAGGCCGGAGCCCGAGCGCGAGCGATCAGCGAGCGAGAGGCCCGGCTGAGCTAGGGGGACTGCGCGGGGGAGGCCGGGGGCGCCGGAGCCGCCGGCAGCGACGGCGGTACCTCGCGGTAGAAGAGCTTGTCGGTGCGCAGGACGCGGCCCGCGGAGTCGACCACGGTGACCGTCCACTCGCCCAGCGAGAGCGGCTCGAGCTTCTTGACCGAATAGGCGCGCCAGCGCGGCCCGCCCACGCTGAAGGGGACCTCGGCGACGACCTCGCCGTTGAACTCCCAGCGATGGGTGACCGTCTCGCCCTCCATCCCGCGCAGCTCGGTGAAGTAGTAGACCTTGGTGCGGTCGTTGGCGAGGCGGTCGATCGAGTCCAGGGGCTCGCGCTCGAGCACGTCGGTGGTGAACGTCGCCCGCTCCACCCAGCCCGTGGACTCCGCCGGCGCGGCAGCGGCTCCGGGCGGGCTCCAGGCGGACTCCGCGTCGTCGGTCACCGCCTCGGTGGTCCCCCAGGCCGGCGCCGCCGCCAGCAGCGCCGCGCTGGCGAGGCCAAGAATTTTTTGGGTCATGGCGTGTCCTCCGGGGGAGGGGGGGCGGCGCCATGCGCATCCGGGGCGTCCGGGGGTTCCGGGGGAGGGGGGCGCCGGGTCACACCATGCTACGGACGCGCGGGCTGTGGAAGTGTGACCCAGGTCGCATCCTTTCGCCGCCCGGCCGCCGCGGCCCCCGCCCTCGCGCCGGGCCGCGGACGTGGCACACTACCCGCGGTGAAGAAGCGGCGCGTCTCCGAGCTGATGAACCCCCAGGTGGTCTGTGCTCAGCCCGGCATGACGGTCGCCGAGGTCGAGCGGCTGCTGGCCGAGCGCGGCCTGGGCGGCGCACCCGTGGTCGACGAAGCGGGTCGTATCCTCGGCGTCGTGTCGCAGACCGACCTGGTGCGGCACAGCTCACAGCGCGTCACGGCCGGTGAGTCGGGGCGCTTCTTCACGGACGTCGACGACTACCGCGACATTGCCAGCGTCGCCGTGGACCTCTCCGGCAGCCTGGTCGAAAAGGTCATGCACCGCGACGTCTTCACCGTGTCGCGGGACTCGAGCGCGGCCGTTGCGGCGAACATCATGCGCGAGCGCCGCATCCACCGCCTGTTGGTCACCGAGCGCGGGTGCCTGGTCGGTGTGGTGACCTCGTGGGACCTGCTGCTGGTGGTCGAGGAGAGCTGCTAGGAGGCCGACTCGAGAGTCGGCCTCCGCGCGCAGCGAGCCCGCAAGCCCGAAGGGCGCGCAGCGAGGCGAAGCCGAGCGGAGGCGGGCCCCTGCAAGACGGGCGAGCCGAGTTACAGCGGACTAGGCGGCGTCACTGGGATCCAGCCCGCTGTCTTCGCCGCCGGGGTCAGCGGATCGGGCCTCGACCACGAGCGTGAGCCCGTTCACCGACCGCACGTGCAGCGCCGCGCCGCGCGGCACGGGCGCGGACCCATCCACCAGCCTGGCGCGCCAGAGCTCGCCGGAGACGTGTACGTAACCCTCCGGATCGAGGGGCTGCTTCGCGATGGCGGTGGCCCCGGCCAGGCGGTCCGAAGCCGTCCCGCTGCCGGACTCGTAGGCGATGCGCAGGAAGGGGTAGAGCACGGCATCCTTGACCAGCCAGAGCGCGAACAGGCCGATGGCGATGAGCGCCGACAGGTCCCACCAGTACACGGCGGCGCTCAACGCGAGGCCCGCCAGCACCGCGCCCGGAACCTGGAAGAGCACGTACTTCGCGAGAACCCGGTTGTCGCCGCCCGGCCGTGCCATCCCGACAGTCTAGAAGAACTGGCCGGACCAGCGACCGAGGTAGGCGTCCGGAGCCTCGCGGTACTGCGCCCGGAAGGCCGTCTCGAATCCGGCGTTCGGGCTCGCGCGCAGCTCGCCCAGCAGCGCGTCGATGCGGTGCCAACCGTACTCCTCGATCAGGTCGCGGGTCATCCAGTAGGACTGGTGGTAGGCGAGCTTCACCCTCTCCGGGGGGAGCCGGCGAAAGCTGCGCGAGAGCGTCTCGTGGTTCAGGGCCTGTTCGCTCTCGTCGAGGAGCCGGACCAGCTCGCGGCGGTCGTAGCCGGGTTCGGACAGATAGACCGCCAGGCCCTCGTTGAGCCACGGCGGCACCCGCACGCCGGTGTACTCGTGAAGCAGGGCGTGGACGTATTCGTGGACCAGCATCGTCTCGAGCAGCTCGGGCGAGTGGTTCGTGCGCTCCAGCGAGAAGCGGATCTTCCCGTCGTAGACCCCGAGCGCTCCGTGGGGATCGCCCGTGGCGAGCGCGAACTCCTGCTCCGGGTAGATCACGACCGGGATGCGCCGCTGCGCGACCATGCCGGTGCGCGCCCCGATCGAGTCGCGGGCGCTCTCCAGCAGCTCGAGGACCCGGCCGACGGACTCCGCGGCGGCGCCGTGCTTCGGGTGACTCACCATGAAGTGATCGCTCACGGCCACCTGGAACTCGAGCTCGAGGGCGGCGCGCTCGAGTCGCTCGAGCAGCACGGCCGCGGGGCGGGAGCCGCTGGCGGCGGCCGCGGCCAGGCAGGGCCGCACGGCGAGCGCATCGTGGGTGAGGTGGAGCTGGTCGTACGCCCTGGCGAGCGGGATGCAGATCTCGAAGAGATCCGGTCGGGCCTCGTGGGCGGCGGCCAGGTGCTCGGCGGCG
>JAZFWH010000025.1:0-9030 GCA_036482635.1 Myxococcota bacterium
CACGCCCGGAATCAACGGAGCGACCGCGATCGCCCCCCCGCAGGCGCTGCGTACCTCCAGATCCCGCGCGCGAAGCGCCTCCACCGCGGCGCGCGGCAGATCGTGGGAGACCAGCACCCGCCGCCCGGAATTCTCCAGGCCGGCCGGACGCGCCGGACCGGTTCCCTCCACGATCCTCGCCCCTTCGCCCCGCACGGCTTCGAAGTGGAGCGCCTCGCGGGGCAGCGCCAGCAACGCGGCCGTGTACTCACGCCGCAGGGCCAAGCCCATCATCACGGCGTAGGGGCCGCCAGCCTCGAGGTAGAAGCGCAGCGTCCCGTCGATCGGGTCGATCACGACCAGCGAGTCCCCGGCGCTGGCAAAGCGCGCCACGGACGGCGTGTCCTCCTCGGCCTCCACGCACACACCGGGGAACCGCTCCCACAGCGGGACGAGCAGCGCCTCCTGGGCGGCCGTGTCGGCGATGGTGAGCGCCGCCTTCACGGGCGTCGCCTCGCCCCGCTTCGGGCGGTTGGCGACGCGACCCTCCAAGGCGCGCGCGATGGAGGCGGCCTGACGCAGCGCGGGGGCCAGAGCGCGGACGAACTCGGCGGGAGCGGGGACCTCTCGCATGACGGGTGCCCTCTTTAGCTCATCCGCCACCCCTCCCGCTTCAGCCGCCTCGCGCAGAGGCCGACAAGCTGGGCAGGCAGAGCGCGTCGGAGCGAGCCCGCATGCCCCGCACCTTCCAGTCCCGGTCACCCAGCGCGTGGCTCACTGCGGGCCTCGCGCTGCTCGCGGCCGCTCCGTCGCTCGCCCAGCCGCCCGCAGCCTTCTCCCCTCCCAGCGACGAGCCGGCGCGCGCTTCCTTCCGGCGCTTCGCCGAGGGGTGGATGGCCGCGGCCCGCCTCCGCGAGGCGCGACAGCGCCAGAAGCCGGCGGTGCGGCCGGGCGCCGCCGAGCCGCTGGTGACCTACCGCGGGTACGGCGGAGACCTCCGCACCGACGTGCAGCCGACCGGACACGCCACCGCCCCCTACCTGGGAATCCTGCGCTACACGGAGCACATCTACACTTGCAGCGACGTCCAGGCGGTGCACTGCACGGTCGCGTCGTCGATTCCCGTGACCGAGATCTTCCGCTTCCGCGGTGGTCGCTGGGTCTACTAGGGGGCGCCGGGCGCCCACAGGTACAGGAAGGCCGGGCCGTCCAGCCTGGGCAGGGGCATGGCCAGCTCCAGCCTCACTGTGGTCGGCACCAGCGGGCCCGTGTAGAGATTCTGCCTCCACTCGCGCGGGCGGTGGTAGCTGACCACCCGCGAGGTGGCGATCCCCGCGGCCTGCTCGGCGGCGGCCACCGCATCCTCGAGCTCTCCGATCTGGTCGACCAGGCCGAGCGCCAGCGCCTCGTCCGCGCCGAAGATCCCCCCGTCCGCGACCGAGTCGACGCGCCCGGCCTCCAGCTGCCGGCCCTCCGCCACCACTCCCTTGAAGCGCCGGTGGAGCCCGTCCAGGACCGCCTGGATGCGCTCCCGCTCCGCCGGGGTCATGCGCCGCAGCGGTGAGGCAGCGTCCTTCTGCGCGCCCGCCACCAGCGTCTGGTCTTCGATCCCCAGCTTCTTCATCAGGCCCACCAGGTTCACGCTTAGAAAGATCACGCCGATCGAGCCGGTGACGGTCGTGGGGTGGGCGATCACGCGGTCCGCTGCCATCGCGATGTAGTAGCCCCCCGACGTGGCGACGCCCATCAGCTGCGCGACCACCGGGATGTCCCGTTCCGCCTTGAAGCGCAGGATCTCGCTGTACATGATGTCGCTGGCCGTCGCGCTCCCGCCCGGGCTGTTGATGCGCAGCAGCAGCGCGCGCACTTCCGGGTCGTCGCGGGCCCGGTCGAGCTCCTCGCGCAGGCGCGCCACCGAGCTCTCGTCGCGCCGGGAGAACGCGCTGCGCGGCTGCGGCGACGACTCGCGGATCACTCCGTCCACGCGGATGAGCAGGATCTTGGGGCCCCGGTCGCCGTGGACGACGGTCTCCTCGAGGGCGCCCGGGGCTCCGGGCAGGAGACTCAGCGACACGCAGCCCGCGGCCGGAAGCGCTGCCAGTGCCGCCAGCACCACCCAGAGCGCGCGCCCCTGCAAGCGTCCGTCTCGCATCGCCTCTCCGCTCAGCGCCCACCCCGCGAAGCCGACGAGGAAGCGCGGAGCGCCCCGGCGGTGCCACGGCATCCGCCGCAGCGCCACGCGGAAAGCTCCGCGCCCCACGACGCCTCTCACCCCCCGAAGTTCGAGACGCCGTTCAGCGCCGAGCGGCTCAGCTACAACCGCTCGTGCCTCCGCAGTTCGCGCACTTGTAACAAGCGCCACTGCGGATCATGATCGTTCCGCACTCGCTGCAGGTCGGAGCGTCGGCCTGATTCACCATGGCGTAGGGCGCCCCGGAGCCACCGGCCACCGCAGCGCGCACGGGCTCGACCGCCAGTCCCGCCGCCTCCGCCTCGTGCTCCTGCTCGTCGACCACCGCGGGCTCACCCGCCAGGAAGCGGTTGCCGAGGAAGCGGAAGACGTAATCCATCACGGACTTGGCGATCGGGATCTCCCGGTTGTTGGTGAAACCGGCCGGCTCGAAGCGAGTGTGGCTGAACTTGTCCACCAACGCCTTGAGCGGCACACCGTACTGCAGCGCGATCGAGGTCATCGTGGCAATGGTGTCCATCAGGCCGGATACGGTGCTGCCCTCCTTGGCCATGCGCAGGAAGATCTCGCCCGGCTGGCGGTTCTCGTAGAGGCCAACCGTGAGGTAGCCCTCGTGTCCCGCGATCGAGAACTTGTGCGTCAAGGCCTCGCGCTCGTCGGCGAGCTTGCGACGCACCGGGCGCGGCAGATCGGCGGCCGGGTCCCCGCCCTCCTTGCCCGCGTTGAGCGGCTGCGTCCGCTTGCTGCCGTCGCGGTAGACCGCCAGCGCCTTGAGTCCCAGCTTCCAGCCCTCGACGTAGGCCTGCGTGATGTCGTCGGTGGTCGCGTCCTCGGGCAGGTTCACCGTCTTGCTGATCGCTCCCGAGAGGAACGGCTGCACAGCGCCCATCATGCGGACGTGCCCCATCCAATGGATGGTGCGCCTGCCGTTCTCGGGCCGGAACGCACAGTCGAAGACCTCCAGGTGTTCGTCGCGCAATCCCGGCGCGCCTTCGATGGTCTCGTGCTCGTCGACGTAGGCGACGATGGCGTCGGTTTCCTCGACGGAGTAGCCGAGGTTGCGAAGCGCCAACGGCACCGTATTGTTCACGATCTTGAGGAAGCCACCGCCCACCAGCTTCTTGTACTTGATCAGCGCGATGTCGGGCTCCACCCCGGTCGTGTCGCAGTCCATCATGAAGGCGATCGTCCCCGTCGGAGCGAGCACCGTGACCTGGGCGTTCTTGTAGCCGGAGCGCTGGCCCGCCTCGAGCGCCGACGCCCAGGCCTCGCGCGCGGCAGCGTGGAGGTCCTCGGCGACCCCCTCCCCGGGGATCGCGTCGGCCGCCGCCTCGTGCATACGGATCACTTCCAGGAAGGACCGGCGGTTCATCCGGTACCTGGAGAACGGCCCCATGGCGGCCGAGATCTCCGCGCTGGTCAGGTACGCCTGGCCGCACATCAGCGCCGTGAGCGAAGCCGCCACGTTGCGCCCCTCGTCGCTGTCGTAGGGCAACCCGAAGGCCATCAGCAACGCGCCGAGGTTCGCGTAGCCGAGTCCGAGCGGACGGAACAGGTGGCTGTTCCGCGCGATCGCTGGCGTCGGGTAGTCCGCGTGGTCGACCAGGATCTCCTGGGCCAGGATCGTAATCGCCACGGCGCGCCGGTACGCCTCCACGTCGAAGCGACCGTCGGCGTCCAGGAACGCCATCAGGTTGAGGCTCGCCAGGTTGCACGCGGTGTCGTCGAGGAACATGTACTCGGAGCAGGGGTTGCTCGAGTGGATCCTCCCCGAGCTCTTCACCGGATTCCAGCGATTGATGGTGGTGTCGTACTGCATGCCCGGGTCGCCGCAGACGTGGGCGGCCGCCGCGATCTCGCCCAGGACGTCTCGGGCCTCGTAGGTGTCCATCACCTCGCCCGTGGTCACGCTTCGCGTCTGCCACTTTCCGTCCGACAGCGCCGCCTGCATGAAGGCCTCGGTGACGCGGACGGAATGGTTGGCGTTCTGGTAGAAGACGGAGTCGTAGGCGCCGCTCGGGACGTTGAAGCCGCCGTCGTAGCCGGCGTCGATCAGCGACCAGGCCTTCTTCTCCTCCTGGGCCTTGCAGCGGACGAACTCCATCATGTCCGGGTGGTCGACGTTCAGGATCACCATCTTGGCCGCGCGACGCGTCTTCCCGCCCGACTTCACCACGCCCGCGAAGGCGTCGAAGCCCCGCATGAACGACACCGGCCCCGAGGCCGCGCCGCCACCCGCCAGCCTCTCGCGCGAAGAGCGGATGCGGGAGAGATTCGAGCCCGTTCCCGATCCGCCCTTGAACAGCATGGCCTCGATCTTGGCGAGGTCCATGATGGACTCCATGGTGTCTTCCACGGAGTTGATGAAGCACGCGCTCGCCTGCTGCGGGGTGTTGGGGACGCCGAGGTTGAACCAGACGGGGCTGTTGAAGGCCATGGCCTGGTTCACCAGCAGGTGCGAGAGCTCGTCGGAGAACGCCTCGCCGTCCTGGGGCGTGCGGAAGTAACCCGACTGCTCGCCCCAGGAACGGATCCGGCGCACGACCCGCCCGATCAGCTGCTTGACGCTGCGCTCCCGGTCGGGCGTACCGACGTGGCCGCGGAAGTACTTGGAGACGACGACGTTGGTGGCCAGCTGCGACCAGCGCTTCGGCACCTCCACGTCGGCCTGCTCGAAGACCGTCTCGCCCTGTTCACTGGTGATCTTGGCGCTGCGCTGCTCCCACTCGACGGCGTCGAAGGGATGCGCGCCCGCGCGCGTGAAGTGGCGTGTGATCGAGAGTCCGAGGGGGGACCGTTTCCGCCGTTTCTGGCCGCCGACCGGATGGAGGTGGACGTTTGCCTCGCCGTCCGCGGTGGCACCCGTCGTGCCGCGCGTAGTCGTCCCACCGGAGTTCACTTACCCCCCTTTTGATCCGACTTCCGGGGGTCCGGGAGACGTCCCCGGGAGCGATCTCTCGAACTCTTTCGAGTTGGCTTCGGCCCGTGAGCGGGGCCTGGTTCAAAGCGTGTCATCCACCGGAGATGAGAGAGGCCCCGGAACGCCCGGGGCCCCCGAGCCGGTTTTGGGTCCTCCATCCCTCCGCCGCCTCGCATCCCCCTGACGACCGCCTGTTATCGAACCCCCCCAGGCCGCCAAGAGGACATGTCTCATCCCCGTTGCAGTATTTACTGCCGGTCTGAGAACCCGTCAAGCAAGATTCCACAAAATGTGGTGATTCATCGGCATCTCATACACAAGTGGTTGAGCTTTCTTGACTTTCTCGCGGCGAACCGCGCGGGCCGCGCGGGCCGTTTCGCGGGCCCGCGACTGAGCCGCCCCGCCAAGTGCGCGATATCGCAGGCTCGACGCCCGCGGCACGGGATTCGACCGCGGAGGCGGGCCCAGGGCGCTCGAGGACGCTCAGTGGGAGGGCAGGCCGGTGAAGCGGATACCCAGGCCCTCGGGGACCTTGTAGCGGGCGTTGAGGCCGATCAGCAGCGCCGTGAGCGTCTCCACGATGCGGGCGTTGGCCAGTGGGCCCCCGTCCACGGCCCGCAGCCCCGGCACCAGCTCGCACAGGCCCATCACGCGCTGGCGAGGCCCCTTGGCACCGGACACGACCACGTCGCACTCCACCGGCTCGGCCAGGGCCTGCAGGCGGTGGGCCGAGACGTTCTGGAAGGCCGACACGACCTGGACGCCGTCGGGCACCAGCGAGGCGACCAGCTCGGCGCACGACCCCTGCCACACCCCGAGCGTGCGGACGGCCCCGTCGCCGATCGCCGCGGCCAGGGGCACCCCCATCGAGACCGCGATCTGGCCGGCGGCCAGCGCCTCGCGGATCGCCTTCACGGTGGCCGCGGTGTGCTCGAAAGGCACCGACAGGATCACGATCGGCGCCCGCCGGGTGGCCTCCGGGTTCTCGTAGCCGGCGACCTCGGCGCCCGGGACCTCGGCGCGGACCTTCTCGGCGGCGGCCTCGGCCCGCTCGAGCACGCGGGAGCCGATCGCGACCGGCCGTCCGGCGCGGGCGAAGCGCAGCGCCAGCCCGAGTCCCTGGTCTCCGGTCCCGCCGAGGATGGCGATCGCGTTCTCGTCGGGCTTCGCGCCCATCGCGCGCGCAAGCTAGCGCAGTTCGAGGGCGACCCCGGGGCGGTTACACTGGGCCCAGGGATGACGCGCGACACCGAGGCGTGCACGCCGACCGCGATCCGCCAGCAGGGCCCGCGAGAGCTGGCCATCGTCTGGTCCGACGGGGTGGAGAGCGTCTACCCGGTGCGGGAGCTGCGCCTGGCCTGCGGCTGCGCCCAGTGCGTGGACGAGTGGACCGGAGAGGGGCGGCTCGACCCGGCGTCCGTGCCCGAGGACGTGCACCCGGTCCGCATCCAGTCCGTGGGGCGCTACGCGATCCAGATCCACTGGAGCGACGGCCACGAGACGGGCATCTACCCGTTCCGCCGTCTTCGGGAGCTCTCCCAAGACCCCGCCTAGGGTTCACGGCTCGTCGGAGACGAGTGCGATCTCGTCGAGGTCGCCACACTCGCCTTCCAGGTCCATGCCGAACCCGACGACCCAGCCGCTCTCGACGTCGAAGCCCACGTAGTCGAGGCCCACGGACGCGCGCCCGCGCTCTCCCTTCCTGACCAGGACCGCAGTCCGCACGGTGCGGGTGTCCGCCAGCTCCACCAGGTCGAGCACCGCCCTGAGCTTCGCGCCCTCGTCGACCACGTCTGCCACGACCAGCACGTCCCGGTCTTCCAGGACGCCCGGGTCGAACGCGTCGACCTGGACCCCGCCGCGCTCTGCGCCCTGCGGGCGCCGGGCGCGCACGAGGTGCTGGTCGAACGGGACGCCCTTCTTCTCGAGCGGGCTGGCCAGCGCCTCGGCGAAGCGCGACGCCCCCTCGGCGATGCACACGATGCTGAGCGGCGAGTCGGCGTAGTCCCGGTAGAGCCGCGCCGACAGCACCTGGATGCGGTCGCGCACCTCGGAGGCGGAGAACAGCGGAAGGATCTTCATGAGCGAGCCGAAGCTACCGGGGCGCGCAGGGGGCGGCAAGGATTCGGCCGCGGGTGTGCGATGCTCTCGCGCACCAGGAGTCCCCCCGTGAGCGAACCCCACCGCGAGCCGGCCGCGGCCGTTCCGGCTGCCACCCTGCTCTTGCTGCGCGATGGCAGCTCGGGGCTCGAGGTGTTCATGCTGGAGCGGCGGCCCGGCGACGACGTCGTGCCGGGCGCCATGGTGTTCCCCGGCGGCAAGGTCGAGGCCGGCGACGCCGACCCGCGGCTGCGGCGGCGCTGCGCGGGGGTGGCCGGCCTCGCCGACGAGGCGGTGGCGCTGCGCGCAGCGGCGATCCGCGAGGCCTTCGAAGAGTGCGGGGTGCTGTTGGCTCGGGCGCGGGGCGCGACGGAGCTGATCTCGGCGGAGCGGCTGCGGGCGCTCGACTCCCGCGGGCCGGAGCCGCTGGGGGAACTGGTCGAGCGCGAGGACCTCGAGCTGGCCTGCGACCTGCTGGTCCCGTTCGCCCACTGGGTCACGCCGACACCGCTGCCGCGCCGCTTCGACACCCACTTCTTCGCGGTGGCGGCGCCGTCGCACCACGTCGCCGTCCACGACGGCGGCGAGGCCGTGGGCTCCACCTGGATTCCCCCGGCACGAGCGCTGGAAGAGGAGCGCGAGGGTCGCCTGACGATCATCTTCCCCACCCTGATGAACCTCGGGAAGCTCGGCCGCAGCGCCTCGGTGGCGGCGGCGTTGGAGACCGCGAGCCGCGAGCCGATCGTGACGGTGCAGCCGCGCATCGAGCGCGGCGAGCGGGGCCTGGTGCTGCGCATTCCCGCCGAGGCGGGCTACGGGGTGGTAGAGGCGCCGGTCGACGCGTTGCGCACCCCGCCGGGCACGGCCGGCACGCGCCGCTAGCCAGGGCTTGCGGGGGCCCGGCTTGCCCGGTCCGCGTGATACCCTGCCGCGCGATGTCCCCGCTCGATCTGCAAGCGGCCGCGCGGGTCGCCGAGGCGGCGGCCGACCGCGCGCGCCGGGAGACCCTGCCGCGCTTCCGCTCCGTGGCCGTCGAGACCAAGAGCGACGGCTCGCCGGTGACCGAGGCGGATCGGGCCGCCGAGCGCGCCATCCGCGAGTGCCTGCGCGAGGCCTTCCCCGACTTCGCCATCCTCGGCGAGGAGTTCGGCGAGGAGGGCCCGGCCGACGGGCCGCGCTGGCTGGTCGATCCGATCGACGGGACGATCGCCTTCTCGCGGGGCGTGCCGCTCTTCACCACCTTGATCGCGCTGCTCGACGAGTCCGGGGAGCCGGTGCTCGGCTTGATCGACTGCCCGACGCTCGACGAGCGCTACGTGGGCTGGCAAGGCGGGGGCTGCCGTCGCAATGGCGTGCCCACCCACGTCTCCGAGGAGAGCGACCTGCGCAAGGCCATCGTGGCCCACGGCGATCCCTACTGCTTCGAGCTGTTCGGCGAGAGCCGCGCCTTCGAGCGCATGGCCCGCGAGATCCCCATGCTGCGCGGCTACACCGACGCCTTCGGCCACGCCCAGGTGGTGGGGGGTGGCGTCGACGCCATGGTGGACCTGTTCCTGAATCCCTGGGACCTGGCGCCCACGCGCATCCTGATCCGCGAAGCCGGCGGCGTCTGCCAGACGCTCCCGGAGCGCGACGGCAAGCTGGGGGCGGTCTTCGGCAGCCCGGCGCTGGTCGAGCAGCTCGTCGGGTTCCTCGCCTCGCGCTGACGCGCTCAGCGCCCCGGCAGCACCACGAGCGTCGCGTTGCGGTGCGGCGGGTGGAGCTGGCAGTCGATGCGGTACACCCGCCCGCCTTCCAGCGCCGGGAGCTCGACCGCGTGCTCCTGGCCGGGGGGCAGCAC
>JAZFWH010000026.1:0-3452 GCA_036482635.1 Myxococcota bacterium
CACGGCCCCGTTCCCGTCGCCCGCCAGGGCGATGTTCAGTCCCGTGAGCTCGCGAAGTGCCGCCTCGGTCTGCCCGTCCCAGAGCAGCTCGCGCGCGAGGGCGAAGCGCACATTCACGGCAGACTGGGCCGGCTCGACCTGGAGCAGCCGGCTCCGGTAGATGGGGATCTTCCACGGGGAGTTCACGTTGAAGAAGTCGGTCCGGTTGAGGCGCTCGTCGCGCTCGAACTGGGTGGCCAGCGCGGCCAGACGCTCCGCCATGCGCCGGGTGGACTCGGCCGGCTCGGCGGCCGCGGCCACTGGCCCGCCGGGGGAGGGCGCGGCGGCCAGGGCGAGCAGCGCGAGACCCGGGACCGTGATCCGAGCGAGCGCCCCCACGCGTCAGGCCCCGGTCGGGTGCGGCCCGGGGCGCCGCCTGACACCGAAGGGGGACGGGTGGGTGTTTGATGCGTAGCGTTTTCCCCTCATTTCGCAGAAGTTATCATGGCGGAGGTGAAGGGAAGACGCAATCACACGAACCTGTCCGCCCCGTCGCTGTGGGGGTTGGCGAGCCTGATGGCCGTCTGCCTGGCCGCCGCGCCCGCGCAGCCGGACGCCGAGGCCGGGTCCATCGCTCGCCTGGTCGATTCCGAAGAGTTGATCCTGGCCCTGACGCCCTCGCTCGACGATCTCGCCGCGAGCGTCTCCAACCTGAAGCTGCCCGACCATCACAGCCGGAAGCTGTTTCTGCCGCATGTGGCCGTGCGCGACCTGTCGGCGGCCTCGGCCCCCCGTGACGCCGGGGACCGCGACGCCCCCTTGGCCGCGATGCGCTCCTGGCCGCTGGCGAGCGCCGCGGCGGCGACCCCCGCGGCGGACCTGGCGTTGTGGCGCCCGCTGCTGGACCGCGTCGACTACTTCGCGAACGCCAGGTTCCAGTTCCTGCGCGGCGAGTTCTCCGGCGAGGGGCGCGACCGCTGGGAGGCCGATCTGGCCTTCGCGGGACTCGCCCGCACGCGCGCCGGGGGCTGGGCGTGGGTGCGCGCGGTCGTGTCGACGCGCTGGTCGCGGCGTCCGCTCGCAAAGCAGCGCTGGGGGCCCGGCGCATGGGGAATCGACGGCTGGCGCGTCGCGAGCCTGTCGACGACCGAGGGCGAGACGCGGCTCTTCGCCGACGTGACGGACGGCGCGCTCCCCGAGGCGTCGGTCCGGAAGCGGGCGCGAGGCTCGCTTCACGAGCAGCTGCTCCTCGAGTTCGCTCGCAAGGGCGAGGCGTTCGAAAAGCCCCACAAGTACTTCCGGGTGAAGCCCACCGACTGGAACCCCGGCCTGTCGGCCGTGGACTTCGATCGCGACGGCCACGTCGACCTCTACGTCATGGACCGCTGGGGGAAGAACCTGCTGCTGCGCAACCGGGGCGACGGCACCTTCGAGGAGGTCGCCGCGCAGGTCGGGCTCGACATCGAGAACTACAGCTCCTGCGCCGTCTTCGCCGACTTCGACAACGACGGCGACGCCGACCTCTTCCTCGGTCGCACGCTCGAGCGCAGCCTCTATCTGGTCAACGAAGACGGGCGCTACGTCGATCGCTCGAAGGAGTGGGTCTCCGTCGAGCTTCCGGCCCTGGTCACTTCGGTCTCGGCGGCCGACGTCGATCGCGACGGGCTGCTGGACGTCTACTTCTCCACCTACGCGGCCGAGCTGATGGACGTCCAGACCAGGGAGCGCGAGGAATCGAGTTTGTCGTTCATGAAGGAGTTCCTGCCCGAGCTCCAGGTGCGGAAGCTGGCCCGCAGGTGGCGCCGGGGTCACCTGTACCTGGATCGCGCGGGGCCCCCGAACGTCCTGCTGCTGAATCGCGGCGGGGGTCGCTTCGGGCCGGGGCCGCAGAGCCGTCAGCTCGCCGTCTGGCGAAACACCTTTCAATCCACCTGGGGAGACTTCGACGGAGACGGGGATCCGGACCTCTACGTCGCCAACGACTTCGCGCCCAACAACCTGCTCCGCAACGACGAGGGCTCGTTCGTGGACGTCACGAGGCAGACGCGAACGGCCGACATCGGCTTCGGCATGGGCGCGAGCTGGGGAGACTACGACAACGACGGCCGCCAGGACCTCTACGTGACCAACATGTACAGCACGGCGGGCCGCCGCATCACCGACCAGGTGCCCGGCCTGGATCCCCGGCTCGCGCGGATGTCGCGGGGCAACTCGCTGTTCCGCAACCGTGGTGACGGCTTCGAGAAGGTCTCCGGGCTGGGCGACCAGAAGCTACAGGTCGAGAAGGCCGGCTGGTCGTGGGGCGGCCAGTTCGTGGACGTGGACAACGACGGGTACCTGGACATCTACGCCTCGAGCGGCTTCTACACCGCCCCCGAGGCGATCCGGATCCGGGGAGCCGACCTCTGAAGCATCTTCTGGCGCACGGTCGTGCGCTCGGATGCCACGCTGGACTCCGGACTCCGCGAACGGAAGCGCTGGGCGGGCCCGGCCCTGCGCAACTGGAACCGCGCCACGCGGGGTGACATCGGGGTCTCCCTGAGCGGGCTGGAGCGCAACCACCTGTTCCTGAGCTCGCGCGGCCAGCGCTTCCATGACGTCTCCGGCATCTCCGGCCTGGACACGCTGGCCGACAGCCGCGGCTTCGCGGTCTTCGACTACGACCGCGACGGCTGGCAGGACATCGCCGTGGTGAACACGAACGCGCCGCTGTTGCAGCTCTTCCGCAACCAGATCGCGAGCCGGCAGGGAGGGCCGGGCCGGGCGAACCGGGTGATCGCGCTGCGGCTGGTGGGCGGCAACCGGACCGATCGGCCGGCGCCGGGCTTCAGCAACCGCGACGGCTACGGAGCGATGGTCTCGGTCTCCGCCGGCGGCCTGAAGCTCGCCAGGGAGCATCGCTGTGGAGAGGGCTTCGCCGCCCAGAACAGCGCCACCATGCTGATCGGAATCGGGGCGCAGGAGGCCGCCGAGTCGGTGGAGGTGCGCTGGCCCGGCGGCGGGGTGCAGCGCGTTCTCGACGTGCCGGCCGGTACGCTGCTGACCGTCTACGAGAACCCCGAAGAATCCCCGTCGCGGACGGCCTTTGCGCGCGAGACCTATCGACGCACCGCCCCGCTGAGGCCGCCCGTGCGGGTCGCCGACGCGCGTCCCGTTCGCTTGAAGCTGCGCACCCGCAAGGCCCCAGCGCGGGCCGAGGAGGGCTCGCGTGCACCCAGGCTGCGCATGTACACGACCATGGCCACCTGGTGCGCCACCTGTCGGCGCGAACTCCCGCAGCTCCGGCTGCTGCGGGAATCGCTCGACGCGGAGGCGCTCGAGCTGCTGGCCGTGCCGATCGACGCGGAGGACACGCCGGAGAAGCTCGAGCGCTACGTGGCCAAGCACAAGCCGGCCTACGAGATGCTCAGCGATCTCACGCCCGCCGAAGTGGCGGAGGTGCAGGGCATCGTCGCCGCCGAGCTCGAACCCGA
>JAZFWH010000027.1:0-2692 GCA_036482635.1 Myxococcota bacterium
AGGTTAGGCTGGTAGGAGACTTGACCAGCGGTCCTAAACTATCGTGGGTCTGGCGCCCGAAGCCGGAGGTTCTAATGTCCGAGAAGCTGATGCAGAAGTGCGACCTGTGCGGGAGCGAGTACCAGTATGGTCCTCACAATTACGATGGGAAGTTCATTCGCAAGTATCAGCTCAAGGTGTGTATGAGCTGTTACGAGGGGAATTGGGATGGGTGGGCACCTCATCTGGAGATCAAATTGATTGCCCATCTCAAAGAACGCGGGCTTGCCGCCCCTGCAAGGAACGAGAAGGGCTGGATACCTAGAGAGTGACGCCCGGCTTCCGCTAGCAGGCAGTCGCGCATCGCGCGACCTCCCTAGTGCACGACCGGTCGGTGCTCGCGCCCGAACTGGTCGCGGTGGATCAGCACCAGCGCGGCGAGCGTCGCCGTGGGCCGCTCACGCACGCGGCGGTACGCGTCGTAGAAGTCCTCGCCCCGGCAGCGGCCCACCTCGACCAGGCGCATGATCGCCTCCGCGTAGACGTGCGCCCATAGACGGGGTGCCGGCAGATCGCCCGTGTGAATCAAGCGCTCGCGCGCCTCGCGGGTGGCCTCGTCGAGGAGGTCGCTCGTCACGGGTGCGCCTCCAGCTGGATCCTCGGGGGCGTCAGCTCGCTGATTGTGGGCCTCGACCAGTCCCGCGCGTAGCGGAGGAGGTGGCGTAGGTCGAGCTGCCGCTCCCATGGGTCGCGGAGCCGCGCGTAGAGCATGTCATCGCAGAGCACAACCGCCCAGAGCGCCTCGCAGGTCGGCACGAGCACGGTCGGCCGCGTCCAGTACTCGCCCGCTGCAAAGATGCGCTCGATCTTCCCGGTCGGCTCGCGCGGTCGGTCGGGCGTCAGGCCGGGCAGCTCGCCGCGCGTCAGGACTAGAAGTGCCCAGGGGTCGGCGCCCTCTCCGTGCGCGACCTCGAGCAGCGTCGCAGCTGAGGGCCACCCGCCTCGCGCCGAGCGCGCGGCGAGCGCGTGCGCGTAGGCGTGCCAGCTGGCGGGCCCGATTTGCTCCCTGGCCTCGCGCACGTCATGCCTCGCTGTAAATTTCGTACAGCTCCCGGATCTCCGGGTCGCCCTCGCCCATCAGCCGGGCCATCGCATCCTCGGCGCTCTCGCCCTCCCGCGCGCGGTCCTTGGCGAAGCTGGTCATCAGGCTGTAGGCGAGCTCGCGCGTGCGGACGCGCTTCGTCAGCGGCTCCTCGCCGCGCGCCACGCGGCCCAGGTCCTCGCGCTCGGCCGCGGCCCTCCGGACGGCCTCGCGGCGCTCGGACATCTCGGCGGCGTGCGCGGCCTTGGCCAGTGACACCAGCCGGTCGTCGCGGTCGGTGTGCAGGCGGCTGAGCGCGCCTCCGACCGCCTCGCCCGCCCGTGCGTCGCTCTCGGCGAGGTCGCACATCGCGTCCTCGTACTGCTTGGCGGTGTGCCGCGGCGCGGCGCCGTTGGCGCCCTTTTCCAGCAGCTGGGCATCGGCGAGGATGGTCTCGAAGTCGTGCATGGGTCTCTCCTCCTCGGCCGCGCTAGGCGGCCGGCTCCTCTTCCATTGCGTCCACCCGGGCGGCCTCGGGGGCGCTGGCCTCGGCGAGTGATTGCTTCTTCCCGCCGATCAGCGGCGCCAGCCGCGCGTGCGTGCAGAGCTCCGGCGCGTTGAACCAGAGAGGCGCGAGCAGGTGCCAGTGCGTGGCGGTCGCGAGCTTGCGGGAGTCCAGGCCGCCAGACCCCAGCTCCACGTCAACGGCAAGCGAGGCTGCCGCGTACTCGGCGCAGCAATTGCCCAGCTGACGCGCCAGGTCGTCGAAGCGCTCGGCGCACTTCAGCCTCTCCCGCGCATGCTCTGCCGCGCGCTCTCGGTGAGCCGCGCGCTCCTGGGCCTTTTGCTCGTCACGGGCCCGCGCCACGTCGCGCTCGGAGGCCCGGATGCCGGCGGCGAGCTCCCGCTCCCTCGCAGCGGCGCTGTCCACGGCAGAGCGCGCTTCGTCGATCGCAGCGCGGTCGCCGGTGAGCGCGGCCTGCTCGAACGCGGCTCGGGCTTCGGCGTGAAGCTCCTGGGCAGTCGCGGCCTCCGACCGCAGCTCCTCCTGTCGAGCCTCGGCGGAGGGCGTGTCAGCCCACTTTCGCTTGAAGATTCCCACTTGTGTTTCCTCCTAGGTCGCGTTGTGCGAGCGCGTATCGGTTCCATCCCACGCGGACGATGCGCTGAGCGCGCAAGAGAGCTACGAGCGCGCACCTGATCCTCTCTCGCGCGAAACCACTGCGGCGGACGAGCTCCGAGCCATCCAGCTCCCCATGTGCCTGCAACAGGTCGAGCACCGAAGTCGGGACGAGCCCACGTTGACGCCCCCGGTAGCCGCGCTCCGAGTAGCGACCCGGCCGCAGCTCGTACGTCGCTCGCGCTGCGAGTCGGATATTCATGTCGAAGGACTGTCGCAGCGCGGCAATCGATCGAAGAATCTGGCCGGGTGTCGCGCGGAGGCGCTCGGCGTCGCGGTGAAGATGGATCGCACCGTAACGGAGACGCTCCAACACGCGGGCGGCGCGGGTTCCGGTGCGAGGTTCGGTGGGCCTCACGCGGCGAGCCTCTGCGAGATTATGAGGGCGGCGATCCAGCGCGCGTCGAACTCCGGGTCGCGAAGACGCTCGTCGCGGAACGACTGAATGCAGC
>JAZFWH010000028.1:0-20636 GCA_036482635.1 Myxococcota bacterium
CTCGGCGGCTTTCAGATGTCGGCGCAGAATCTCGTGCTGGAATTCGGCTCGCGCCGCAACCTGCCGATGCGGATCGCGGTCGCCACCTCGGCGGCGGAGCTCGTGGCCGCGTTCGGGGCGTTTGCCGGCGGCGTGATGGCCAGCGTCTTCTCGTACCCGGTGGTCTTCTGGACGGCGATCGCCTGCCAGGCGGCCGCGCTGGGGCTGGTGGTCTTCACGGTCGACGAGCCGCGCTGGCGCCGGTCCTAGCCTCAGCCGGGCCTCAGGCCCCCGCCGACTCCTTGAGCGCGGCGAAGACCGAAGCGGTGTCGAAGCCCGGGTGGGGCGGGGGCGGCGCGGGTCGGCGACCGCTGCGCAGGGCGCGCGCCGCGCGACGCAGGCTCACGATCGAGCGGTCGAGACGCCGCTGCGTGATCTCGAAGTTTGACGCGTGACTGCGGCGCAGCCACAGGCGCCGCAGGGTGCGGCCCAGCGCGGTCTGCTCGTCGGCGAGCTTGGCCAGCTCTCGCGCGAGGGTCCGCCGTGCGGCCGCCTCGAGCCGGCCGCGGCGCCTGCGCCAGGCCACGTAGCGGCGCCCCGCCAACGCCTTGCGCACCGCGAGCCGGCTCGCGTCGGCGGCGAGCAGCATCTCCTCCCAGGTGAGCGACTCGCGGCCGTAGCGCTTCTTGGCCGCCGCGATCCGCGGCCGCAGCTCCTCGAGCTTGCGCAGGCTGCGGCGCAGGGGCGTGACCTTCGCGCCTTCCACGAAGAAGGCGCGGTCCAGGTCGTCGAAGTAGAGGAACTGCAGCGCCGAGGCGTTCTCCACCTGGAAGCCGGCCTCGTGGATCGCCCCGAGCTCCCGGTACAGATGGGCCGTCTCGCCGCTCGCGTCGTCGAAGACCTGGCGCGCGCAGGCGCGGTCGAACTCGCGGGCGCCGACGCGGCCCGACCAGGCTTGCTGAGCCGCCCAGGCGTAGGCGAACCAGGAATTCCCCAGCAGGTTGTAGTGCCCGAAGTCGCCCCAGTCGGTCACGATCAGGCCCAGGGCTCCGTGGCGCTTCCCCGCTTCGGCGTAGCCTGTGATGTTCTCCAGGCTGTTCGGCACCCGGGGGAACAGGCAGTTCCAGGTCGACGTGCCGGGACACACGACGAACTCGAGCCCGTTGTCGGCGAAGCGCTTCACGCGGTCGTAGTCGTGCTTCGCCTCGTACCACCAGTCGAGCAGGGCGAGGTGCCGGTCGATGTCGGGGATGCGGTCCGGATGGGAGTGCACCACGTCCCCCCAGATCATCGTGCGCTTGCCGTAGCCGCGCGCCAGCTCGCGCACGCGCTTCACGTGCTCGAGGTACACGGTCTCGGTGCCCGCCTCTTGGGCCCACTCGAGCGACTTTCCTCGGCCGAGGTCGTGGGGCTCGTCGCAGTTGGCGTTGAACCAGCGCGAGCGGAAGTTGGGCAAGAACTCCGCGTAGAGCTCCGCCAGCAGCTCGTAGGTCCCGGGCTCGGCCGGGGAAATCGTCCAGCCCAGGTCCGTCTCGGCGAGGTGCGCGTAGGCGGGACTGCGCAGGATGTGCTCCATGTGCCCGAGGGACTGGAGCGACGGGATCAGGTCGACGTGTCGGGCCCGCGCGTAGGCGTCCAGCTCGAGCAGCGTTTCGGCGTCCAGGGGCGACGCCCCGGACCCGATCCGGGGGTGTCGCCGGAAGCGGAAGGTGTGCTCGACGTACAGCATCAGCGCGTTCAGCTTGAGCCGGACGCAGAGGTCGACCAGTCCGCGCAGGGTTTCCAGCTTGGGGACCTTGCCGCGGGAGACGTCGAGCATGATCCCGCGCAGGGCGAGGTCGGGCGCGTCGTCGATGAAGCAGCCGGGGACGCGGCCGCGCGCGGCGCCGCGTTCCCGTCGCCCTCGACCCGCCCGGGGCTCGATCAGCTGGCAGAGCGTTTCGACGGCGTAGCGCAGCCCGGCGGGCCCGGCCGCCGAGACCTCGATCCGCTCGGTGTCCACGGCGATGCGGTAGTCCTCGCCCGTGTCTCCGCGCCGACGCAGATCGATGCAGGGTCCCAGGTCGTCACTGCGCGCGTGGGCCTCGATCTCGCACCGCGCGCTGCAGCGGCGGCGCACTTCGTCGCGCAGCACGATCGCGCTGGCCAGGTCCGACTCCATGACTCCCGAGGGCAGGACGATGGGTAGCCGGTCGCGCAGCTCGAACGACCCCTCGCGGGCGCGCACGATCTTCGGGGTGGGAAGCAGGGGAGGAAGCGTCGCGCGTTTGCGGTCGTCGGGCATGGCCGGGGAGCTTAGCGGCTGCGCGGAGCGGCGGGCTGAGTGTTCCGCGTGGCCCCGCAGCGCGTGGGAACGCCCGGACCGACACGTCGCGCTCACGCGCGACGGGAGGGGTTGTCGGCCCGGGCGTCGAATCGAGGCAGAGATCTGCCGCGCCGCAGACAACGCACAGCAAGCGCCGTGCCAGACGCGGGGGCTCGTGCGGAAGGCGCGGCTAACTCCGCCCAATGCCTGTGTTCTTTGTCACACGCCTTTGAGGGTGGCGGCAGCCCGCCGGCAACCGCGGCGCAAGCAGTGACACAATTTGCGTCCGATCATCGATCCTTACTGCGGGGCTCGTGGCTGCGCAGTCGAGTCGCAAGCTCGCGAATGTGCGCGGGCGTGGTTCCGCAGCAGCCGCCGACGATGCGCGCGCCGGCGTCCAGCCAGCCCGAAGCGCCGTCGGCGAACTGCTCGGGCGAACACTCCTCGCTGCGCGCGAATCCGGTCTCGTCGGCGGGCGCGCCGAGGTTCGCGTAGCAGCCGAACGGCAACCCGCTGGCGCTCAGCTCGGGCAAGCAGGCCGCGACGTTCGATGGCGGAAGGCAGTTGACCAGCAGCGCGACGGGTTCTTCGGGCCGGACCGCCGCCACGGCCCGGCGCAGCGACTCTCCCGAGAGCAGTGCCGGCCCGTCCCAGCACACGAAGCTCACCAGTGCGGGCAGCCCGACGCCGCGGGCGGCGCGCGCGGCGGCGACCGCCTCGCGCACAGTATTCATCGTCTCCACCAGGATCGCGTCCACCCCGGCCGCCGCGAGGTGCGCGGCGTGCTCGGCGTGCTCCCGGGCCAGCGCCGCGTCGTCCGGCACCAGCTCGGGCCGGTAGCAGTCCTCCAGGGTGGGCGCCGAGCCCACCACGAACGCCGGGCACCGGTCGCCCGCTTCGGCCGCGGCCCGGCGGGCCAGGGCCACGGCGGTCGAGGTGAGTTCGGCGGCCCGCTCGCCGACTCCGCCGCGCGCGAGGGTCCTGCGCTGGGTGCGGAAGGTGTTGGCGGTGAGGACGTCGGCCCCGGCGGCGGCGTAGTCGGCGTGTATTCCCTGCACCAGCCCCGGGTCTTCCAGCAGGGCGTGGGCGGACCAGAGAGGCAGGCCGGTGGGGCTGCCGCGCCGCTCCAGCTCCGTGCCCGTGGCACCGTCCAGCAGCAGGGGCCGGGCCTCGAGCAGGCGCGCCCTGAGATCGAGGGTCATCCGCGGTTATACTCCGGCGCCCATGTCCAGCGCCGTCGCTGTCGCGACCCACCCTCGGGCGGGTCGCGTGGAGCCGACCCGGCTCGGTGTGCGCTTCACCGACGCGACCTTAGCCCTGCGGGCTGACGAGTCGATGCCGGTGGTCGCCGAGGATCGGCTCGCGTCCGGCGAGCGGCGGCTCGGTCCCCTCGAGCTCACGATTTCCATGGCCCCCGGCGGAGAGGTCGCCACGCTGGAGGCCCGCGTGCGAAACGCCTCCGAGCGCGAGCTCACGCTCGAGGGCGTCGTGCTCGGCTTCCGCTGGCGCGGCCACGGCATCCGCTCCCTGCGCTTCCTCAAGAACGGCTGGCAGTCGTGGTCGTTCAGCGGGGCTCGCGAGCTCGACGAGCGGGGTGAGCCGGAGTTCCCGTCGGGCGCCTGGCTGCGCGGCCTGCACCACGCGGTGAGCGCCCCGCCCCCGGACCGCTCGGGCTGGCACGAGTCCGCGCTGGCCACCGCGGTGGGAGCGGCGCCCTCGGGCCCCGCCTGCGTCGCCGGCGTGCTCGAACGCGGCCGCGCGTTCGGGGTGGTCTACCTGCGACGCGAGGGAGAGGATCTGCTGCTCGAGGTGGAGCAGCGCGTCGATGCGCTGCTGGCGCCGGGCGAGACCCGGGAGCTCGAGCCGGTGCGCGTGGCGCTGGGCGACGACGCCGGCCGGCTGCTCGAGGAGCACGCCGAGGCCCACGGCCGGAGCGCCGGGGCGCGGACCGCCGGGCCATTCCTCTCGGGCTGGTGCAGCTGGTACCACTTCTTCCACGAGGTCAGCGAGCAGGACGTGCGTCGCAACCTCGACGCCCTGGCCGCCTCGCGCGACGCGCTGCCCATCGACGTCGTCCAGATCGACGACGGCTACCAGCGGGCCGTCGGCGACTGGCTCGAGACCAACGAGCGCTTTCCGAGCGGCCTGGGACGCCTGGCCGCCGCGATCCGCTCCGCCGGCTTCACTCCCGGGGTCTGGACGGCTCCCTTCTGCGTCGTCGCCGAGAGCGCGCTGTTCCAGAAGCACGGCGAGTGGCTGCTGCGCAGCCAGGGTGAGCTGTTTCGCGGCCTGTTGCATCCGGTCTGGTCCGAGGATGCCTCGGTCTACGTGCTCGACCCCACCCGCCCCGACGTGCTGGCGCACCTGGAGCGCGTCTTCCGCGAGCTGGTGGCGATGGGCTTCGGCTACCTGAAGCTCGATTTCCTCTACACCGTGGCGATGCGGGCGGAGGCGCGCGACCGCAAGGTGGGCCGGGCCGAGCGGCTGCGCCGCGGGCTGGAGGCCGTGCGCGCTGGCGCCGGCGAGGAGGCCTTCCTGCTGGGCTGCGGTTGCCCGTTGGGCGCGGCGGTGGGAGTGGTCGACGGCATGCGCGTGGGCGCCGACGTCGCGCCCGCCTGGCAGCTGGATCCGGGCGCGGCCATCCCGGGCATCGAGGAGACGCAGCCCGCTACCCGGAGCGCGGTGCGCGGCGTGCTCGCGAGGGCGTGGATGCACCGACGCCTGTGGCTCAACGATCCCGACTGCCTGATGGCGCGCAGCCGCGACACGGACCTCAGCGCGGCGGAGCGACGCACCCTGGCGGCCGCCATCGCCTCGACCGGCGGGCTGGCGGTCTTCTCCGACGACGTGCCTTCGCTCGACGAATCGAGCCGCACCCTGGTTGCGCAGACCCTGGCGCTGGCGCGGGAGGTGGACGCGCTGGGGATCCCCGGCGCCGCCCGGGCACTGCGGCCCCTCGAGGGCGAGATTGCCCAGGGCGTCGTCGCCGCCGGCGCCCAGGGCGGGGTCCTCGCCCTGGTGAACGCGGGCGACTCCCGCGAAGAGCGCCGCGTCGACCTGAACGCCCTGGGCCTGGCTCCCCTGGCCGGTCCGCCGGAGCCGCTGCTCGGCTCACCCGAGGCCCGCTGCGGAGAGGATCTGCGCGTCGAGGTCGAGCTGACCGAACACGAGAGCGCCCTCTACCGCCTGCGGCGCGCGTTCAGGCTGGCCGTCTTCTGCGACTTCGACGGCACCTTCTCCGTCCAGGACGTGGGCGCCACCCTGGCGCGCCGCTACGCCGCCGACCGGCGGCCTCTCTACTGGGGGCGCTACCAGCGCGGCCAGATCAGCGCCTGGCAATACAACCTCGAGCTCCTCGACGGGCTGCCGTTGCCCCAGGCCGAGCTCGACGCGTTTCTCCACACGGTGGAGCTCGACCCCGGCGCCCGGGAGATCGTGGAGTGGTGCGAGCGCTGCGGCGTACCCTTCCGTGTCCTGTCCGACGGCTTCGACTACAACCTGAACCGCCTGCAGGTGATCCACGGCGTGCGCTTCGCGTACGATGCGAACCGCCTGCGCTACGAGGACGGTGTCTGGCGCATCGCGGGCGGGCACCCGAACCCAGACTGCGAATGCGGCACCGGAACCTGCAAGCGCGGCCGGATCGAGAAGTTCCGCGCGGCCCACCCGGGCGTCTCCGTGGTGCACATCGGCAACGGGCGCGTCTCCGACCTGTGCGGTGCGCTGGCCGCCGACACCGTGTTCGCCAAGGACACCCTGGCCGAGGAGCTGCAGTCCCGCGGCGAAGCCTTCGAGCCCTTTGCAACGCTCCGGGACGTGATCCCGCGGCTCGAGCAGCTCCTGGAGCGGCGATAGACGCCGCGCAGCGGGGCGGCCGCGGTGATCGGGCGCCGCGCACGGTGCGAGGGAAAGTCGCGCGGTGCGCGCGACGCGAGGAGAAGCCGGGCGGTACGCACGGCGCGAAGGGATGGATGGGCGCTCGCAAAGTGGCCGTCGTCGGCGCCGGCATCGCCGGACTGGGAGCCGCCTGGGTGCTCGCCCGCGATGGCTACGACGTGGTGGTCCTTGAGCGCGAGCGCCACGCCGGCGGCCGTCTCACGAGTGAGGCCGTCGATGGGTTCCGGCTGGACACGGGCGGCTCCACGCTCTCGAGCGCGGACCGGGAGCTGCTCGACTGGGTCGACGCGCTCGGCCTGCGCGACGAGCTCCTCCCGCTGCGCCCCGTGGTGGCCGCGCAGCCCCACCGGGGGCGGATCCGCGAGATCGATCCCCGGAGTCTGATCGGCATCGCACGCATTCCCGGTGTGAAGCCGCGCCACGGATTGCGTCTGCTGCGCCTTCCGCGGCTGCTGGCCCGCTTCGGGGAGCGCATCGACCCGGATGCACCGGAGCGCGCCGCGGACTTCGACGACCGCAGCCTGGCGGATTTCGGTCGCCTCTACTTCGGGGCCAGCGTGCTGGAGCGCTGGATGACGCCGTTCGTCGGCTCCGCCTGTCCGTGCGACGAGCGACAGGCCAGCCGCGTGCTGTTCCTGCAGCGCTACCGGCGGCACGCGGCGGCGCGCATGGGCCTGCCCCGCGCTCCCCTCGCAGAGCTGCCGGCAGCGGCTGCGGCGGCGTTGGCGCCGCGCTACGGCGCGCAGGTCACGCGCATCGAGGGCCGCGCCGGCGGCGGGGTCCGGCTCGCGCTGCGGGCCGGCGGACGCGATCGGGATCTCGACGTCGACGCCGCCGTGGTGGCCACCCGCGCCCCCGACGCGGCTCGCCTGGCCGCGCCCGTCCTCACGTCCGCCGAGTTGCGGGCCCTCGCCAGCGTGCGCTACGCGCCGGCGCTGTCGCTGACCGTTGGGCTCCGCCGCCCGTTCGCGCCGTACCCGCTGCGCATCCAGGTTCCCCGCGCAGAGGGCTCGGCGCTCGAGAGCGCGTTGCTCGAGCCGGGCCTGCCCGGCGGGCGCGTCCCGGACACCCGCGGTCTGCTCGTGCTGCGAGCCACCAGCCGCTGGAGCGAGGCGAACGCCGACGCCCCGGAGGCGCGGCTCGAGCAGGCGCTTCTGGAGGGGTTCGGGAGGATCGCGCCGGGCGTCGCCGATGCCGCGCTGTTCACCCGGCTCCAGCGAGCGCCCGCGGCGCATCCCCGCTTCGACGTGGGCCGCTACCGGGAGATCGCCCAGCTGGCGCGGGTGCAGCGGGAGCTGCGTCGCGAGGGGCGCCGGGTCTACTTCGCGGGCGACTATTTGATGGATCCCTCGTGGAACGGGGCGCTCGCCTCGGGACGCCGCGCCGCGCGCGCGCTGCAGGCGGACCTCGGCTAAGGCACGACGGCCAGAAGCCGTGCGTTGGCGGGGTGTTGGCGGCCCGGCTGCGCTCCGGTGGCCGCCCGCGCGGCGCGGCCGTGCGGTCGGACGTCGCTCAGGCTCGCCCGTGGCCGACCGAAAGGGGAGCGGATGGGGAAGGGGGCACCCACCGAGGAGATTCTCGAAGCGACCCACGACCTCGACCGCTGGGACGTTGGGAGGGTCCTCGAGACGATCCACGCCGAGGACCACAGGGCCTTCGAAGCCGTGGGGCTCGTGCTGCCCGAGGTGGAGCGCGCGGTGGACGTGCTGGTGAGCGTGCTGGAGGGCGGTGGGCGCTGGTTCTACGTCGGAGCCGGCACCAGCGGTCGCATGGGCGCGCTCGACGCCGCCGAGATCCCGCCGACCTTCGGCATGGCGCCGAGCCGGGTGCAGGCGGTCGTGGCCGGCGGCGAGCGGGCGCTGGCGCGCGCCATCGAAGGTGCCGAGGACAAGGGAGAGGCCGCCGCGCGGACACTGCGCGGGCGCGGCCTCGGCCCCAGCGACGCCGTCGTCGCCGTGTCGGCTAGCGGACGCACGCCCTTCGCGATCGGGGGGGTCGAGATCGGCCGGGAGCTGGGGGCGCGCACCATCGCGGTGACCTGCTCCCCCGACTCGCCGCTCGCCCGAGCCTCCGAGATCGCGATCGCGCCCGAGGTCGGTCCGGAGGTGATCGCCGGCTCCACGCGCATGAAGGGGGGGCTGGCCCAGAAGATGGTGCTTCACCTGCTCTCGACGACGGTGATGGTTCGACTGGGTCGCGTGCGCGGCAACCTGATGACGAACCTGGTGCCCGCGTCGCGCAAGCTCAGAAAGCGGGCCGTGCGCATCGTGATGTCGCTGGCGCGGGTGGACGAGCAGCGGGCCGGAGCGCTGCTCGAGGAGTGTGAGGGCGACATCAACCGGGCGGTTGCACGCGCGCGCGGAGAGTCCCGGACGGCCTGAGCGCCGCCCTCAGAACGCGCGCATGCCCGTGATGTGCTCGCCCAGGATCAGGGTGTGCACGTCGTGGGTGCCTTCGTAGGTCCGCACGGTCTCCAGATTCACCATGTGGCGCATGGCCTGGTAGTCGTCGACGATGCCGTTGGCGCCCAGCAGGTCGCGCGCTGTGCGCGCGATGCGCAGCGCCACGTCCACGTTGTTGCGCTTCGCCATCGACACCATCGTGTGGTGGAGACGGCCGCGGTCCTTGAGCTGCGCGACGCGCAGGGCGAGTAACTGCGCCTTGGTGATCTCGGTCAGCATGAAGACGAGCTTCTCCTGGGCCAGCTGCTTTCCGGCCAGCGGGCCTCCCTGCACCACGCGCTCCCGGCTGTAGCCCAGCGCCTCCTCGTAGCAGGCCATCGCCGCGCCCACCGCGCCCCACGCGATGCCGAAGCGCGCCTGGTTCAGGCAGCTGAGCGGCCCCTTGAGCCCGTCGGCCTTGGGCAGGCGGTTCTCCTCCGGCACCTCCACGTCCTGCAGGAAGAGCTCCGACGTGATCGAGGCGCGCAGCGAGAACTTTCCCTTGATGTCGCGCGCCTCGAAGCCCGGCCGGCCCTTCTCGACCAGGAAGCCCCGGATTCCGTCGTCAGTTTTCGCCCAGATCAGCGAGACGTCGGCCACCGTCCCGTTGGTGATCCAGCGCTTGGTTCCGCTCAGCAGCCAGGACGATCCGCGCCGTTCGGCCCGGGTTCGCAAGCCCGCCACGTGGCTGCCGAAGTCGGGCTCCGTCAGGCCGAAGCAGCCGATCGCGCGCCCGGCCGCGAGCTCGGGGAGCCAGCGCTCCTTCTGTGCATCCGAGCCGAAGGCGTGGATTGGGTACATGACCAGCGCGCCCTGTACCGAAGCGAACGAGCGCAGACCCGAGTCGCCGCGCTCGAGCTCCTGCATGACGAGGCCGTAGGCCAGGTTGCTCATTCCCGCGCAGCCGTAGCCGTGCAGGTTCGCCCCGAACAGTCCCAGCTCGGCCAGCTGGGGGACCAGCTCCATGGGGAAGGAGCCGTCGCGGCGCACGTGCTCCTGGATTCGGGGCAGGAACTCCCTGGAGACGAACTCGCGGACGGTGTCGCGCGCCAGCCGCTCCTCGTCGTTGAGCAGCTCGTCGAGCTCCAGGAAGTCGACACCCGTGAAGTCGGCCATCGTCGCGATCGTAAGAGAAAGCCCGGGGGCGCCGCCACCGGGCTTTCTCTGCGAGGCCTGGGCCGGGCCGGGCGCGGCCGGCGCGCCCGACGGCTACAGCCTAGATGTGGGTGGCGCCGCCGTTCGCCTTCCGAATGCGCTCTAGATCCTTCAACTTCTTGTTGATCTGCGCGACCTTGCGGTCGACCCGCTGGAGGTCGCTGCGCGACGCGATCTGCAGGAGACCGAGCACGCCGCCCACGCCGCTCTCGATCTGCTTGGCGGCATCGCCGGCCGCGCTTCGCGCGCGCTTGAACAACGGGTTCCTGCGGATCTCCGTGCGCAGCCGCGTCACCTCCTTGCGCGTGCGCTTCTCGATGTTCTTGCGCCCGCTGGTGAGCTGCCTCTCGAACGAGCGCCGACGCGCCTGGATCTGCTTCTGGATGCGCTGGACGTCGATCGAGCGCACCGCGTCGTTGAAGCGGTCCACACCTTCCTGAAGCAAGCTGGCTTGCCCTGCCATCGCGTTCTCCTCTCCCCGAAATCCTGGTGTCCGGGCCGAGCTGGGGTGTCGGCCGGCTGGATGGAATCATCGCCAGAGTAACACGCCGCGTTATGGCGTCAAGGGGGCCGGACCACAATGGGAAAGCTTAAGCCTTCCGCTGGATAAGACGGGGTTTAGCGAGCCAGTTGCAGGCCCGGTCTAGACGCACTGCGGCATGAAGGGGCAAACCCGATGAGCGGAGCGGGCGATCGGGCGCGACGCGGCGCGGCATGGCTCACCAGCGCAGAACCGCGCTCCCCCAGGAGAAGCCCGACCCGAAGCCGGTCATCGAGACCAGCTGCCCCGGCTCGAGGAGCCCCCCGCGCACGGCCTCGTCCAGCAGCATGGGGATGGAGGCGGCCGAGCAGTTGCCGTAGCGCTCGATGTTGCTGAGGCACTTCTCGGCGGGCACGCCCAGCTGTTGGGCCACGTACTCGTTGATCCTCAGGTTGGCCTGGTGGAAGAGGAAGAGGTCGACGTCCTCGAGCTTCAGGCTCGCCGCGTTGAGCGTTTCGAGCAGCACCTCCGGCATGCGCGTCACGGCGTGCTTGAATACGAAGCGCCCGTCCATGCGCGGGAAGTGCCGGCGCTCGTCGATCAATTCGTGGCTGATGCGCACCGGTGCGAAGCCGGAGCCCGGCGCCTCGATCCAGAGCTTGCGGGCGTGCTTGCCCTCGGCGTGAATGCGCACCTCGAGCACACCCGCCGGGTCGGCCGGGGCCTCGTTCGCCTCGAGCACCACGGCGCCGGCCCCGTCGCCGAAGATCACCGCCACGTCGCGGCCGGCGTCGGTCAGATCGATCCCGCTCGAGTGCACCTCGCAGCCCACCACCAGGACCCGTCGGTACATGCCCGACGAGATGAAGCCGTTGGCGACGCCCAACGAGAAGAGGAAGCCGCTGCACTGCGCGCGCAGGTCGAAGCACGGGATGTCCGACGCGCCGAGTCGCTCGTGCAGGAAGAAGGACGTGCCGGGGAACTCCGCCTCTGGCGACAGCGTCGCGAGCACGATGCAGTCGAGGTCGCTGGCGTCCAGGTGAGCGGCCTCCAGCGCCCGCTGCGAGGCCTGCTGCGCCAGGTCGACGGGCGTCTGTCCCTCGGCGATGAAGCGCCGCTCCGCGATGCCGGTGCGCTGGCGGATCCACTCGTCGCTGGTGTCCATCAGCGCGGCCAGGTCGTGGTTGGTGACGACGCGCTCGGGGACGTACATCCCGGTGCCCGTGATCTTCGCCCGCGCTGCCATGACTACCCCCCCTGGACGGCCAGGGTCGGCGTGCCCCCGCCCTCGTCGGGTTGCTCGCCCCCGTTCCATACCACCTTTTCCGCCCGAGCGAGAAGCTCGTGGAGTCCCCGGCGGCGCAGCGCCGACACGGCGACGCCGCGATGGCGCGCGGCCAGCGCCTCGCCGATCCCCGGGGGCAGGCGGTCGATCTGGTTGAAGACGAGCAGCTCCGGGGTCTGCTCGAGCCCGATGCCGTCGAGCACCTCGCGCACGGCCGCGATGTGCCGCTCGATGTCGGGTGCCGCGGCGTCCACGACGTGGAGCAGGAGGGCGGCGTCGCTGAGCTCCTCCAGGGTCGCGTGGAAGGCGGCGACCAGATCGGCGGGCAGATCGCGGATGAAGCCGACCGTGTCCGTGATGATCACCTCGCGCTCGCGCGGGAAGCGCAGGCGCCGCGAGGCCGGATCCAGGGTGGCGAACATCTTGTCTTCGATGCGGACGTCGGTGTGGGTGAGGGCCCTCAGCAGCGTGCTCTTGCCCGCGTTCGTGTAGCCCACGATCGAGAGCACGGGCACCCCGCGCCGGGTGCGCCGCCGTCGCCGCGCCTGGCGCTGGCCGCTCAGCTTGCGCAGCTCCCGCTCGAGGCGCGCCAACCGTTCGCGCACGCGGCGGCGGTCCATCTCGAGCTTCTGCTCACCGGGGCCGCGCCCGCCGATTCCGCCGGCGAGACGCGAGAGCGAACGATCCGCGCGCTGCGCGAGGCGCGGCAGTCGGTAGCGGAGCTGGGCCAGCTCGACCTGGAGTTTGCCGTCCCGCGTGGTGGCGTGCTGGGCGAAGATGTCGAGGATCAGCTGGGTGCGGTCGATCACGCGCAGGTCGAGTCGCTCGGCCAGGTTGCGCGCCTGGGTGGGCGTCAGGTTCTGATCGAAGATCACCAGGTCCACGTTGCTCTGGAAGGCCTGGATCACCAGGTCCTGTAGCTTGCCCGCTCCGATCAGGAACCTGGGATCGGGACGCCGGCGCTGCTGCGTCACGACGTCGACCACCTCCACGCCCGCCGAGCGCGCCAGCTCCTTCAGCTCGGCGAGCTGCATGTCGTGGTCGTCGTCCTTGCGACCCGCCGTCACGACCACCAGTAGCGCCCGCTCGCCGTCGCCGACGCGGCGCGTCCGGTCCTGGCGCGCCAGCTCCTCTTCGAGGGCGCCGATCCACTCGCGGAAGTCGAGGTCCAGCAGCGCCGGGGGGCGCGGCTCCAGGTGGTGGACGGCCTCGCCGTCCGAGTTGGCGGCGCGCAGCGAGGCGGCGTAGGCGAGGCCCGGGAGACCCGAGTCGTCGGTGGCCACGGCGACCATGGCGTCGAGTCGCAGCACCGCCAGGTCGGTGAGGTCGTCCCGGGAGAGCGGTTCGTCGCGCACGTGTGTGTGGATGCAGCGCAGCCCTCGCAGGCGCCCGCGCCCGGCGCGAATGCGTCCCCAGTCGGGCAGCTCGATCGAGCGCGCATCGCCGACCATCACGTGGGTGACCGCACCTCTGCGGTCGACCAGCACGCCCACCTGGCGACCCGTCTCGTGGGTGATGGCCGTGAGGCTCCGCGCGAATTCCTGGGTGATCAGACGGTCGGGGGGCAGCCGGCGCCTGGACAGGCGCTCGAGCTGGCGGACCTGGCTCGCTTTGAGGCCGCGGGTGTTGCCGAAGATGTGGATGTAACGTTCCTCGACAGCGGGCCGAACGCGCGCCCTCGCCTAGGCTAAGAGACGGGAGCGACGGATCGCAAGCCGCCGGATCGACCCCCAGGGGAAATGTTAGCCCAGTGTGTGGGCTGCCGCGCCCACAGCCCCGGGGGTAAGCTGCGGCTCTCGCCGGGTTGGCGGCCCGCCGAAGAGGAGAAGGCGATGAAAACGGGCGCCGGAGCGTCGCAGATCGCCGTCCTGATCCTCGCCGCCGGTCGCAGCACGCGCATGCGCTCGGATCTGCCGAAGGCGCTGCATCCGATCGCCGGCAGGCCCATGCTCTCCTTCGCGCTGGAAGCGGCCGAGGCGCTGCGTCCCGCCCACTTGTACGTGGTGGTCGGCCCGGCCCACGACGCGCTGCGCGAGGCCTTCCCCCGACGCGCGCGCTTCGCGGTGCAGCCCGAGCCCCGCGGCACAGGCGACGCTGTGTTGTGTTGCCAGAGCGCGCTCGAGGGCTTTCGGGGTGACGTCCTGATCCTGTACGCGGACACGCCGCTGCTGCGCGGCGAGACGCTCCAGCGCATGGTGGAGCTCAAGTCGCAGCGCGGCGCGGATCTGGTGCTGCTGTCGGCGCCGGTCGACGTGCGCGGGATCGTGCTGCGCGACCGCGAGGGCCGCGTGACGCGCGTGGTGGAGGCGACCGACGCCTCCCCCGCGGAGCTGGCGATCGAGGAGCGCAACACGGGCGTCTACCTGGTGGACGCGGAGCGGCTCTGGAAGACCCTGGCCCAGGTCGACGACCAGAACGAGCAGGGCGAGATCTACCTCACGGACATCGTGGAGCTGATGGTGCGCGAGGGGCGCCGGGTGGAGGCTCTGCGCCTCGACGACGGCGAGGAGGCAATCGGCGTCGACACGCGCGAGCAGCTGGCCCGGGCGGCGGCGGTGGTGCGCCGGCGCCTGCTCGAGCGGTTGATGGCGGACGGCGTCAGCATCGTCGACCCCGCCAACACCTACGTGGACGCCGACGTGGAGATCGGGCGCGACACGCTGATCGAACCCGGCTGCTCCATCCAGGGCGCCACCTGCATCGGGGAGCGCGTGCACGTGAAGCCCCACTGCACGATCGAGTCGAGCCAGCTGGGCGACGACGTCACGATCGGACCGAGCGCGCATCTGCGTCCCGGCACGGTGCTCGGCCGGGGAGTGCGCATCGGAAACTTCGTCGAGGTGAAGAACAGCACGCTCGGCGAGGGCGTGAAGGCGGACCATCTGTCCTACATCGGGGACGCCGACGTGGGAGCCGGTGCCAGCTTCGGCTGTGGGTCGATCGTGGTGAACTACGATGGCATCGCGAAACACCGCACCCGCGTGGGGGAGCGCGCCTTCATCGGCTGCAACGTGAACCTGATCGCGCCGGTCGTGGTGGCCGACGACGCATTCGTCGCGGCGGGATCCACCATCTCGAAGGCGGTACCCGCGGAGGCGCTGGCCGTGGCGCGCAGCCGCCAGCGCAACATCGAGGGCTGGGTGCGCAGACGCTCCAAGACGGGGGCGAAGGCGGCGGGCCGGACGCCGGCAAAGAAGAAGCCGTCGTCGCCGCGCAAGAAGGCCGCGCGGGGAGCGGCCGGGAAGAAGCGCGCGCGCGCCGCGAAGCAGCCGGTGCGCACCCCGAAGCGGAAGCGATAGGCGGGCAGGAGTCGAGCATGTGCGGAATCGTGGGCTACATCGGGCGCGAACGCCGGGCCATGGACGTCGTCCTGGACGGCCTGCAACGTCTCGAGTACCGGGGCTACGACTCGGCCGGCGTCGCGATCTTCGACGACGGCGAGATCGCCGTGCGCCGCGCCCTGGGCAAGCTCGTGAACCTCACGGGCATCCTGCGCGACAAGCCGCTGCCGGGCCAGGTCGGGCTCGGCCACACGCGCTGGGCCACCCACGGCAGGCCGAGCGAGCGCAACGCGCACCCCCACCGGGCTGGCTCGGTGGTGATCGTGCACAACGGCATCATCGAGAACCACCCGGAGATCCGGCGGGAGCTCGAGGCGGCGGGTCGCAGCATCGAGTCGGAGACAGACACGGAGCTGATCGCCCACCTGATCGACGCGGCCGTGCAGGGGGGCGCGGATCTGCTCTCCGCGGTGCGCCGGGCCTGCGGGCGGCTCCGGGGCTCCTACGCCCTCGCAGCGCTCTGCCGGGACGACCCCGACCACATCGTGGCGGCCAAGAACGGGGGGAGCCCCATCATCCTCGGCCTGGGGGAGAAGGAGTCGTTCCTCGCCAGCGACATCCCGGCGATCCTCCCCTACACGCGGCAGATGCTCTTCCTCGAGGACGGCGAGTTCGCCGTGCTCTCCCGCGACGGCGTGGAGCTGATCGACGCGGAGGGGCACCCGCTCGAGCGGGAGCCGCGTCCCATCAGGTGGGACCCCGTCTCGGCGGAGAAGGGCGGCTACGACCGCTTCATGCAGAAGGAGATCTTCGAGCAGCCGCGCGCCGTGATGGACACGATCGGCACCCGCGTGCTGGAGGAGGAGGGCGACGTCGACCTGGACGGCATCGAGCTGACGCGCGAGTACCTGGACCGGGTGCGGCGCATCTACCTGGTCGGCTGCGGCACCGCCAGCTACGCCTGCATGGTGGGCAAGTACATGATCGAGCAGATCGCCGGCATGCCCGCCGAGGTCGATCTCGCCAGCGAGTTCCGCTACCGCGATCCCATCCTGGACGAGTCCTGCCTGGTCGTGCCGGTCTCCCAGTCGGGCGAGACGGCGGACACGCTGGCGGCGCTGCGGCAGGGAAAGGCCCGGGGCGCGCGGGTGCTCTCGATCTGCAACGTCCGCGACGCGACGATCGCCAGGGAGAGCGACGACGTCCTGTACACACACGCGGGCCCGGAGATCGGCGTGGCGTCGACCAAGGCCTTCACCGCCCAGGTCGTGGCCCTCTACCTGTTCGCGCTGAAGCTGGGCATCGTGCGCGGCCGCCTGGGGCGGGACGAGATCCGCCGGCGCCTGGGCGACCTGATGCGCCTGCCCCGGCTGGTGGAGCGCGTGCTCCAGCTGGACGGGCCGATTCGCGCCATCGCCCACAAGTTCGTGCGCGCCAGCAACTTCCTGTTCCTGGGGCGCGGCATCATGTTTCCGATCGCGCTGGAGGGCGCGCTCAAGCTGAAGGAGATCTCCTACATCCACGCCGAGGGCTACGCGGCGGGTGAGATGAAGCACGGCCCGATCGCACTGATCGACGAGGACATGCCGGTGGTCGTGATCGCCAACCGCGGTCCCGTCTACGACAAGGTGGTCTCGAACCTCGAACAGGTGCGCTCGCGCGAAGGCGTGGTGATCGCAGTGGCCAGCGAGGACGACGACGAGATCGCCGAGAAGGCCAACGAGGTGATCCGCATCCCCGATCTCGGCGAGTACCTGACCGCCGTGCTCGCGACCGTGCCCCTCCAGCTGCTGGCCTACCACGTGGCGGTGCTGAAAGGCACCGACGTGGACCAGCCCCGCAACCTCGCCAAGAGCGTCACCGTCGAGTAGCGATCTCCGGCGGCGCCAGCGGCTCGCCGGCTGGCGGGGTCCCGCCCGCCGGGTGCTAGCCTTGCGATCCCCCCCCCGTCCGGCCGAACTCGTGCACTGGGAGGTCGCCATCGCGTGCGGGCCGCGTCGATTCTCGAAGGCCTGAATCCGGAACAGCGTCGGGCGGTGGAGACCACCGAGGGCCCGCTGCTCGTGCTGGCCGGCGCGGGCAGCGGCAAGACCCGCGTGCTCACCCACCGCATCGCCTACCTGATCGGGGCGTGCGGCATCCCGCCGGAGGGCATCCTCGGCGTCACCTTCACCAACAAGGCGGCGGGCGAGATGCGAGAGCGCGTGCGCAAGCTGCTCGGGCCCGAGACCGAGGACCTGTGGCTCTCGACCTTCCACTCGATCTGCGTGCGCATCCTGCGCCGCGAGATCGGGCAGCTGGGCACCTCGCGTGGCTTCGTGATCTACGACGAGGCCGACAGCCTCGCCGTGGTGAAGGACGCGCAGAGCCGCCACGGTCTGGACCCCAAGACGGACGACCCGCGGCGCATGCGCTGGCGCATCGACCAGTGGAAGAACGCCGGGCTGGCGCCGAGCGCGGCCGCGGACGAGGCCGGCGATTTCGAGATGCGCGGCGCGGTGGAGGTGTACGCCACCTATCAGCGACTGCTGGCCGACGCGGGCGCCCTGGACTTCGGCGACCTGCTGCTGCGCACCGCGGAGCTCTTCGAGCGCTTTCCCGAGGTGCTCGCCCATTACCGGCGCCGCTGGCAGTACGTGTTGGTCGATGAGTACCAGGACACGAACCGCGTCCAGTACCAGCTGGTCAACCAGCTGGCGGGCGAGCACCGCAACCTGTGCGTGGTCGGCGATCCGGACCAGTCGATCTACGCCTGGCGCGGCGCGGACATTCGCAACATCCTCGATTTCGAGCGCGACTACCCCGACGTCCAGATCGTGAAGCTCGAGCGCAACTACCGCTCGACCCAGCCCATCCTCGAGGGCGCCAGCGGGCTGGTCTCCCACAACCTCGCGCGCAAGGGCAAGGAGCTGTTCACCGACCGCGAGGGCGGCGCGCCGATCCGGCTCTACGAGGCGGACGACGACCGCGACGAGGCGCAGTACGTGGTGCGCCAGATCCTGAGCGCTTCCCGTGAGGGCGAACGGCCCTACGGGCACTTCGCGATCTTCTACCGCACCAACGCCCAGTCGCGGCTGTTCGAGGAGGAGCTGCTCAAGTACGACGTCCCCTACGTGGTGGTCGGAGGTGTGCGCTTCTACGACCGCGCGGAGGTGAAGGACGCGCTCGCCTACCTGCGCGTGCTGGTGAACCCGGCCGACGCGGTGGGGCTGCGCCGCATCGTCAACAGGCCGGCGCGCGGCATCGGCCGCACCACGCTGGAGCGCGCCGAGGCGCTGGCCGCGGAGCGCGGCGTGACGCTCCTGGAAGCGCTGCGGCTGATGGCCGGCGGCGAGGGGGCGGGGCGGGCGGCGACCGTGGTGCGCGCCTTCGTCGAGCTGATGGACGAGCTCGGCCGCGAGCTGGCGGGCGCGGACCCGGCCCCCGCCCTGGCGCTGGTGCTGGATCGAAGCGGCTATCTGCAGCAGCTCGAGAAGGAGGCGACGCCCGATGCGGAGGCCCGCATCGAGAACCTGCGCGAGCTGCTCACCGCGGCCGACGACTTCGCGCGCGAGGGCGCGGCCCCGGCGGACGAGCGCTCGGGGCTCGAGCTGTTCCTCGACCAGGTGGCGCTGGTCTCGGACATCGACAACTACGAGGCGCGCGACGAGTGCGTGTCGCTGATGACCGCCCACTCGTGCAAGGGACTGGAGTTTCCCGTCGTCTACCTGGTGGGCATGGAGGAGGGAATCTTTCCCCACGCTGCGTCGGTGGCGGCCCCGGCTGGCGTCGAGGAGGAGCGGCGCCTCTGCTACGTGGGCATGACGCGGGCCATGGAGGAGCTGACGCTCACCTGCGCGGCCGAGCGCCTGCGCTTCGGCTCGCGCACCTACGGAGTGCCGTCGCGCTTCCTGAAGGAGATCCCGAGCTCCGTGGTCGAGAAGATGGCCGAGCCGAGCCGGCTGCGCCGCGAGCCGGGCCCCTCGCTCGACTACTCCTACGCGCAGCAGGAGCCCGACGAGATGGGCCTGGCCCCAGGCCTGCGCGTGCGGCATCCGATCTTCGGCCCGGGCACGGTGCTCGCGGTGAGCGGATCCGGCCCGAGCACGAAGCTGCGCATCCGCTTCCAGCGGGCCGGCGTGAAGACCGTGATGCTGCGCTTCGCGAACCTCGAGCTGGGGTGACGGGCCGGCTGCCATGGACGCGCTCTGGCACCAGCGCAGCCTCGCCTCGATGGTGGCGGCGGTCTCGCGCCTCCACGTGCTGCGCGCCGGCATCCGGCTCGGGCTGTTCGAGGCGCTGCGCGAGCCGCGCGGTGCCGAAGACCTGGCGCAGCGACTCGGCCTGGCCCCCGACCTGGTCGGGTCGTGGCTGCGGGCCGCCGCTGCCCACGGGCTGCTGCGCGGCGGTCCCGGGAGTGGCTACCGCGTCGGCGGCTTTGCCCGCTGGCTGGTCGATGCGCCCGAGTCGGAGTCGCTGCACGCCTGGCTCGAGCAGGCCGTGAAGAGCCACTCGCCCGCCCTGGAGCAGCTCCCCGAGCTGATGAAGGGCGCGGAGCGGCTGTCCGCCGGTGGCCCGGAAGAAGCCCGGCGCGTGGCCGAGGCGTCGCGCGTGGTGGAGCCGCGCGCCCTCGCCGCGCTGGCGCGCGTTCCGGGCGCCCGCGGCGCGAAGCGCGTGCTCGACGTGGGCTGCGGCTTCGGCACGTACCTGACGCAATGGCTGCTCAGCCACCGCGATGCGAGCGGTCTGGGCGTGGAGCTGGATCCCGCCGTGGCCGAGGAGGCGCGGCGGCGCCTCCAGGAGGCCGAGGTCTCTCGGCGCGGCGAGGTGCGGGTGGGAGACTTCATGACCATGGATCTCCCGCCGGGCCGCTTCGACCTGATCCTGCTCAACAACAACCTGTACTACTTCCCGCCCGCACAACACGTCGCGCTGTTCCGGCGCACGCTCGAACACCTCAACGAAGGCGGCGTCCTGGCGATCCAGATCCTGGTGGTGGGCGAGGGCGCGCTCGCCCGCACCGCGGGCCTCAGCGCCCTCTCCGCCTCGTTCGACCTGTTCCTGCGCTGTCACGCCCACATGGACGGGTTGACCGACCCCGCGCTGCTGCACGCCGCGCTCAAAGAGGCGGGTTTCGCCGCGAGCGGCGAGAAGTCGATCTTCCCCGGCGGCTCGGTGCGCTACGTGTGGGCGCGCGCGGGCAAGTCCTGAACCCCGCAGCCGGCTGGGGGACGCCTCCCTGGCGCGTGGACGCGCGCGCGGCGCGGGCCCCGCTTCCCGACCGCGTCGAGGTGGCCGTGGTGGGCGCCGGCTTCACCGGGCTCGCGGCCGCCTGCGCGCTGGCGCGCCGCGGCGCGCGCGTCGCGGTCCTCGAGGCGGGACGCGTGGGCGAAGGCGCCAGCGGGCGCAGCGGCGGGATCGTGCTGGAGGACACGGCCGCGGGCCCGCTCGACGGTGTCGAGGGCTGCATCCCCACCCTGCAGAAGCACCTGGCCGAGACCGGCATCGACTGCGACCTGCACCTGGGCGGCTGCTTCGAGCTGGCGCACCGGCCGCCGGAGAGCGCGGCGCCGGGTCCGCTCCGCTGGCGCGACGGCGAGTCGGCGCTGGTCGTCGAGGAGCGCGTGCCCGGCGGCACGCTCGACCCGGGGGCGCTGCTCTCGGGTCTGCTGCGCGCGGCGCTCGAGGCGGGCGCGACCGTGCACGAGCGAACCCCGGTGCGCTCGCTCGAGCTGGGCGGCGACGCCCTGCTCGAGCTGGGCGACCGCGCACTCGCCTGCGACGCCGCCGTGCTCGGCCTGAACGGTTACACCGCGGAGCTCGTACCGGATCT
>JAZFWH010000029.1:0-3788 GCA_036482635.1 Myxococcota bacterium
TTGGCCGAGCTGATCGAAGGCGCCGTCGTCACGCTCATGCGCGACTGGTCTGCCCGCGGCGGCTTCGACCCGACGCGTCGCGCCGCCCAGATCGCGGCACTCGTCGCAGATGCCATCGAGGCGCGACCCGACGAGCGCTAGCCTGATGGCTTCCTGACCCAAGCTATACCCGCGCACCTGGGATCCGGAGAACTCGCATGGTGCCTCCGACTCCGCCGCATCTCGCGACGCTGCTGGCGCGCGCCACCTCGATGCTGCGGCTGCCCGAGTCCCCCGGCGAATCGCCGGCCGTCACCGGAGACGGCGACGGGCTGCGCTGTCCGCGCACCGGCCGCGTGTTCCGCGTGGAAGACGGCGTGCTCGATCTCCTGGGCCCGGGGTTCGAGAAGACCCCGGCCCAGAAGCCCCTCGACATACCGTTCATCGCGGGGGCCTACGACCGGCTGCGGCCGCGGCTCGCCTGGGTATTGGGCCTGCCGGCCTTCGAGCGGGAGGTGGCGGGCGTGATGGAGCGGCTCGCCATCGAGCGCGGCGACGTCGTCCTCGACGTCGCCTGCGGCCACGGAAACTTCACCCTCGAGCTGGCCCGGCGGGTGGGCGGGGACGGACTGGTGATCGGAGTCGACATCGCCGGGGCCATGCTGCGCCGCGCCGCGGCCCACGTCCGCGCCGCGGGGCTCGGGAACGTGCTCCTCGTCCGCGGCGACGCCATGGAGCTTCCAATCGCCGACGAGTCCTTTGCCAAGGTCAACTGCTCCGGGGGACTGCACGGGATCCCCGACCTGCGGCTCGCGCTCGCCGAGTTCGCGCGGGTGAGCCAGGTCGGCGGGCGACTGGCCGCGAGCGGTTTCGCCACGGCGCCCCACGACCGGCTCGCCGGCCTCAAGCGCCGCGCCCGCGAGCGCTTCGACCTCCACTTCGTCCGCATGGCCTGGCTGCGCCAGGAGCTGGAGCGCGCCGGCTTCGCGAAGGTCGAGACGGAGATGCCGAGCACCTGGATGGGCTACTGCTGGGCGCGGCGCGGACCCACGGAGCGGACCGGACGGTAGGCCCCCCCTAAGCGCCACGTCGGCGCGCGCAGCCCAGCATCGCCGCCAGGCTGCGCTCGACATCCTCCTCGGTCGTCGCCCACGAGGACACGCTGATCCGCATCGCGGTGCGCCCGCGCCAGCGGGTGGTCCCGCACCAGCAGGTGCCCTCGGCCTGGATCGCGCGGACCACGCGCCCGGTCTCCGCGTCGTCGCCGAATGCGACGAGCACCTGGTTCAGCACCACATCGTTCAGGATCTCGAAGCCTGCGTCGGCGAGCCCCGCCGCGAAGCGCTGCGCGTGGGCGCAGGTGCGCTCGACGAGGTCGGCCACGCCCGCGCGCCCGAGCGAGCGCAGGGCAGCCCAGATCTCGAGGCCGCGGGCGCGGCGCGAAAACTCGGGCGTCGTGTCGCCCGGCTCCCGCCCGGCGTCGTGGGGCAGGTAGGGCGCGCTCAGCGAGAAGGCCGCGCGCAGCGGCGCGCCGTCGCGCACGAAGGCGACGCCGCTGTCGTAGGGGACGTTCAACCACTTGTGCGCGTCCGTGGCCCAGGAGTCCGCGCGCTCCACGCCCGCTACCAGGTGCCGGTAGCGCGGCGAGGCCGCGGCCCAGAGCCCGAAGGCGCCGTCCACGTGCAACCACCCACTGGCACGCGCCACCGCTTCGGCCAGCGCCTCGAAGGGATCGCACGCGCCGGTGTTCACGTTGCCGGCCTGGGCGCAGACGAGGTAGGGGGCGTCGGCGGCGCCGAGCGGGTCGGGCCGGATGCGCCCCTGGGCGTCAACGGGCAGGGTGCGCACGCGCTCCCTGCCGAGCCCGAGAATCCCGAGCGCCTTTTGCACGCTCGGGTGGCTCTCCTCGCTCACGAACACCTCGAAGCTCGGCGCGCCGAAGAGCCCGCGGGCCTCCACGTCCCAGCCGCGGCGCGCGAGCAATGCGTTGCGCGCAGCGGCCAGGGCCGCCAGGTTCGCGGTGGTGGCCCCCGTGACGAACGAGCCCTCGCACGCTTCCGGCAGTCCGAGCACGTCGAGGAGATCGCGCAGCGCGGCCCGCTCGAAGGCCGTAGCGGCGGGCGAAACAATGCGCCGGCTCGCGTTCTGGTCCCAGGCCGTCGCCAGCCAGGCGGCGGCGACCGTGGCCGGGAGCGCCCCGCCCACCACGAAGCCGAAGTAACGGCCGCCTGCCGTGGCCACCGTCGCGGGCGACCCCAAGTCGTCGAGGGCCGCGAGTACCGCCTCGGCCGCAGTCCCCGCCTCCGGGAGAGGGGCCTCCAGGAACGCCTCGAGTCGCTGCGCGTGCTCGGCGCCGGGGAACACCGGACGCTCGCCCAGACCGGCGAGGTACCGCTCGGCGCGCTGCGCGGCGTCCTGGAGCAGGGACTTGGCCTGATTGTCCATCGAATTTCCGACAACGCCCCGACCGAAGCCGGGGCGCGTCTTGCTGGGTTGTAGCTACGGGCTACGCCGTGCGGCGCCTCCGTCTCCCGTGCAGCCACATCAGCGGTGGCACCAGGAACGCCAGCTCGAAGCCGAGCCCGCAGGCCGGCAGCGTCCGGATGTCGTCGCAGCCCTTGAACGGTGTGCCATCGCGGGTTTCCCCGGTCACGCAAGCCTCCAGGTCGCCCAACGCCAGCCCTGCCTCCTCGGTTCGGAAGTGGGCGAGCAGGTCGTCGATGCCATCCTGATTGGCATCCTTGACGTGTGGCCCGTTGCGGTGGGCCAGGAAGGCTCCAGCGGGGCCGAACGCAAGCGTCGTCACGTCCACCTCGAGCACGTCGAAGGTGTCGGAGCCGACGATGGCCACCGGGATGACGCCGCGGTGGAATGGGTTGAGGGGGTTGAGGTCGTTGCCGGGCTTGATGTCGATCCCGATGGGGAGTGGTTCGGGGATCACTTGAAAATCCAGGGCCCCGGTGACGTGGGGAGGAATCGACTGGAACCGGCCCGCGGAATCCGTCAGCGTGTAGACCAGCGTGAACGGAACGCCCGCAATGAAGCCCATCGCGAGATCATCGGTGCCGATCCGGATGATGTTTGCGGCGCCACCTTCGAGCCCTCCCCAGAAAATCTGGAAGAGCGTGCCGCGGGAGAAAAACAGTCGGACTTCGGTGTTGGATTCGTCGAACACGCGGGATCCGACGGACGCGAACGCCTGCAGGGGTGCGATCGAAACCTGTCCGCTAGAAGGCGCGGTGGCATCGTTGTACAGAAAGAGAAACGAGCCCGAGACGGCAGAAACCGGAGGGCTCTCCACGCCTTCGAGATCGGAGAAGTTCGAGCCCGAGAAGGTTCCCGTCACCCGGAACAGCGTGGCGCTCGCCTGCGGGGCCGTGGCCCAGACCATGAAGGCGAGCACGGCCGCTCGCGTCGTGCCCTTCCCCACGCTTCTCCTTTCCCCGAAGGGCCCGATGGCTAGGCGCCGGACGCCTCCGGCGACAGCACGTGCCCCTCTTCGGGCCGCGCGCGACCCTCCAGGGTGTCGCGGTACGCGGCCTCGATGGCCGCCCGCCCGCTGCCGTGCACCACGCGGATCCAGCCGGCCGTGTCGGCCAGGAAGCCGCCCCAGGCCTGGCCGATCCGCTCCTGGAGACCGGCCGCCCCCCACTCCCCCATCCGCTTCTGAGCCTGGGCCGGCGCGAAGAAGAAGGAAGGCTGCGGGCCCGGCAGGCTCTCGCCGCCGCCGGTCGCCTCCCAGTGCGTCGCCCCCACCCGGCAGCTGTGCACGAGATCGTCTGCGAAGTGATGGTGGATGGCCGACGTCA
>JAZFWH010000030.1:0-30101 GCA_036482635.1 Myxococcota bacterium
GAGCGATCCGAGCAGGCAGAGCAGCGCGGCGCGGTGCACGGCGCGCGCAGCTCTCCCCGCCGAGCGCGAGTGCTGCGCGCGCGGGGCCCCTCCCTCGACCTCCGCGTCCGCCGTTGAGGGGCGGCTAGTACTCCGGCACACCGAAGTGGTACTGGAACCCCCAGCCGATCGAGATGTAATCCAGACCGTCGAGCTTGTGGGTGGTGAAGTTGTAGACCGCGTTCGCGGTGAGGGAGAGCTTCTTCGTCAGGTAGAAATCCGCGCCGCCACCGACGCGACCCAGGAAGCTCCCGTTGTTGCCGCTGAGAGCTCCCAGCCCGGTCCAGCGGGCCCACTGCCAGGCCGGCGCACCCTGGACGAAGGGCTGGACGCGCGTCCACGGCGAGCCCGGCTCGAACACCCGCGCGAGCGGGTACACCTTGAAGTTGAGCGCGACGTTCCAGGTTCGGTAGGTGCCCGACACGGGGCGAGGCGCCCTGACGGCGAAGCCGTCGATGTACTCGACCTCGAGGTCGATCGCGAGGTCCTGGACGAACCGATACCCCCCGTGCACGTTCAGGCCGAAGGCGTTGTTTGCGACCACCGGAGAGACCCCGGAGAAGGATGGGGTGGTGCTGAACTTTTCGATCGCGTAGACGCCCTGCGTCCCCAGGTACCAGCCGTTGCCGCCGTACGGCTCCGGCGGCTCCGGCGGCTCCACGGCCGCCGCCGCCCCCGCGAAGAGAAGCACCGCTCCCCACGTCAACGTCCGCGCCAGCATTCCCGTCCTCACCTTCGCCCCTTCCCGCAGAGACGCGCTTCACCCCACCCCGCCCCGCCCACTCAGGCTGGCGGAAGTAGAACACCTTATCAGTCTGGATCGCGCGGGTGGTAGGAAAATCCCTCACCTCGGCGCGAGGGAGGACCGCACGGCTTCAGGAGCCGGAAATCCGTGCGCAGGAGCGGCCCGAAGTAGGCGTGGCCGCGTGGGGCGCGGCCCGGCGCCCTTACGGAAGCTCGCTCAACCAGGAGCCGTCCTTGAACCACTTGATCTGGAGCTTGGCCAGCATGCCGGTGATTTCCAGAGCCCGGAGGTAGTTCTGCACCAGGTTCGCGAGCAGCGCGTCGTTGGCCGGCAGGGCGATGCCGATCGGCTCGATCGTGATCGGCTGCGCGAGCGTGGCCAGCTTCGCCTCCGGGTAGCGCAGCACCGAGAACACGCAGATCGGGAAGTCGGCGACGAAGGCATCGGCCTTTCCGTCGATCACTGCCTTCACGCCGGCGTCGTAGTCCCTGGTCTTCATCAGCTTGGCCTTGGGAACCATCTTCTCCACGAACAGCTGACTCGTCGAGCCCTCCAGCGCCGCCAGGGTAAGCGACGCGTCGTTGATGTCCCCGGCCTCGTCCACGGCCATCAGCGCCTTGGACTTGGTGAGGATGGACTTCCCGGACACGAAGTACGGGCCGACGAAGGCCACCTGAAGGTTGCGCTCGGGCGTGATGGTCATGCCGGACATCACCAGGTCGATCTTGCCCGCCTTCAGGGCGGGGAGCAGCTCCCCGAACGGCTTGATCACCAATTTCGCCTCGACGCCCATCGCGCCGGCGAGCAGGTGGGCCAGGTCGGGCTCGAGCCCGATGATCTCGCCGCTCTTGCTGGTCATGTTGAGCGGGATCTGGTTGCCGGACATGCCCACGCGCAGCTGGCCGCTCTTGACGATTCGCGCGAGGACGGGAGACGCCGAGTCGGCGGCGAGGGACGCGGCGGGGAGGCCCAGCACCAGCGCCAGCGAAGCGAGAAGACCTGCGATCGATCGAAGCATGAGGGTTGACTCCTTCTCGTCGCGCCCCGGACCGGCCGCTCTCGCGCCGGTCGCCTCGGGGCGGGGGGGGCGGAGGATGCCGCAAACACGGCGCTCGCGCTCCACGGGACGGCGGATCTGTGGCAGGCCTCGCTGGGGGAGGCGGCGGCGCGGCTCAGGCGTCCCGCGCCGCCAGGTCTTCCCGCAGGCTGGAGCTGCCGAGCCAGAAGGGCACGCTCGCCAGCCCGCCGACCAGCGCCACCAGGAGCAGCGAGTAGCGGACGGCCAGCGGCCCGTACTCGGCGGCCAGCCGGTCGTTGAGCACGCCCACCAGGAAGGGGCCCGCGCCCAGACCCACGAGGTTCAGGATGAACAGCAGCAGCGCCGAGGCGGTGGCGCGCATGGCGGGCCGCGCGAGGTTCTGGGTGGTCGCCCAGAGCGGGCCCACGTACATGTTCGAGACCATGTAGAACGGGACGAAGGCGAACATCGCGCTGCGCGCATCGCCGAGCAGCAGGAAGCCCACCGCGAACGGCAGTCCGGCGACGGACGCGATCGCCGGCATGCGCATGTACCAGCGCGGGTCCCGCGCGCCGATCCGGTCCGCGAGCCAGCCGCCCAGGGTGACCCCGACGCAGCCGCCGAACATGATCGTCGGGCCCAGCCACTGTCCGATCGCCGCCGGCGCCATGTCGTGGACGCGCCCCAGGAAGACCGGCCCCCAGTTCAGGATCCCGTACCCCGCGATCGCCTGGCAGCACGCACCCACCACCAGCCACCGGAAGGAGCGCTTGGAGAAGAGGAAGCGGAACACCTCGCCGAGGGCCGGCGTCTCGCTCGCAGCGGGACCCGCTTCCGAGGCGCCCCGGGGCAGCTCCCGCACGCTGAAGAGCACCAGCAACACCAGCGGGAGTCCGGCCAGGCCGACCACGTAGAAGGCCGTGCGCCAATCGCCGAAATAGCTGAGCGCGTAGCCGCCCACCATGATGCCGAGGCCGGCCCCGACGTAGATTCCGTTGGCGTAGAGCGCGAGCGCGGTGGCCCGGCGCTCCGGCGGAAAGTAATCGGAGATCAGCGAGTGGGAAGGCGGCGTCCCGCCCGCCTCCCCCACCCCGACGCCCACCCGCGCCAGCGCCAGCTGCGCGAAGCCGCGGGCCTGGCCCGAGAGCGCCGTCATCACGCTCCACAGCGCCAGCGAGAAGCCGATCACGTTGCGTCGCGAGCTGCGGTCCGCCCAGCGCGCGATGGGGATCCCGGCGAAGGTGTAGAAGACCACGAAGCTGAACCCGACCAGGAATCCCATCATCGTGTCCGAGACGCCCAGGTCCCGCTTGATCGGGTCGATCAGGATCGAGAGGACCTGGCGATCGACGAAGTTGAACACGTAGACGACGAACAGGACGCCGAGGACGTAGTTGGCGTAGGCCCGCGACACGGCGGGCTGGGCAGCGGCGGGGGGCGCGTTGGCTCCGGCGGCGGGCATGGGGGCGCGAGCGTCCGCGAGACCGGGGCGCGCCGCAAGCCCCCGCGCTCAGCGCGGCGGGCGCTGCATGGCGGCCGGGCAAGCTTCGAGGCCCTCGGGCGGGGGCTCGGCAAACAGCCGCTGGATCTTCAGTACTTGAAGGCCGCCTGGACGTAGCCGAAGCTCGCGTCGTCGTCCGGAAGGCCGTTGAAGACCTTGCCCCCCCAGAGGTGGGCGTAACCCGCCGAGACGGTGAGCCAGCGGTTGAGGGGATAGCTCGCCACCAAGTCGAGCTCGTGACCGACGTCGGTGGATCCGTTCTGGGCGTTCCGCACGTAGCCCAGGTTCACGCGACTGAACGCGCCCGTTCCCGACCAGCGGAAGTCCGCGTCCTCCTGGAGCCAGAAGCGGTGGTAGGCGAGCTCGAGCCCGAGCTTTCCGACCGGCGCGAGCTTGAGCTGGACCAGCAGGTCGATCAGGTTCTGGAAGGCGAACTGGTCCAGGTATCCGTAGTACATGTGATTCGTGGGCAGGATGTTGAAGAAGGTGTTCCTGTCGTCGTCGTCCAGGTTGCTGTCGCCCGACGCCCAGTTGACGCCGAAACGCAGCCACGGCTTGCTCCAGACGTCCGGCAGCTGGTAGCCGACCTCGGCGATCAGCGCGCCGGCCCGCTGGTCGCGATTGCGCACCCCGCTGGTGGGACCGGCATCCTTGTACTTGCCGAACTGGAATGCGCCCCACAGCAGCGCATCCACCCGACCCGGGCCCGCGGGATAGACGCCGAGCCACGAGCCGCCCAGCGTGACCACCGTGATGTTACCGAACAGACCCGCGACCTTGGCGGGGTTGCGGTCGTCGCTGTAGCCGATCAGGAAGCCGCCGACCTCGCTGTCGTCGAAGAACGTGCCCCGCTCCGCCGTCCAGTCGAGTCCGCCGACGATGACGTGCTTCTGGGACTTGTAGGCGTCTTTGTCCACGACGAAGACGCCGGTGGTGGGCTCGGAGACGAAGGCGTGGAAGAGGTGCCCGTCGAGGCCCAGGCGCGCCGTCACCCCGTCGTAGGCGCGCTCGCCGTGGGTCCAGCCCACCGTGCCCAGCAAGCGCTGCGAGAGCCGCTTCGCCTTCAGGAACTTCCAGTTGGGCTCGTCGTACTCGACGAGCGTGCCCAGCTTCACGAACTCGCGCCCGACGCGGATCTGCGCGTCGGGGGTCGGGTCGAACTGGGCGAAGAGCTGGCTCACGCGCACGCTGCCCGGGTTGTCCTTGCCGTTGTTGTTGGCTCGGTAGAGGCCCCCGGCGCCGCTGGAGTTTCCGCTCAGGCCGAGCACGGCCGTTTGCTGCCCCTGCGCGAAGAGGCGGAAGCGCTTCCGGAAGCGGTAGTCGAGGGCGAAGCGGGTGCGCAGCCCGTGGAAGGCGTCCGACTTCTGGGAGAAGGCCTTCCAGTCCGCCCAGCGGTAGCGGAACTCGAGGCGGAGATCCGCGTGGTGATCGCCGTGGGAGAAGCCGACGTGGGGCTGGTAGTGAAGGCCGTCCTCGTCCGCGAACGCCGCCGGAGTGGCGAGCAGGAGAATCAGCAGGCCGGAGGCGGCGGCGCTGACCTGGAGTCGGTGCATCGGGGCCCTGCGCTGCTCCGCGATGGCCGACGGCCCAGGCCGTTGCGGGCGCGCCGAGCATACGCGCTCGCCGCGAGCGATGCGAGTGCCGCGTGCCCTCGGTTGCGTCTCGTCGCACTCGATCCGGTACGCTTCGCGTCACGAAGGGACACGACGGGGCGAGACGCACCAGATCGGTCGAACCACTCGGCGGACCTGGCTCGGGTGGGCTCCCGAGAGGAGGTCGCGTGACGAAGGCTGAAGGCATCGCGCTCGTGACCGGCGCGAGCCGCGGGCTCGGTCGGGCGGTGGCACTGGAGCTGGCCCGGCGCGGCTTCGAAGTGGTCGCCACCATGCGCCGCCCCGAAGACGGAGCCGATTTGGCGGGCGAAGCCACTGGCAACGGCGGCGGGCGCCTGCGCGTCGAGTCGCTCGACGTGACCCGCCCCGAGACCATCCGCATCCCCGACGGACTCAAGGTGCTCGTGAACAACGCGGGCGTCGAGGGTCCGTGGTTTCCGGTCGAGCACACGCCGCCGTCGGTGTGGCGCGAGATCTTCGAGACGAACGTGTTCGGGCTCGCGGAGGTGACGCGCCGGGCCATCCCGAAGCTGCGCGCCGGCGGCGGCGGTGTGGTGTGCAACGTCACGTCGTGCTCGATCCTCGTTCCCATGCCCTTCCTCGCGGCCTACCGCGCCAGCAAGGCCGCCGTCAGCACGCTGGGCGAGTCCCTGCGCACGGAGCTCGCGCCCTTCGGCATCCGGCTGGTGGAGATCCAGCCGGGCGCGATCGCGACGGACATGCTGGCCGGCGCGGCGGGCGAGCCGGAGGCGATCGGCTGCGCGGGCTACGAGGCGATGGGGCGCGCGGTCTACGCCAGCCGCGCCGAGGCGACCACCCATCCCACCCCGGCCCAGAGCGCGGCCCGCGCCATCGCCGACGCGGTCCTCGCGGACGGCGCGTCCCTGCGGCACGCGTGCGATCCCATGGGCGAAGGCCTGCTCAACGCGTGGCGCACCAGCGACGACGAGACCATGATGCGGGGAATGCTGGAGCTGTTCGCCGGAGGCGTGGCGGGCGACGCCTGAACTGGGGTCGCGCGCTGGCCACCCCGCGGCAGAGGAGAGGCGGACCGTGAGCTATCGGGACATTCGCTTCCAGGTACGCGACCGCGTCGCGCTGATCGAGCTGCACCGGCCCGACGCGCTCAACGCATTCACCGGCACCATGGGCGAGGAGCTTGGCGACGCCTACCGGGCCTGCGACCGGGACGACGGCGTGCGCGCGGTGGTGCTGACGGGGGCGGGGCGCGCCTTCTGCGCCGGCGCGGACATGAGCGCGGGCGCCGCCACGTTCGAGGCCCAGGATCCGGGGACGTTCAGCGCCGCCGGCGTCGACCCGCCGGCCTGGGAGGTGCGCAAGCCCGTGATCGCCGCGCTCAACGGTCACGCCGTCGGGATCGGGCTCACCCTGGCGCTCCAGTGCGACCTGCGGATCGCGGCCGAGGACGGCCGCTACGGAGTGCTACAGGTGCGCCGCGGCGTGATGCCCGACGCCTACTGCCACTGGACGCTGCCGAGAATCGTCGGCCTGGAGCGCGCCGCCGATCTCCTGCTGACCGGCCGCAAGGTGGGGGGCGCCGAGGCGGTGGCCCTGGGACTCGCCAGCCGCAGCCTGCCGGCCCAGGAGGTGCTGCCGGCGGCGCTCGAGATCGCGCGCGACATCGCCGAGAACGCGGCGCCGCTCTCGGTGGCGATCACCAAGCGGCTGCTCTGGGAGAGCCCGGGTCTCACGGCGGCGCAGGTGGGGCGAAGGGAAACCGAGCTGCACCACCACCTGATGCGCCGCGCCGACGCCGTCGAGGGCGCTCTCGCGTACCTGGAGCGGCGTGCCCCGAACTGGAAGCTCAGCGTGAACGACGACTGGCCCGAGTGGCCGACCGGCTAGGAGCGCCGGGACGCGCGGCGTGTGCGCAAACCGGCCAGGCCCGCGAGACCGAGGCCGACGAGCGCGAAGGTTCCCGGCTCCGGCGCGATCACGGTCGGCGGGTTCAGGGTGAAGCCGCTGCTCAGGAAGAAGACCTCGAAGCCGTCGCTGGTGTTGTCGACCGCGGCGTGGATGAAGAAATCCTCGGTCGAGGCGCTCGAGTACTCGGCCATGAAGTCGAAGCCCAGCGCCACCTCGAACTGGACCTCGGCCGTGTTCTGTCCCTGCTCGTAGTTGAAGACCTGCACCGCGTCGTTCCCCAGGGAGAAGCTCTGGCTAGCGCCACCCGTCCTCTCGAAGGAGATCAGCAGGTCGGTCAGCACCACCCAGTTCGAGCCCACCGGTCCCGTCTCGTTGATCCCGAAGCCGAAGACCAGGCTGTCGGCCGAGCTGACCCCGCCGGCACTCAGGGTGTTCCACAGCACCGACATCGCCAGGGTGTTGCTGGCGGACTCGCTGCCGTCCCGGCGCAGCGTCGGTGCGCTGGTGCCGCCCAGCACCTCGACGACCTGCCCCGGCGAGGACGCCGCCGTGGTACCGGCGACCGCCGCGAAGTCGCCGAAGGGAATGAAGGCTTCGTCGCCGTCGACAATCTGGATGGTGGCCGCGCCGACGGCGTTCGGTGAGAGCGCGAGGGCGAGGGCGCCCAGTAGCAGGCGTACGGATCGAGCGTTCACGGCCCTTCCCTTCCCAGTTCCACACAATCAGCCCACAGCAGCCGAACCGTCGAGAACGCGCTGCCAGTTTACACCGGGATGCGACGCTCCGCGACGCGTGCGCCGGGGGGACCGGCACCAGCCGGCAACCGGCGCGCAGATCGCGACACAACTTCTACCGGGAACGGTGTTTCTACGGAACGAGGGCCTCGCGGCGATACGTGCCGCGCATCCACAGGTCGGTGATCTGATCGACGTCGGCCTCGCTGAAGGCCCGACCCGCGTACAGCCAGTCGTCCGCGAAGCCTTCGGCCATGACCACGAAGGCGGTTGCAGCGATCTCGGTGTCGACGCCCGACTCGATCAGCTCCTTTTCGCGGTCGCGCTCGAGCATCTCGGCCACGGCGGAGCTGATCGCCCGACGAATGCGCGCGCGGACCTCCTCGACTTCGGCGTGGACACCCTCGGCCTGCCGCCAGGTGTGGATCACCTCCCAGTGCTCGGTGTAGGCCGAGATGAACGCTGCCAGCCGCGCGCGAACCACGCCGCGCAGGCCCAGCGAGGTGTCCAGCGCCGGGGCAACGGCCGTCCCGTACAGCGACCGGGCGACGTCCTGGGTGAGGCCGACCAGGGCGTCCTTCTTGTCCTCGAAGTAGCGATAAAAGGTGCCGTGGCTGGTGCCGGCGCGTTCGACGATGTCGTCGACGCGGGTCGCCGCAAAACCGAGCTCTCCGAAGGCCTGGCGGGCAGCGGCCAGCAGCCGCGCCCGGGTCGGTCCGGGCGAACGGCTGCCGCTGGGCTTGCGCGCGGCCGAGCTGGGCGCCATCGCGGCGAGAAGGCTAGCGTCATTTGACGCCAACGTCAGCTTCGAGACTCTGCGGACATCCATCAACTACCTAACATAAAAGGGGATTTTATACACTCGATTGACACCTGCCGCCGCGGATGATAATGAAAATGACACCGATGTCATTGTCATCCGCGCGGCGGCCGCCGACGGCCTCGCGCGAACCGGGCTTCCGGGACGGCGCAGGGGGGGCGTTGGGGGCGGCATTCGATCGACAGCAGTGGGCCGTGGTGCTGGGCGGCTCGAGCGGCTTCGGCCTCGCCACCGCCCACAAGCTGGCGGCCCACGGCCTGAACCTGTGCATCGTGCACCGCGACCGGCGCGGGGCGCGGGCCCGCATCGAGCCGGAGTTCCGCAGGCTTCGCGAGCGGGGGGTCTCCCTGCTCGCCATCAACGCGGACGCGCTCGCGCCCGAGCGCCGCGCGGAGATCCTGGATCGCCTGGCGCAGGCCATGGGACCCGAGGGCCGCGTGCGCGTGCTGCTTCACTCCATCGCGTTCGGCAATCTCAAGCTGATCGCCCCGCAGCGCCCCCCTGCACGCAACGCCCGCCGGCGGCTGGCGGCGGAGCTCGCCATCGACGAAGACCGCCTCGCCCAGGTGGCCGACAAGCTCTTCGCGGAGGGCTGCGACGAGCTCCACGCGCTGGCTTCGCCCCCCGTCTACTCACGCTCCTACCTCGACGACGAAGACGTCGCCCGCACCGTCCACGCGATGGGGACGAGCCTGCTCGACTGGACCCAGGATCTGCTGGGCCGAGGACAGTTCGCCCCGGACGCGCGGGTATTCGGTCTGACCAGCGAGGGCAACACGGTCGCCTGGAAGGGGTACGCCGCGGTGGCTGCCGCCAAGGCGGCGCTCGAGTCCGTCTCCCGCGCCATCGCGGTCGAGCTCGCGCCTTACGGCGTCCGCTGCAACGTGGTCCAGGCGGGCGTCACCGCGACGCCCGCGCTGGCCGCGATTCCCGGCAGCGACCATCTCAAGGCCCAGGCGCGGCTGCGCAACCCGTTCCGTCGACTCACCACGCCGGCCGACGTCGCCAACGTCATCTACCTGCTCTCCACCGACGAGGCGGCCTGGATCAATGGCGAAGTGATCCGCGTAGACGGGGGCGAGCACGTGGCGGGGGCGACGTCGTGACCCTCTGGCTGCACGGTCTCGGGCATTTCCACCCGGACAACGAGCTCACGAACGGCTTCCTCGAGGGGCTCGGGATCGGGACCAGCGACGAGTGGATCCTGGAGCGGGTCGGGATTCGCTCCCGACGCACGGCGCTGCCCCTCGACTACATCCGCGACACGCGGAACAGCGACCCGCGAGCGGCCTCCGCCGTCGCCGAGTACTCGACCGCCGACCTGGGCAGCCGGGCGGCGGCCATGGCGATAGCCCGCTCTGGCATCGCTCGCGAAGAGATCGGCCTGGTGATCGCCGGAAGCTCCGCTCCCGATTACCTCTCCCCGGCCGACGCCTGCAACGTGGCGCGCGCGCTGGGCCTCGAAGTGCCGGCCTTCGACGTCAACTCCGCCTGCACGAGCTTCCTCGTGCAGCTCCACCTGCTGTCGCTGATGGACCCGGAGCGGCTGCCCCCGTTCGCCCTGCTGGTGGCCTCCGACAGCCTCACCAAGACGGTCGACTACTCCGACCGCTCCGCGGCGGTGCTGTGGGGCGACGGAGCCGCCGCGGCCGTGGTCTCGACGCGGGTGCCAGGGCGCGCCGCCGTCCTGGGCAGCGCCCTCGACTCGCGTCCGTCCGGCGGGCAGAAGGTGGTCGTGCCGCGCACCGGCTTCTTCGCCCAGGAGGGGCGCGCGGTGCAGGCCTTCGCCATCAAGCAGTCCATCCGGAGCTTCCAGCGCCTGCGCAGCGAGTACGCGTGCGAGGACCGCCACCTCCACTTCGTGGGCCACCAGGCGAACCTCAGGATGCTCGAAGCGGTCTGCCGGCAGTGCGGGATCGCCCACGAGCGACACCACAGCAACGTGGAGTGGTACGGCAACACGGGTGCGGCGAGCTCTGCCTCTGTGATCTCGATGAATTGGGAGAAGTGGACAGCGCGCGACGACGTCGCGGTGGTCGGCGTGGGCGCGGGGCTGACCTGGGCCAGCTACCTGCTGCGCTTCGGAGGGGAGTCGTGAGCGAACCCCTCTCCACGCGCGAGATCCTGGCGCGAATTCCCCAGCGCGAACCCTTTCGCTTCGTCGACGAGATCCTCTACGTGGACGACGAGCGCATCGAAGCGGCGTATCGCTGGCGAGAGGACGCGGAGTTCTACCGCGGCCACTTCCCCGACAACCCCGTGACGCCGGGCGTGTTGCTGATCGAGTCCATGGCCCAGGCCGGAGTCGTCGCACTCAGCATCCACCTGCTGGCCGTGCAGGGCGAGGCGGCACGCTTCGTGCCCGTCTTCACCGACGCCCAGGTCGAGTTCACGGGGCGGGTCAGACCCGGAGACCGCGTCCTGATCACCGCGAAGAAGGTCTTCTTCCGCTGCCGAAAGCTCCGGGCGGAGGTCGAGATGCGCCTGGAAGACGGGACCCTGGTCTGCGCGGGCGTGCTCTCGGGCATGGGAGTCCCGCTGTGAGCCGTCGCGTGGTGATCACGGGGCTCGGCGTGGTGGCGGCCAACGCGAACAACACGCGCGACTTCGAGCTGGCCCTGCGCAAGGGGCAGTCCGGCCTGCGCGCAAACGCGGCGATGGCCGAGGCCGGCTTCGCCTGCCGGGTGGCGGGGGTGCCGCAGGGCGTCGACGCCATCGCGGAGTCGATCTTCGAGCCGGACGAACTGCTCGCCATGAACTCCGGACACCGCTACGTCGGCATCGCCGCCTACGATGCGTGGCTCGACGCCGGTCTCGAGCGGCCCGAGCGAGGCGGGGAGCGCGTCGACTGGGAGAGCGGCGCGGTGCTCGGCACCGGGATCGGCGGAATGGACACGATGGGCAGCCGGGTCGTTCCCATGGTCGACGCCGGCAAGGTGCGGCGCATCGGCAGCACCGCGGTCGAGCAGGTGATGGCCAGCGGTGTCTCCGCCCGCGTGGCCGGACTGCTCGGCCTGGGAGGCCAGGTCAGCACCAACTCCAGCGCCTGCAGCACCGGCACCGAGGCGGTCGTCGAGGGCTACCGGCGCATCCGCCAGGGCCTGGCCTCGCGCGTGCTGTGCGGTGGCGCCGAAGCCGCGACGCCCTACATTTGGGCCGGCTTCGACGCCATGCGCGTGCTGTGCAGGAGCTTCAACGAAGAGCCCGAGAAGGCTTCGCGCCCGATGAGCGCCAGCGCCGGCGGCTTCGTCCCGGGAGCCGGCGCCGGCGTGCTCCTGCTGGAGAGCCTCGAGAGCGCGCGGGCCCGCAGAGCCCCGATCTACGCCGAGGTTGCCGGCGCCGCCGCGAACTGCGGCGGGCAGCGAGGGGGCGGCAGCATGACCGCTCCGAACCCCAGCGGCGTCGTGCGTTGCATCCGCGCCGCCCTGGCCGAGTCGCCCATCCGAGCGGACCAGGTCGACGCGATCAACGGCCACCTGACGGCCACCGGGGCCGACTCCCGGGAGATCGCCGCGTGGGCGACCGCCCTCGAGCGAACCCCCGACACCCTCCCAGTCATCACGTCGACGAAATCGATGGTCGGGCACGCTCTCGGCGCCTCCGGCGCCATCGAGTCGGTGGCGACCGTCCTGATGCTCCAGCGGGGCTTCGTCCACCCGTCGATCAACTGCGAGGACGTCCACCCCGAGATCGAGCCCTACGCCCGCGCGATCCCTCACGGCGTCCTCGACATGCCGGACCTGCGCGTGGCGATCAAGGCGAGCTTCGGCTTCGGCGACGTCAACGCCTGCGTCGTCTTCGCGAAGTGGGATTCATGAGCGGCACAGCCGCAGGAGGGAAATACGATGGAGAGAGCGCAAGCCTTCGACAAGGTCATCGAGATCCTCTCACCGCACGTGCGGAACCGGGATGCGTTGGCCGACGCGCGCGACGACACGCACATCCTCGACGACCTCAAGGTGAACTCGGCCCGGCTGGTCGACGTGGTGCTGGCATTCGAAGACGAGTTCGACATCGAGATCCCCGATGAGGACGTCGATTCGGTCAACACCATCGGCGACTGCGTTCGACTCGTGCTCGCCAGGCGGAATTGACCACGGAGACCCGCGGCGTGCTGCCGTTTCGCGACCGGCTCTCCCTCGTGTTGCAGCGAGAGGTGGGGCGGGTTCTCGGGCCCGTGTGGATCCCGCTGTGCGTCGCGCTCATGCGCTTCGGCTTCGGCTGGCGCATCGAGGCCGTGGAGGCGACGCGGCGGGAGTTCCAGCGGCTGCGCCGAGAGTCCGAGAGCCCCCTGCTCGTCTGCGCCAATCACCTGACGATGTTGGATTCGCTGCTGATCGCCGCGGCGCTGGGATCGCCCTGGTGGTTCGCAATCCACTACGCGTCGCTCCCCTGGAACGTGCCCGAGCGCGTGCACTTCGCGAGCACCTGGTGGAAGCGGGCGCTCGTCTACCTGATGAAGTGCGTGCCGGTCACGCGCGGCAGCGACCGCCGGGAGGTGGGAAGGACGCTCGCGCGCATTGGGTACCTGCTGTCCCGCGGCGAGGTGGCACTGATCTTCCCCGAGGGCGGACGCAGCCGCACGGGCCGGGTGGACGTCGAGGCGACCACCTACGGAGCGGGCCGCATCATCAAGTCGCTGCCCGGTTGCCGCGTGCTCTGCGTCTACCTGCGCGGCGAGCGCCAGCGCGCGTACTCCGACCGGCCGGCGCGGAACGAACGCTTTCGCGTCGCCATCGAGTCCTTCCAGCCGAAGACTGACCTCCGCGGTCTGCGTGGATCGGTCGACATCTCGCGCCAGATTCTCGCCCGCCTGGCGGCCATGGAGTCGAGGCACCTCGATGGTGGGTAACGACGTGGTCGACCTGGCCGATCCCGAGCTGCGGAGCGGCGCCCGGCACCCGCGCTTCGACCTGCGGGTCTTCGCCCCGGTCGAGCGCCGGGTGATCGACGGCGCCGGCGAGCCCAACCGAATGCGCTGGATCCTGTGGGCGGCGAAGGAGGCCGCCTACAAGCTGGCGCGAAAGCTCGACCCCGAGACGGCCTTCGCCCCCGCGCGCTTCGTCGTACGGCTCGACGAGACGTTCGCGGGCACGGTCGGCCACGCGGGCCGCGAGCTGGACGTCCGCGTCTGCGCCGAAGGGTCCGCGGTCCACGCCATCGCGACCGACGATCCGGCCCGCCGCTCGCGAATCACGAGTGCGCTCGAGGCGACCGATGAGCCCCTCCAGGCGTCCGCGGCGGTGCGCGCCCTGGCCATCCGCACGCTGGCACGGCGCCTGGGGATTCCCGCCGCCGAGCTGTCGATCGGCTCGCGCGCTCGCATCCCCTTCGGCGAGGTGCGCGGATCGGCGCGGCGCGTCGACCTGTCGCTCTCCCACCACGGCCGCTTCGTCGCCGTCGCCTGCGACCCGGGTGGACACGCGCGATGAGTCCGGCCGCCATCCGACGTCTCGGCATCGCGAATCGCGGCGAGGCCGCGATGCGCTGCATCCGCGCGGTGAAGGCGCTGCGCGCTGAGGAGGGTTCGGACCTCCAGGCGATCGCGCTCTACACGGACGTGGACCGGGACGCGCCGTTCGTACGCCACGCCGACGTCGCCGAACGCCTCGACTCGCGGCACGGCGAGCTGGCCGCGTACCTGGACCACGAGCTGCTGGTGAACGCGCTGCGCCGCGCCCGCGCCGACGCCGTGTGGCCGGGCTGGGGCTTCGTGGCGGAGGATCCCGCCTTCGTCGAGCGGCTCCAGGCGGCGGGAATCCGCTTCCTCGGTCCCAACGCCGACACCATGCGCCAGCTCGGCGACAAGATCTCGGCCAAGTCCATCGCCGAGGCCGCGGGCGTGCCCGTCACGCCGTGGAGCGGCGCCGCGCTGGCGAACGAGCGCGAGGCCACGGACGCCGCCGAACGCCTGGGCTACCCGGTGGTCGTCAAGGCCGCCGCGGGCGGAGGTGGGCGCGGTATCCGCATGGTCGAACGCCGGGAGGAGCTGGAAGCCGCCTTCCGCTCGGCGGGCTCAGAGGCCGCGTCCGCGTTCGGAGACGCCCGGCTGTTCATCGAGCGGAGAGTCTCGGGAGGGCGCCACGTCGAGGTGCAGATCGCCGGCGACGCGTCGGGCGCGCTGCGCGCGCTGGGCTGCCGCGATTGCTCCGTGCAGCGCCGCCACCAGAAGCTGCTCGAGGAGGCTCCCCCGCCCGGCCTCGCGCCGGGGATGCTCGACCGCCTTCAGAGCGCCGCCGTGTGCATCGCCGAGCGCGTGGGCTACGCCGGCGTGGGGACCGTGGAGTTCCTGGTCGCGGGCGACGCCTTCTACTTCCTCGAGATGAACCCGAGACTCCAGGTGGAGCACGGCGTGACCGAGGCGATCACCGGCCTCGATCTCGTCCAGCTCCAGATCCGCATCGCGCGGGGTGAGTCGATCGCCGCCCTGCGCGTGGCCGAGCGCGGCGTCGCCATCGAAGCGCGCGTCTGCGCCGAGGATCCCGACGCCGGCTTCCAGCCGGCCCCCGGGACGATCGCTCGCTTCGACCCCGCGCTGGGTCCCCGCCTGCGCGTCGACACCGGGGTCGCGGCCGGCAGCGTCGTCCCGCCCTTCTTCGACTCGCTGGTGGCCAAGGTGATCGCCAGCGGGGACAACCGCGAGGAGGCCCGCGCGCGGCTGTCCTGCGCCCTGGCGGACTTCGACATCGTGATCGCGGGCGGTGCGACCAACAAGGGCTTCCTGCTCGACGTCCTCGACGCCCCCGACTACCGCGCGGGCGGCGTCGACACCACCTGGCTGGATCGCTTCGTGGCCGGCCGACCCAGCGGGCGCGAGTACGCCGTCGAGGCCCTGGTCGCGGCGGCGATCCTCTCCTACCAGAGAAACCGCCACGCGGCGCGCCTCAACTTCTACGCCGACGCGAGCAGCATCTCGGCCGACCGGGTGCCCTCCTCGCAGGGTCAGCAGATCGACCTCACCCAGGCCGGCGCCTCGTACCGACTCGAGGTGTTCGCCGTGGGCTCGTGGCGCTACTGCGTCCATCTCGACGGGCGCACCGTGGCGGCCAGCCTGCGCGAGGAGAGCGCCCACGCGGCGCGCCTGGAGATCGGCGAGCGCACGCTGCGCGTGCTCTACGACGCGACCGACTCGGGCCTGCGCGTGGAGGTGGAGGGCCACCCCCACCGCTTCGGCGGCAAGGCCGCGGGCGAGGTGCGGGCGGGGGCGCCCGCCGTGGTGGTCGCGATCCACGTAGAGCCCGGGCAGCGGGTCGAAGCGGGGCAGGTGCTCGGCGTGCTCGAGGCCATGAAGATGGAGATCGGCTTCGAGGCGCCCATCTCCGGCGTGGTCGACGAGCTGCGCGCGCGCCCCGGCCGTCAGGTCGCCGCCGGCGACGTGCTGCTGGTGATCGATCCGGGCGCCTCCGCACCGGTCTCCAGCGCCGCCAGCCAGCGGCTGCAGCTGTTCGACCTGCCGGATCCGCTCGAGCCCCTGTTCGCCCGGCAGTCGGCGGGTGAGCTGTCCGCACCGGCCCTGGCGGCGGCCGACGCCGCGCAGCCCGAGGCGCGCGACTGCGCCCTGGACGCCGTGCGCGAAGAGGTGCGCCGCGTACTCCTCGGCTACGACGCGCACCCGGATCGCACGGAGCTGCTCGCCTCGTTCATCGGGGCGCCGCTGCCCGAGGGGCTCTCCGAGGGGTTCCGCTGGCAGCTGGCGGAGATCCGCCGCGAGCTGGCGGTGTTCGCCGACGTGGAGCAGCTCTTCATACGCTCGCCGAGCGCGTCGGTGGGCGGGGACCTCGGGCCCTCGAACAGCGCACGGCTCGGAATGCTCGTGCGTCGCCTGCACGCCAGCGGCGCGGGCATCAGCGAGGAGTTTCTCGCGCTCGCCCGGGGCGCCCTGGCGCACTACGGCATCCACGCTCTCGACCCGAGCGACGCCCTGGAGCGGGCAGTGCTGCGGCTTCTCGCCACCCGGCACTCGGCGCCGCTGCGGCATCGGCTCGTGCTGGCCGTGCTGCGCCGTGTGACCGAGCTCGCGCGCTGCGGGATCCATCTGGGCGACGACCGCGTCCTGGAGGGTGCGTTGGGTCGCATCGCCGGCATGCGCGGACTGGTGAGCGACGCGGTCGCCGACGGAGCGGCCGAGGCCGCCTACCTGATCTTCGAGAGACCGCGCATCGAGCGGCTCGCCGAACGCACCAGCAAGCGGCTCGAGCGCTGGTGGTCCGCCGCCGAGTCCGAGCCCAGCGAGCCCCCCGAAGAGGTGCTGCGCCACCTGGCCGACGCGCCGCGCAGCGCATTCAACCGGGTGGGCCGCTGGCTGGGCGACCCGGATCCGCGCCGCCGGGCGATCGCGCGGGCCGCGTACGTCCGGAGGCTCTACTCCCCCGAGATTCCGCTGAGCCATCACTCTTCGCTGGAAGACCACGGCCTCGAACGCCTGGAGTTCGCTGGCGGACGCCGCGTGCTGGGCGCGACCTGCCCGCCGGAGCGGCTGGCCGAGACCGCGGCCGGGCTGATCCGCACGGCGGCCGCGGAGCGGGACGCGGGCCGGTCCACGCCGGACGAGCTGGAGATCATCGTTCCGGTGACCGAGGGACAGGACCTGGACGCGCTGGTCGAGCCGCTGCGCGCGCTGCGCGCTCCGGGGCCCGAGCTCCTGCGCGCCACCGTCTCAGCGATCCGGCCCTCCGGCGACGCCGAGCACCGCAGCTTCGCCTTCTCCGCGGACGGGGCACGCCAGCTCCCCGGCCAGCACGGCCTCCACCCGGTCACGGCCCGGCGCATCGAGCTGGGGCGCCTCGCCGAGTTCGAGCTCGAGCGGATTCCCGCCGGCGACGGGGTGATCTGCTTCTACGGGCGCAGTCGCACGGTTCGCGCCGACGAGCGCATCTTCGTGCTGGCCGACGTGCGGGGGGGGCAGTCGCCCGACGAAGGACGAGACGCGGCGCTGCAGCTGCCCGCCTTCGAGCACTCCTTCTACGAGGCGACGCGGGCCCTGCGCTCCATCCTCGGCGTCCGCGACCCGGGCAGGCGGCTGCACTGGAATCGCATCGCCCTGTTCGTCGCGAACGAGGTCTTCCTGGACGGCCAGCTCGTCCAGAAGCTGGCGCGCCGGCTGGCGCCGGCGACGCGGCACCTGGGCCTGGAGAAGGTCGTCGTGCGCCTGCACGTCCTCGACCGCCGGGCGCCCGGTCGCCCCGCCCAACCGGTGGAGTTCGTGATCTCCGACATCACCGGCTCCAACATGGAGATCCGCAGGCGCCACCCGCATACGGAGCGTTTGCAGCCCTGCAGCGACTACGAGCGCAAGGTCGTCGAGGCGCGCCGCCGGGGCCTCGTCTACCCCTACGAGATCGTCCGCATGCTCACCGGCAGCGGATCCGGGCCGGCGCCGGCGCTCGGCAGCGGTGGCGTCTCGCTGCCCGTCGGGACGTTCGAGGAGTACGAGCTCGATTCCGGCGCCGCCCGGCCCGTCGCGCTGAGCGCGGCCGGCCGCCCCTTCGGGAAGAACCGGGCCGCGATCGTGTTCGGCGTCATCAACACCCCGACCGACAGAATTCCGGAGGGCATGCAGCGGGTGCTGATGCTCTCGGATCCCACCATGGGGATGGGGTCACTCGCCGGCGCGGAGTGCGACCGCATCGTCGCCGCCATCGACCTCGCCGACCGGCTCTCGCTGCCGCTCGAGTGGATCCCGGTCTCGAGCGGGGCGAGGATCTCGATGGAGAGCGGAACCGAGAACCTGGACGCGACCGCGCGGGTGGTGAGGCGCATCGTCCAGTTCACGCAGAGCGGCGGATCGATCCACATCATCGTGCACGGAGTCAACGTCGGCGCCCAGAGCTACTTCAACGCGCTGGCGACCATGCTGCCGCACACCAGGGGCGCCTTGATCATGACGCCGCAAGGATCGATGGTGCTGACCGGACGCGCCGCTCTGGAGGCTTCCGGCGCTGTCTCGGCCGAGGACGAGGTCGCCATCGGCGGCTTCGAGCGCATCATGGGGCCCAACGGCGAAGCCCAGTACTTCGCGCGCGACCTGGCCGACGCGTATCGAATCCTCTACGAGCACTACCGCTACACCTACGTGGTGCCGGGCGAGTGCGCGCCGCGGCGCTCCGAAACGAGTGACCCCGAAGACCGCTCGATCTGCGACTTTCCGTGCCGCGCCGAGGACGGCGAGGGCTTTCGCAGCGTGGGCGAGATCTTCGACGACGCCACCAACCCGGGCCGCCGGCGCCCGTTCCCGATGCGCGCCGTAATGGAGGCGGTCAGCGACCGGGACGGCGGCTTCCTCGAGCGCTGGCGGTCGATGGTCGGCGCCGAGACGGCGATCGTGGGAGATGCGCTGGTCGGCGGCTTCCCGGTCTGTCTGGTCGGCATCGAGAGCCGCAACACCCCGCGCCAGGGCTACCGCCCGCTCGACGGGCCGCAGAGCTGGACCGCCGGCACGCTGTTCCCGCTCTCCTCCAAGAAGGTGGCGCGAGCCATCAACGCGGCCAGCGGCAACCGGCCGGTGGTGGTGCTTGCGAACCTCTCGGGCTTCGACGGCTCGCCCGAGTCGATGCGCAAGCTCCAGCTCGAGTACGGTGCAGAGATCGCCCGCGCGGTGGTGAACTTCGAGGGGCCCATTCTCTTTCTCGTCGTGTCGCGCTACCACGGCGGCGCCTACGTGGTGTTCTCGCAGGCACTCAATCCGGGACTGCGCGCCTCGGCACTGGAGGGCTCCTTCGCGTCGGTGATCGGCGGGGCACCGGCCGCATCGGTGGTCTTCGCCCGCCAGGTCCGCTCCCGGGCGCTGTCGGACCCGCGTGTCGCGGCGCTCGAGGGGGAGCTCCGCGCGCGACCCGGAGCCGAGGCGAGGGAGAAGTTCGAGGGAGCACTCGCGGAGGCGATCCTCGAGCAGCAGCGCCAGGTCGCGGCGGAGTTCGACGCGATCCACAGCGTCGAACGGGCGCGCGACGTGGGATCCCTGGGCGAACTGGTCGAGCCGGCCCGAACCCGCCCCTTCCTGATCCGGGCCCTGCGCAGCGGGGCCGCGGGCGGCGAGGCCTAGTCCGCTGAAACTCCGCTCGGCTGCGCCTTGCTGCGCGCAGGCCGACTCTCGAGTCGGCCTGCTAGCTCCGGGCGGGGCGGAGCCGGTAGCGGATCGGCATGTGCTTGACGCCACCCAGGAAGCTGGAGCGCAGGCGCTCCACCGGTCCGCTGAGCGCGACCTGGTCGAGCCGTTCGGCGAGCTGGCGGAAGATCACGCGCAGCTCCAGCCGCGCCAGGTTGGCTCCCAGGCAGAAGTGCTCACCGATCCCGAAGGCCAGGTGGGGATTCGGACGGCGGTCCACCCGGAACTCGAACGGGGCGTCGAAGACCTCCTCGTCGCGGTTCGCCGAGGGATAGAACAGACACATCGACTCCCCGGCCCTGATCTTCTGGCCGCGCAGCTCGAAGTCCTCAGTGGCGGTGCGGCAGAACTGGATCACGGGGGTCGTCCAGCGCGCAATCTCCTCGGAAGCGGTCTCCACCAGGCCGGGATCGCGCTTGAGCTTCTCGAACTCGTCCGGGTTCTCGATCAGCGCCAGCAGGCCCCCGCTGATGGCGTTGCGCGTGGTCTCGTTGCCCGCCACCACCAGCAGGAAGTAGTAGGAGAGCAGCTCGAAGGGGGGAAGCTCCTGACCGTCCAGCTTGGCGTTGGCCAGGACGCTCACGATGTCGTCCCGGGGCCGGACGCGCCGCTCCTCCACCATCTTCCAGAAGTACTCGAACAGCTGCTTGCGGGCCGAGCTCACCGTCTCGCCGGGCGTCCCCTGGGAGTACTCCGGGTCCTGTGAGCCCACGATCGAGTTCGTCCACCGGAACATCAGGCGCCAGTCCTCGCGGGGGACGCCCAGCATCTCGGCGAGCACCGAGAGCGGCAGCGTCGCGGACACCGCCAGGACGAAGTCGGTCTCGGAGACCTCCCCGTCCCGGGTCAGCTCGTCCAGGATCTCGCGCGCGATCCGCTCGATGCCGGGCTGGAGCCTGCGAATCGCCCGCGGCGTGAGGTGGGGAGCGGCCAGCTTGCGGTAGCTGCCGTGATCCGGCGCGTCCATGTTCAGCAGGTGACGCGCGATCCGCTCGTCTTCTTCCGGTGGGGAGAACTCGGGGAACACGGCCAGGCGCGGCGCGTTGAGGTGGGTCTGCGGCCGGCGCGAGATCGTGACGATGTCCGCGTGCTTGGTGATCGCCCAGAAGGGCAGCTTCACGTCGCGGTCGTACCAGAACACGGGCGCTTCCCGGCGCAGCAGCGCCCAGCCCTCGTGGGGATAGCCGTTTTGCGCGTAGGTGTCGTTGCCGATGATGTCGACGCTGTCCAGCGCGAGCGTCCCGTCTGCCATTCCGCGTCCCTCCCGTCAGCCGCCTGCGAAGTGTAGCGACCGGCGCCGGACCTCCTCAGGCCAGCCGCGGCGCGGCGGACGACGCGCCCGGCGAGCCGCTCGAGGCATCGGTCCGGGCCCGCCCGCGGGCCATCGCGCGGCGAGCCTAGCCGGCGTGCGGTGGGGCCGCCGGCTCCTCGGCGCGCCGCAGCAGCTCGGCGCGAATGCGTCCGTGCTCGGCCTGGTCCAGGCGGAAGCGGCGGAAGAGCAGCGCGCCCAGCAGGAAGGCGAAGAACGGCACCCCCGCGAAGATCCCGCTCAGCGCGAGCTTGGCGGTCTCCGTCTGCTCCACGTTGGGCTGGAAGCCGGCCAGCTGAAGGGCGGTGCCCGCGCCCATGGTGACGAGGCCCATCGCCAGCTTCAGGGCGAATCCCCAGGCCGCGTAGTAGGAGCCTTCCTTGCGCTCCCCGCTGGTGTACTCGTCGTAGTCGACCACGTCGGCGAGCATCGACTGCCCGATCACGCCGCCGCAGCCCATCGACGCTCCCGCGCCGACCAGCAGGCCGGCGAGCAGGACCAGGTCGCCCTCGCCCACGAAGAAGGTGGCCCCGAAGAACCCGGAGGTGCCGAGCATGCCGACGATCCACACGTTCCGCTTGCCGAAGCGCCGCGACAGGTAGACCCACACGGGAATCGCGGCGACGCCCGCGAACACGAAGAACGCGGGTATCACGCCGATCAGGTCCGGACGCCCGAGGATGTACTCGGTCACGAACGGGGCGAGCACGCCGAGCACACCGCCCCCCAGGCTGTCGATGAACCAGACGCTGAGCAGGATGCGCGCGTGGGGATTGCGGAGGACGTCGCGCAGCGCGCCGAAGGCGCTGGTCGCGCCGCGGCCCTGGTGCCGGGCGGGCTCGCGCAGCACCGCGGGCGGCAGCAGCAGCAGCAGCGTCACCCCCACCGCCACCAGGACCGCGAACCCACTCGCCGTCGCCCGCTCGTCCTGGGCATTGCTCACGTACTGGATCCCCGCGAAGGCCAGCATCATGCCCAGCGTGAAGGCCATGCGCTGCACGGCGAAGATCCGGCTGCGTTCGTGGTGATCGTCGCTGAGCTCCGCGCCGAGCGAGAGGTGGGGAACGCTGTAGATCGTGAACGCCGTGTAGAAGCCCACCAGGCCGACGGCGGACCAGGCGACCAGGGCGCCGCTCCCCAGGCCCGCGGGCGGGCTCCACACCATCACGAAGGTCACCGCGAGGAGCGGGAGCGCGGCGAACATCCACGGGCGCCGCCGCCCGATGCGCGTGCGCGTGCGGTCGCTCCAGTAGCCGACGAGCGGGTCGGAGACCGCGTCCCAGATGCGCCCGGCGCCGAACAGCAGGCCGATCGCGGCGGGGGCGATCAGCAGGACGTCGGTCGCGAACTTGAGGAAGTAGAACTGGATGAAGAGGATATAGAAGGCGATGCCGGAGGCGGGAACGCCGAAAGCCAGCAGCGTCCCGAGCGGCAACCGCTCCCCGCCGCGAGGCGGGGGCGCCGCCGAGCCGCCTTCAGGCACCCTGCTCGATCCAGGCGTCGAGATCCTCCGGAAGCTCCAGGTGCAGGTTCAGGCGGCGGGCGCGCTCCTCGCCGAAGTTGGCGGCGAACATCTCGAAGAAGTGGCCCTCGATGCGCGGACTGAACAGACCGAGCGCGCGCAGCGTGGGAATCACGAAGCCGCGCAGGGGCCCGGCGGCGCCCCCGCTGGCGGCGTCGATCTTCTCGCGCTCCTTCAGCAGCTCGGCGAACACGAGCTTGGGGTCGAGCCCCGCCTCCCGCCAGATCTCGAGCGCCGACTGGCGCATCGACGTACCCGAGCGCGAATCCGCCAGCAGCCGCGCCGCCTCGAAGGCGAAGTCCTCGAGCTCCGCGATCTCCTCCGGGCTCAGGGTCTTGAGCACGTGGGAGAGGTAGATGATCCCGTAGCCCGTGTGGCGCGCCTCGTCTCGCGACACGTAGGTGAGGAGCTGCTTCAACAGCGGCTCCTCTGTGGTGTTGCGCATGTCGCGGAACGCGTAGAGCGCCAGACCCTCCACGACGACCTGCATGCCCACCGCCTTGTGCGTCCAGCTCGGGTGGCCGAGCGTCGCATCCAGCAGGTTCTTGAGCGAGGGCATGATCGGATGGACCTCGTCGAGCATCCCGATGAAGGCCGAGAAGACCTCGACGTGGCGCGCCTCGTCCAGGGTCTGGGTGGCGGCGTAGAACTTGCCGTCCATGTGGGGCACGGCGTTCACGAGCTGGGCGGCGACCATCAGCGCGCCCTGCTCGCCGTGCAGGAAGTTCGAGAGCAGGAAGGCGGCGGTGCGCCGCGAGATCTCCCACTTGAGCTGCGCGTCGAGGTTCTTCCAGAACTCCGTCTGGTGGATCGGGATCCCCGCCAGCGAGAAGCTGCGCGAGAAGGCCTCCGGGTCGACGCCGCGCTCCCAGTCCAGGTCGCGCACGGCGATCCACTGGCGCTCCAGGGCGTTGGCGTAGAGCGTGCGGAGCCGGTCGATCTCGGGCTGGTAGTTCCAGTGGTAGACGGCCTCGAGGGCCGCTGCGGTCGCGTCGGTCTGGGGGGCCCGTTCGGCCAGCGTTCGGGGGGGCACGGCGTCAGTTCCTCCGCTCGGCGCCGGGAAAGTAACGCGCGCGAGCCGGGCTGTCTCGCCCGCGGCTGGTTGCGCACAGGCCGTTACAACCGCTGTGGAATGTGGAGAATCACCGCATACGGGGGCGCGCGTGCTGAGCGGCGAGAAGATCCTGATCACCGGCCCCGCGAGCCAGGTGGGCTTTCCGGTCGCGCGAGAGCTCGCCAGGCACAACGAGGTCCACGGGCTGGCTCGCTTCAGCAAGCCCGAGGACCGCGAACGCCTCGAGGCCGTCGGCGTGCGGTGCATGCAAGCGGACCTCGCGGAGGTTTCGCTCGACCACGTCCCCGACGACTTCACCTGCGTGGTGAACTTCGCCGTCGTCAAGAGCGGCGACTTCGACTACGACCTGGCTGCCAACGCGGAGGGGCTCGGCCGGCTGATGCACCACTGCCGCAGGGCGCGGGCGTTCCTCCACTGCTCGTCCGCGGCCGTCTACCAGTACGCGGGCCATCAGGCCCTGCGCGAGACCGATGCCCTGGGTGACAACCACCGCGTGATGATGCCCACCTACAGCATCTGCAAGATCGCCGCCGAGACCGTGGCGCGCTTCGCCGCGCGCCAGTGGAACCTGCCGACGACGATCGCCCGCCTGAGCGTGCCCTACGGAGACAACGGCGGCTGGCCGTGGTTCCACTTGCTGATGCTGAAGTCGGGGCACACCATTCCCGTCCACTCCGACAAGCCCAGCCGCTTCAACCCGCTGCACGAGGACGACTACATCTCGCACATCCCGAAGCTGCTCGAGCTGGCCAGCGTCCCGGCCGTCACCCTGAACTGGGGGGGAAGCGAAGCGGTGAGCATCGAACAGTGGTGCGAGTACCTGGGCGAGCTCACGGGGCTGGAGCCACGCTTCCGCTACACGGCGGACACGATCGGCAGCCTGACACTGGACCTCACCCGCATGCACCAGCACCTGGGCCGGACCGCGCTCCCATGGCGCGAAGGACTCCGCCGGCTGGTGGAAGCCCGCAACCCGGAGCTGCTGCGGCGCTCCGAAAGCTGAAGACGGTGCCCCCCCACCGGGGTCTGTTCCTCGTCGTTCCCGTTGCACTCGGCGTTCTCGTCGGCGGCGTGGCCGGCGGGGCCGAAGCGCCGCGACTCGAAGTCGAATACCCCGCGGACGGCGCCGTGGTGGGACCGTCGGCCTGCGGCCTGTTCGTGGCCGGCAGGGCCACCGAGGCCGAGCGGGATGGCTTGGACCTGGTCATCGTGATCGACACCTCGGTGTCCACCGCGGCCGCCAGCGGCGGCGACGTCGACGCCGATGGCAGCCTCGGTCGCTCCGAGGTCCGACAGGTCGGGTTCGTGTTCGGTGCGTCGAGCAGCGACCCGGACGATTCGATCCTCGCGGCGGAGGTCGAGGCGGCGCGCCGGCTGCTGAGCTCACTCGATCGACGGCGCACGCGAGTCGCGCTGGTGACCTTCGCCGGCGGACCCGCCAATCCGGGAGGCGGTGAATTCGGCGGCGAGGACCGCCCGGACGCGCTGACGCGCACGCCGCTGACCACGGACCACGCACAGGTCCAGCGCGCCCTCGCCGAGCTGCGTCTGGAGGTTCCCGCGGGAGGTACCCACATGGCGGCGGCGCTGGACCGGGCGACCATCGAGCTGCTGGGGCTGAACGGCGCGCGATCCACGGTCGAGCCGAGGCACGCACGGGCGGTGGTCTTCTTCACCGACGGCCGACCCACCCTCCCCTACGGCGTGGGGGCCGAGGCCGACAACGTCCGCACGGCGCTCCAGGGCGCCGCGCGAGCGAACCGCGCGAAGGTGCGGGTGACGACGCTGGCCGTCGGGCCCGACGCCCTCGAGGGCCCGCTGGCCGTGCTCGAGATCGCGTCGCAGACGGGGGGCCAGTTCATCCCGGTGCGCAACGCGGGCGACGTGGTGGCGGCCGTCCGGGAGGTCGATCTGAGCGGCCTGGAAGCCCTGGAGCTGCGCAACGCGACCACCGGCCAGCGCGCGCAGCCGTTCCGCATGACCCCGGACGGCAGCTGGGGCGGCTTCGTCCCGCTGGCGCCCGGGGTCAACCGCATCGAAGTGGTCGCCCGCAGCGAGGGCGGGGCGCGGACGCGTGCCGAGCTCTCGGTGGACTTCGACCCCGAAGCGCCGCCCCTGGCGATCCCCCGCGAGTTCGACTTCCTCGGCAGCGGGGCGCTGGGCGACTGCCTGCGCAACACGGGGCGCGTCGACCTGACCGCGGAGAAGGCGCGCGGCGAGCAGGTGCGCAAGCAGCTCCGGGTCGAGATCGAGCGCGAGCGCGTCCGGGCGCGCAAGCGAGCCGCGCAGCAACGCAAGCGCCTGGAGATCGAGGTGGAGGAGGAGGCCGCGCCCTGACGCGGTGCCTCACTCCGCCCGGGCCGGTCGCCTCACTCCAGATAGCCCAGCGCGCGAAGTCGCTCGCGCAGCACCGCGTCCTCGGGCGTGGGCTCGGCCTCGCGCGGCAGACCCGGCAGCTCGCTGGCGGGGACGCGGCGGATCGGGTGCGCGGCCAGGTGCTCGGGAGCAATCCACGCCGCGGGAACACGCCCCTCCAGGTCGTCGGGCACGCCACTGCCCGCGAGGTAGAAGAGCAGCGGAGCCACGTCGAGGACCGAGAGCTCACCGCGCTCGGGCACGCGGCGGATCGCCCCGCCGGCGGCCAGGAAGATGCCGGTTTCGTGATGCCCTCCCGTGAAGTCGTCCACGTGGACGAGCGCCCCGATCGGCATGACCTCCCCGGCGAAGCGCACGTTTCCGTCGGGCCAGAGCCGGTCGAGCGGCTCGCTGCGCGGGCGCGCGAAGACGTAGGCGTGCGCCGGGCGATCGAGCCTGACGTCGAAGAACCGCTCTACGTACAAGCGGATCGCCCACTGGCGCAGCCGCTGCCACCACCAGCGACGGGCCTGGGGCGGGCGCGGGGCGACGTCCAGCACCTCGACGTCGATGAGCGGCTCGCCGTCCGGGGCCTGCGCGGAGGCGAGCAGGGCGACGAGGCGCTCGAGCGTCGCTTCGCGCTGCTCGAACGGACCCGGCAGCACGCGCAGGGTCCCGGCCACGAAATCTCCGTCGATCACCACGGCGTTTCGCCCGGGATCGAACGGGGTCCCGGCCAGTCGCTCGTCCAGGTGGAGCGACCAGATGCGGTCGAGGCGGTCGCGCGCCTGAAGGCCGTGGTCCGAGACGACCAGGAGGGTGTCGTCGAGGCCCAGCGCCGCCGCGATCTCACTCAGCGCGCGGTCGAGACCGCTCAGGGTGTCGGCGATGACGGCTCGGTAGCGCGCCTCGCTCGCGGGCGACGCCGTCGCGAACTCGTCCGGGAAGGCGGCCCTCCAGAAGCGGTGGCCCGCGGCGTCCAACGCGTAGAACACCACGGCGCCCAGGTCGAGCTCGAAGACCTCCGCCAGCCGGTTGAAGCGCGCCGGCTTCTGCTCGAGCTCGCGGCGGATGGCCTCCACGAAGGCGTCAGGGGTGCGCACACCGTCGACCGAGAAGGCATAGGGCGTGAGACCGGCGCGCGCGAAGACATCGGGGGGCTCGACGCGTCCGTCCCGGCGCAGCCAGCCGGGGATGGCAAAGCCCCGCGGCAGCGCCGGGGGTGGCCAGCTGATGAGGTAGTCGTAGAGACCGACGCGACGCCCCTGCGCGGCCAGCCTCTCGAAGACCGTGGGCGCGGCCACGTCGAGGCGGGTGCGGAAGAAGTCGGTCACGCCGTGGATCTCGGGTCGCCTTCCGGTGGCGATGCTCGTCCAGACCGCTGGCGAAGTGACCGGCTCGACCGTCTCGAGCTCCGCGCTGACGCCCCGCCGAGCGAGCGCGCCAAAGCCCGGCAGCTCGCCGCGGGCGACGGCCGCGTCGATCAGCGGCCAGGAGCCGCCGTCGATGCCGACCAGCACCACGCGCGCCGACGCGGGCGACGGCGCCCACAGTCCGAGCACGGCCAGCATTGCGGCCTGCCGCTGGAGGTTCAATCGGGCTCCGCCCCTGCCCGCTCCGTCAGGAGTCCGGGGTGTCCTCCACGAACTCGAACCCGCTCTCCTGCATGCAGCGGAGCATGTTGCGGCCCCACTCGTGGTGGCTCAGGCGGTGAGGTCGGCTCTGCGGCCCCGCCCTCAGCCTGCGGGCGCAAGCCGACCTGGCGGTGCTGACCTCCTCGGCCGTCGCAGCTGCTCCCTCGGTCTTCACCCAGACGCCCTGGCTGCCGGAGGTGCTGGCGCAGCCGAACGCGAGCAGCGCGCCGCTGAGCAGCGCGCCCGGCGCACCTCGCAAGACCCGTCTCCGATCTCGAAGCCGCTGCATTCCCCCTCCTGCGTCGCCGGTGAGTCCGAAACGGGGCTTCCCGCCGACCCCGGCAGTATACGGGAGCCGCGGCCGCCGGACGCACCGGGCGGTGCCGTTGGCGAAGGGGCGCGAAATCAGGGAGAGCGCGCCCAAAGGGGCTCGTCGACCCACCCCCCGAGCCGCTCACAGCGCGATTCTCGCACGAACTGCCCGCTCTCCCCGACGCGGCAGTGCACCAACGGATCCGGCGCCACCTCCTCCTCGCCGGAGACGAAGGCGACCAGCTCCCCGCGCAGGTCCTCCGCGGCGTGACAGCCGTACCAGAGGCAGGTGATGAGCAAGAGAGCGATCGAGCGCATGACAACCCGCTGTTCGGCCGCGCCGGGCCTCGCCTTCGTGGGCCGGATCACCGATTGGGCGCGCATCGGGCCACTATCCGCGCCGGTCGAGCTCGGTGCGCACGGCAGCCTGGCGGGCTCTCGAGATGTCGTAGCGCGAGAAGAAGGCCAGCGAGAGGCCGGCCAGGAACAGGATCGAGAGCCCCAGCGAGAGGCCGAGGCCGCGCGCGACTTCGGCGCTCACCTCGTCGGGCTTCGCGCGGGGCTCGAGTCCCACCAACCCGACGATGACGCCCGCGATCTGGCTGCCGAACCCGAAGAAGGCCTTCGCCGAGAAGGAGACCGCGCCGAAGAAGATGCCCTCGCGGCGTCGGCCGTGGCGCAGCTCGTCCTCGTCGGTCACGTCGGCCATCATCGAGCGGCCCGTCACCATGGTCGCGGCCAGCGCGAAGTGTGCCAGGAAGCCGGTGGTGAAGATGAAGAGCGGGATGTCGGCGGGGCTGCCGGCGGCGGGCCACAGACCGGCGAGCTTTGCGAAGGCCGCGCCGGAGAGGAAGACGGCATACGCCGCCATGCCCCGGATGAAGACGGGCTTCTTGTCCAGGCGGCTCACCTCGCGCGGCCAGTAGGCGAGGCCGAGAAAGGTCCCCGTGTAGTTCGCCACGCCCCACAGAAAGAGCTGGTCCGTTGTCGCGCGCCAGAAGTAGGTGCCCAGGTGGAGGCCGAGCGAAGTGGTGACGCCCCATGCCGTGTACACCAGCAGCGTGCCGAGAAACAGCGCGCGAAAAGAGCGGATGCGGAACGCCTCCCGCACGCCGTCCAGCATCGCGCCGAGCGCGTGACCCGCCTGCGACGCGGGCTGGGGCTGCGGGAGGAAGGGGATGCGCCAGTGGGTCCGCCATGCCGACAGCAAGATGGTCGCGAAGATCCCGACGGCCAGGCTCAGCGCGAAGGGAGCGTAGGCAGCCGGATTCAGCTGCCCGTCGGCGTAGGCGGCCGTCGGCCGCATGAAGACCAGCAGCCCCAGGGCGCCCCCCGCCGCCGCGCCGCCGACCGAGAAGACGTGCTGAATCGCGACGATGCGGGTGCGCTCTTCGTAGTCCGCGGAGAGCTCGGCGCCGAGCGCGAGGTGCGGAACGAAGAAGAGCGTCAGCATCAGACGCGTGAGGACCGCAAACAACGTCAGCCAGGCGAACAGGCCCGCCTGCCCGAGCCCGGACGGGGGCGCGAAGGTGAAGTAGAAGCAGACCGCCACCGGCAGCGCGGCCGCGTACATGAAGGGGTGCCGGCGACCCCAGCGGCTGTGGAGCCGGTCGGAGAAGACGCCCGCAATCGGGTCCGACAACGCATCGAAGACCAGCGCGATCAACACCGCCTGGCCGGCGAGCCAGCCCGACAGCCCCACTACCTGCGTGTAGTAGAACAGCAGGAAGTAGCCGAAGGCCTGATCCTTGATGCCCTGGGCTGCCTGCCCGAGGCCGTACCAGAGCTTGGTGGAGCGGGGAAGGGGCGGAGCCATGACGCCTGCCGCCCGTGCTTAGCCGCATCGTCGCCGCGGCGCCAGCGCGGCGCGCTAGAACTGGAACTCTACGCCCCAGACGAGGGGCGAAATGGCCGATCCGCCCGCAGCCGCGCCGTCAAGCGCGAGACGAGTCCCGCCGAAGAGATCAGGGGAACCCGGAGGCCATCGTGAAGACCGCTCCGCTTCGACCGCGCACACTCGCGCTCGGCACCCTGGCCGCGGTGACACTGCTGTCGTTCGGCTCGGCCCTGGCGGACTACACCGTCGACGCCAGCCAGCCGATCGTGATCTCCGACGACATCTACGATCGCACCACCGACGTGGAGTCCGACCAGGACGCCGAGGAGTAGCCCGAGCGCCTGCGCTCGGCTCGCCGGCTAAGGCGGGGCTAGGAGGCCGACTCGAGAGTCGGCCTCCGCGCAGCGAGGCGCAGCCGAGCGGAGTTTCAGCGGACTAGATCCGCGCTGGCGGAACCGGCAGGCCCGGAACCTCCACGCGCGTCGCCAGGATCGAGCCCGCCAGGTTCGCATCGTCCGTGCTGTCGGCGGTCACCACGTAGAGGTCGCGCCGATCGGACCCGCCGAAGCACAGGCTCGCGACCCTGCGGGCGGGCA